>CAZHCG010000004.1:15746-45499 GCA_964530995.1 uncultured Myxococcales bacterium
CGACAGCGACAGCGACACGTACGCGGACGACACGATCGTCTGCGACCCGTACCCGCCGACCGACTGCGGGCAGCTGGGAGACACCCCGGACGAGCAGTACGAGGGCTGCTGCAGCCCGGATCTGAGCACCGTCTACTACTGCGAGGAGGGGATGCTCTCCCAGCCGTTCGTCTGCGAGGAGATCCACCCTGGATCGCACTGCGGGGCCGAGTACGATCCGGACTACGGTTACCAGGGCATGTGGTGCATCGAATAACGACGAGGAGAGTGTTGTGAGCGACAAAGAGGTCAACACCTGTGCGCGCTGCGGCGTACCGATCCCCAAAGGAGAGGTGCTGTGCAACGTCTGCGCCGGCGAGGCGGACGATCGGCAGTCGGTGATCCCGTGTCTCGCCTGCGGGGCGACCAATCCCTCCCACCTGACGGCCTGCGCCGTCTGCGGCGCGCCGCTGCGCTCGATGAGCGGCGACCGGGAGGACGACGTCGCGGGCGGAGGATCGGCCAGCCCCTGGATCATGAGCCGCCGCGCCGAGCTGCAGGTCCTCGAGGACTGCTTCGAACTGGCGCTGGAGCGCGGACGGGTCGGCGGCGCGATCGTGACCGGCGAGCCGGGGATGGGTGTCAGCACCCTGCTGGAGTCGTTCGCCGAGCGACTGACGGGCAGGCTGCCGCTGTACCGCATCTTCCACGTTCGCTGTCTGGGCGACGAAGAGGTCTACGGTCCCTTGCGGCACATCCTCTGCGAGCGGTTCGAGACCGTCGAGGAAGAGGACCCGATGGCCTCCCGCCTCAAGTTCACCAACCAGGTGGGGCGCGTGCTGGGCACCGGCTCCGCGGCGCTGGTGACCGAGACGGCCCACCTGCTGGGACACGTGGGCGGCACGCCGTTTCCCAACAGCCCGGTGCTGCGGGCCCTGGAGTCGGACCAGGAGATGCTGCGGCGGCGGATCAAGGAGGCGATCGTGCGCTTCGTGCAGGCCGACGCCGCCGACGATCCGATGGCGCTGGTGATCGACGACCTGCACAAGGCGTCGGCCGAGTCGCGCAGGTTCCTGATCGATGTGCTCGAGGGGCTGGGAGACGTGCCGGTCGTGATCGTGGTCGGCGGCCGTCCCGAGATCAACGAGATCACCGACAAGCCCGGAGTGGTCAGGCTGCAGCTCGAGCCGCTCGACGACGAGGTGATGCGGCGCCTGTTCGGCGCTTTCCTGCCCCGCCTGCCCGATCCTCCCGAGGAGCTGATCGAGGCCGCGGTCGATCGGGCCTCGGGCAACGCGGGCTCCCTGCGCGAGCTGTGCGCCCTGCTGCAGGAGTCCGGCGTTGTCGACACCTCCACTGATCCCTGGACCGCGGATCCGAGCAAGCTGACGATGGCCGACATGCCGGTCAACCTGCTCGACGCGCTGCGCGCCCGGCTGGAGCGCCTCGACGCGCGGGACCGGATCGTGCTCGGGCACGCAGCGGTGGTCGGGGAGGTCTTCTGGGACGAGGCGGTGGTGGCGCTCGGCCGCAGCCGCACCAGGCTCAAGGATGATATCGGTGCGGCCCAGATCTGGGCCGACGACTCCGACGGCTTCGCGGTCTCGGCCTCGCTGGAGCGCCTGGTGGAAAGACAGTTCGTGGTGCAGCTCGAAGAGAGGGACATCTCGGGATGCATCAAGTACGCCTTCGCCCGCTCCGGGGTGCGGGAGATGGTTCTCGAGGAGATGGACGAGGAGGAGCTGGCGGCCGCGCACTCCCTGACCGCGCAATGGCTGCTGAGCGTAGCGCGGCTGGAGGACGGCCGGGCGCCTTTCGCCGAGGAGGAGGCCGAGCACTGGAAGCAGGCCGGCAACCACGAGCGGGCCGCCCGCGCCTCCCACAGCGCGGCCAACCACGCGCGCACCCGCTATCTCAACCAGAAGGCGATCAAGCTCTACCTCGACGCGCTGGATCTCTTCGAAGAGCAGCAGGACCGAATCCTGATCGTGGACGCGCTGCACGACCTGGGCTCGATCCAGGAGCTGCTGGGGCAGTACGAGGCCGCCGAGCTGTACCTGACCGAGATGCTGCGCCACGCCTGGATCCTGGGCCACCGCGGCAAGGCCGGCGCGGCGCTGAACAAGATCGGGCGCCTCTACCGGGCCCGCGGAGACTCCGCCGCGGCGCGCGCCTTTCTCGAAAGGGCGATGTCGCTGTTCCGCGCCGCCGGGGACGAGAAGGGCGTGGCCGCCTGCCTGGGAGACATGGGCGAGCTGGCGCGGCGGCAGGGATCCTACGATCGCGCCTTCAAGCTGGTCACCCAGGCGCTGGAGCTGCAGCGCAAGCTGGACAACAAGCCGTCGATCGCGGTCTGCCTGCACACGCTGGGACACATCGAGTCGGCCCGCGCCTCCTACTCGCAGGCGGAGCGCTACCTGGAGGAGGCGCTGGAGATCCGGCGCGAGGCCAGAGACAAGGGCGGGATGGCCCAGACGCTCTCCGCGCTGGCGATCGTGCTGTTCAACCGCGGCGACCTGGAGAAGGCGATCGCGCGCTGGGAGGCGGCCCAATCGCTGGCCGAGGAGGTCGGCGATCGGCGCATGCTGGCGATCGTCAACAACAACCTGGGAGAGGCCTACCGCGACCAGGGGCAGCTCGAGCAGTCGATGCAGCAATTCAAGGCCTGCGAGGAGGTGGTCACCACGCTAGACGACCGCCTCCTGCACGCCGAGGTCTCGCGCAACATCGGAATCCTCTCGCACAAGATGGGGGACTACGAGAACGCCCAGCTGCAGCTGGAGCGATCGCTGATGCTCTCGCGCGAGGTCGGCGGCAAGGAGCTGGAGGGCCTGGCGCTGCGAGGGCTGGGAGAGCTGGCCGCCGCGACGATGTGGGACACCTCTCAGGCCGGCGACGAGAAGGATCCGGCCGTGGAGCGATTCGAAGCCGCGCTGGCGATCTTCGAAAAAATAGGAAACGACTTCGAGGTGGCGCGCACCCAGCACGCCTGGGGCAACCGGCTGCTGGAGCGCGGCGACGTGGAGGGCGGCAGGAAGCGGCTCGAGGTGGCGCGCAAGATCTTCCGGCGCATCCAGTCCAAGGCCGGCGACAAGGTCGGCCGCACGATCAAGGAGCTGATCAGCCAGCCCGAGAGCTCGCCGGAGAAGAAGGAACGCCTCGGCAACGTGGCCGCTACGGTCAAGCGCGCCTTTCAGAAGAAGCGCGAGGCCGGCATCCCGGACATGACCGGAGACCTGGAAAACGGCGACGAGTGATCGGAGCTGCGTCGAGAAGGAGGAGGAGATGGATCGAAAAGACGGAGACGGCGCGGCGGGAAAGCCGCAGGGCAAGATGCGGCTCAAGATCAGGGCCGGCGACGACGTGGTGCGGGGGACGTACTCCAACCTCGCCGTGATTCACAACAACGACGCGGAGTTCGTTCTGGATTTCGTATACGTTGAGCCGCAGCGCCCGCAGGGTCACGTCGTCTCGCGCGTGCTGACCAATCCCAAAACGGCCAAGCGGATGCTGCTCGGCCTCCAGGAGCTGATGCGGCGCTACGAGAAACGCTTCGGCGAGGTCCCGACCCCGGAGCCCGAAACCCCGCCGGGAACATACCACTGAGCGCGGTCTTGAGGTAGAAGCCCTTGTCGGGAGGCCGCCCCGGAAAACGAGCCGGTCTGGCGGCCGCGGAGCTGGAAAGCCGGATGCCCGTCGAGAGAAGAACCAGCCCTCGGTACGAGATCTTCGCCCAGATCCGGGTCAGGCGGGGGAGGGTGAACTACGTTCTCGACGTGCGCAACATCAGCCTCACGGGCATGTTCGTCGCCAGCGAGAGCCTGCTGTCGCTGCCCGCGTTTCGCGTCGGCCAGATCCTGGAGGCGGACCTGTTCGATCCCGAGCGGCTGGACAACATCCGGGTCTCCGGCCGCATCGTGCGCCTGGTCGAGGATGCGCCGCCGCAAAAGAGGGGTTTCGGCGTGCAGTTCTCCGAGATGGAAGCCGCTCGGCGCGAGCGGCTCCGGGACTTCGTGCAACGCGCCGCCCAGAGATCGATCGTCCCGCCGCCGCTGCCCGGCGACAGAGGCGGAGGAAGGGGTAGATGAGATGAGACGAGGATTCGCCCGGAGAGTCGCGATTGCGTTGGCGGCGCTTTTCGCGCTCGGCTGCGAGGCCGAGCTGCGGGACGCGATCGAGGACGTCCGCGCCGCCGCGCCCGAGGTCTGCAAGGACTGGTGCGAGGACAGACTCTCCTGCGAGTGGCGTCCCGCGGACGGCCCCGAGGAGGACGCGGCCTTCTCCGCGGCGATCAAGGAGTGCACGCTGCTCTGCGCCTGGTACTCCTCGGACGGCGCCTACGTGACCAGCTGGGACGGGCTGGAGCAGGAGACCGTCTACGAGCAGCGGGTCCGGGGCGGAGAGCTGCTCGAGGCGCTCGAATGCGCCTGGAACGCGGGCGCTTACTCCTGCGTCGAGAGCGACACCTACCCCGGCTACGAGTTCTCCGCGCCGATCGAGCCGCAGTGCGAGGCGGCCGCGGAGTGCCTCGCCCCGCTCGGGATCGACTTCTCGGTGGAGTGGATCCCGAACCCGGAAGGCGGCGGAACCTGCTCGGTTACCGGCGAGCAGACCCTGCAGACCCCCTTTTTCTGAGGGTGGTCACCTACGCTCGCGCTTCCCCAACGCGCCCGAGATCCAGGATCTCGGGCGCTTGTGCGAATCTTCCATCGTGATTATGATAATCGAGCCGGTGTGATCGAGGCTCGACGCCGGGCGCCGATCAAGGGGGCGGGGATGAACGTATCGAAACAGCTCGCGCTCGCTCTTGTGCTGGGCTTGTCTTGGCTCGCGGCCTGCGTCAGCGGAGAGCCGTTCGGCGACCGGGATCCGAGCGGGATCGCCTCCGGCGGCGAGTGCGAGGTGAACGCCGATTGCCACGACGGAGATTCCAACACGCTGGACACCTGCCTGGAGGGAGTTTGCCACTACGAGTCGATCCCCGACACCGAGCCCGAGCCCGACACCGAGCCCGAGCCCGAGCCCGAGCCCGAATGCGAGGTCGATGCGCATGTCGACGAAGACTCGGATCTGGCTCTGCAGCTGGAAGGGGTGGGCGGGACGCCGAACAAGACGCTTCCGTTGAAGCGGGGGCGCGTGGTGGGAGTCGCGGTGCGAGAGCCGCTGCGCCTCAAGGTGGTGCAGACGGAAAAGCCGATCGACGGCCTGATCCTGGTCCTGCTCAGCGAGTGCGCCAACGCAGCGGCGAACCGCGTCGCCTGGGGCGCCGCGATCGACTCGCCCGTGCTCGAGCCGGGGCGCTACTACCTGGGCGTGTTCTCCAAAGAGACGGGACAGGTGGTGCTGGGCCTGCGCTTCGTGCGCCCGGAGTCGCGAGAGCTGGGCGGCGACGAGGCGCGCGGATCGTCCGACGACAATTCCGGGTAGCTCGTGCGTCAACAGTTCGGTCCGGAGCCCGGGGAGATGGACGATTCGTCTCTGTTGCGCCGACCTCTGTGACAGAATGTCAATTCCGGGTCGGATAGCGGTCCGCAAGACCGCATGGAACGGCGCTCGCCATCTGGTTCGGTTCTTGCTAAACACAGAGACATGATTTCGATGACGCGAAACGCAAGCCGGATCGCGATCGCGGCAGCGCTGATGCTGGCACCGCTGGCGGCGAGCTCGCAATCGCTTTCGATCTACGGTCGCAGCGGCAACTCGTCCAAGCTTCGGCCCGACGACGAGGCCACGCTCAACCAGGCCGACTGCCGGGACGACGCCAGCTTGCAGTTCGAGGTCGATGACAGCGGCTCCTATTCGGGCCGCACCTACTTCGTCTACGTCGGCGATTCCTGCGACTCGGCGCCCGAGGACTGCTCGATGGCCAAGGAGATCGCCTACGCCAGCCCGCAGTACTTCGACCTTAAGGTCAGCGACATCTTCGGCGTCGTCGATTGTTCGTCGGGAAGCCACCAGGAGAACGTCTGGGTCGGGTTGCTCGAAAACGAGGGCGATTCCTACGAGGACGGCGGGGCGTGGTCGACCTCGCTGGCGATCGATGCCGATTTCGACGGTCCGAGCAGCGCGCCGAGCGGCCTCGGCTACACGGTCGGAGACCAGAAGGTGGAGGTCAGCTGGGACGCGGAGGGCGAGGCCGACGCCGGCGGCGGCAGCGTGAACGGCTACCGGCTGATCTACTGGGACGGGACCACCGGCGGCGACGCGGACACCGATGCCGACACGGACGCGGACGCGGATACCGACACCGATGCGGATGCCGACACGGACACCGACACCGACACGGACGCCGACACGGACACCGGCACCGGATCCGATACCGGCTCCAAGTTCTGGCCCGGGGAGGATCCCGTGCCGTACGCCGACGGTGATACCGACACGGGCACCGGCGCGGCGGCGCCCGAGTGCCCCAGCGGCTGGGCGAGCGCCGGCGACAGCTACGACCACGAGCAGGTCACCGGGTACAAGGACGTGGACGGCACGCAGGGCAAGGCCCAGATCACGGGGCTGACCAACGGCCAGGCCTACCTGTTCGCGGTGGTCGCGCTCGACGAGGCGGCCAATCCCTCGCCGATATCCGAGGTGATCTGCGCCGTGCCGGAGCTGACGCGGGACTTCATGGACGACTACGGAAACGCTGGCGGCAAGGGAGCGGGTCACTACTGTTTCGTGGCCACCGCGGCCTTCGGATCCTACGATCATCCGGTGGTGCGGCTACTGCGCAGCTTCCGAGACGAGATCCTGGCCGAGCTGCCGGGAGGGAGAACGGCGATCGATGCTTATTACGCCGCGGGGCCGACACTGGCTGCGGCGGTGGACGGCAGCGAGACGCTGGGAGCTGCGTCGCGCGGAGCGCTCTACTCGCTGGCGGGGCTGGCGCTGGCGCTGCTCTCGCTCGGCGCGAATTCGCTGATGCTCGGGATGGGGCTGGCGGTGCTGTTCGGCGCGGTTCTGGGCGCGTTGCTGCCGCGGCGGAGGGGTGAACGATGAGGTGCCCGGCTGTGATTCTGGCGTCGATCGCCCTGCTCGCGCCGGCTGCGGCGGCCGCCTACGTCCCCTCGCCTCAGTACGGCGCATTCGAGATCAAGTTCGGTCCGTACACGCCCAACGTGGACGCCGAGCCCGGGCTGCGGCCCAACGAGGAGGGGCTGCTGCCCTACGAGTCGGCCTTCAACGACGACGCGATGTTCCTCACGATGCTGGAGCTGGACTACCAGTTCCTGCGGCTGCGGGGGATCAACTTCGGGGTGGGCGGCGGCGTCGGGTTCATGCAGACCTACGCCAAGGCCCGGACGGTCTCGGGCGCCCAGTCGGCTGACTACACCGTGCTGAACGTGATGCCGTTCGTCCTGCTGGGCGTGGTGCGCGTCGACGTGCTGGCAAGCGAGCTGCACGTACCGATCGTGCCGTTCTTCAAAGGCGGGCTGAACTGGTACCTGTGGTGGGTGTTGGGCGGCGGGGAGACGGCCAGGTTCACCTACGAAGACGAGCAGGGCAACACCCACTCCGAGAAAGGATCGGGCGGCACGCCGGGCTGGCAGATCAGCCCCGGGATCGCGATCCAGCTCGACGGCTTCGATCGGATGTCGGCCCGCACGTTCGATAACGAGGTCGGCGTCAACCACAGCTACCTGTTTTTCGAGTACACCTACGCGCAGGTCGAGGGGCTGTTCGGCGGCAAGAACATGTACCTGAGCCCCACTGATCTGGGCAGCAACGGAACCTGGATGATCGGGGTCGCGCTCGAGTTCTGAGCCGGGGCGATGACGACCTGGCGCCTCGGGATCGAGTACGACGGAAGCGGGTTCTCGGGCTGGCAGCGGCAGCCGGGGAGACGGACCGTGCAAGGGATCGTCTCCGAGGCGCTGTCCACCGTGCTGAGAAGGCCGATCGAGATCCAGGGGGCTTCACGCACCGACGCCGGAGTCCACGCGTTGGGCCAGGTCGCCAGCTTCGAGTGCGACGAGCCGCTCGATCCCTCGCGCATCGTGCGCGGCGTTTCGGCGCTCTGCCGTCCGGACGCCGCCGTGGTCGAGGCCGCGATCGCTCCGGAGGGATTCAACGCCCGCTTCGACGCGGCGGGCAAGCGCTACCGCTACCGCCTGCTGAACCGCTCCGCTCCCTCGCCGCTGCTGGCGGCCACCAGCTGGCACGTACCGCAGCCGCTCGACTTGGAGCGTATGCGCGGCGCGGCGCGGCTCCTTGTCGGAGAGCACGACTTCGCCGGCTTTCGCTCAGCCGACTGCGGGCGCGAGACGACCGGGCGCAATCTGGAGCGCGTGGAGATCGAGGCGGTCGGCGAGCCGCGGGGGCTGGTCGAGATCGCGGTCGAGGGCGACGCCTTTCTGAGGAACATGGTCCGCATCATCGCCGGGACGCTGGTCGAGGTCGGAGAAGGCCGCCGCGGCATCGAGTCGATCGACGAGATCCTGGGCAGCGGAGATCGAGGCCGCGCCGGACAGACGGCCCCGGCGCGAGGCCTGACCCTGATCGAGGTGCGCTACCCGCCGGGCTGGCTCCGGCGGTGCCGCGGCTGAAACAAGACGGGCCGCCGTTCCCGCGGGAACGGCGGCCCGGTTGTCGAAGGGCCCGTAAGCCGAGTTCTGTTCCCCGGTTCGGTTGCCCTCGCCGGGGCGGCGATCATTCATCTGGGGCGACCGTTGCCGGCCGCCTCGAGCGGCCTACCCGGGAGCTGCGGGCGGGCAACCCGCGCCGCGCGCCCCTTGCCGAGGCTCGGGTGCGGCGGCGCTCCCTGTTTGGCCTTGCTCCGGGTGGGGTTTGCCGTGCGAGCCGCGTCGCCGCGACCCCGGTGCGCTCTTACCGCACCATTTCACCCTTACCCCGGCCGAGGCCGAGGCGGTGTCTTTTCTGTGGCACTTTCCTGGGGGTCGCCCCCACCGGGCGTTACCCGGCACCCTGCCCTGCGGAGCTCGGACTTTCCTCCCGCCGGAGGCGCCGGGCCTCCGGCCAGCGATCACCTGGACCGCTTCGACAACAACTGCATGATAGCCGAACAGGGGCGTCCGTCTACGCCTGTTCGGCTTCG
Source organism: uncultured Myxococcales bacterium (assembly GCA_964530995.1). Classification (GTDB taxonomy): domain Bacteria; phylum Myxococcota_A; class Polyangia; order JAAYKL01; family JAAYKL01; genus CAZHCG01. Next base: position 24,772 of record CAZHCG010000004.1, read on the forward strand.
GCGTCCCTCTCGCCGCGGTAGATCAGGATCCGGTGGCAGTTGGCGCACTGGATCAGCTTGTCGCCGCGCTGCAGCTCGATGTAGGACTGGGGAAGGATCTCCATGTTGCAGCCGGTGCAGGTTCCGTCCGCGGCCTCGACGATTGCCGTGCCCAGCCGCTTGTGGATCCTCTCGTAGAGGCGCAGCAACCTGTCCGGAACGCGCGAGGCCAGCTCGAGGCGGCGATCCGCGGTTTCGGCGATCTCCTTTTCCACCTCGTCCATCCGTTGCTCGGCCTCCTTGCGGCTGGCTTCGAGATGAGATTCCAGATCGCCGAACTCCGAGGTGTGCTCCTCGATCGCCCCGCGGTACTGATCGATCGCCTTCATCACCTCCAGCGCCTCGTTCTCGCGCTCCTGGATCGTCTTGCGTATCGTGTCGATCTCGCGCTGGGCGGCCTTGTACTCCTTCTCGTTGCGGGCTGCCTGGAGCTTGGTCTTGCTCTTGGTCAGCAGTTCGTTTTGCAGCTCGATCTCCTTTTCGCGGTTGTCGCGCCACTGCTCGGCTTCGGCGAGCCGCTCCCGCTCCCGCTCGAGCAGGTCGCCGACGCGGGCCACGTCGCCGCGCATCTCTTCGATGCCGGCCGGCAGCTCTTTCGTCTCCTTGCGGAGCTCTAGGTTTTCGAGATCTAGCTTTTGGAGTTCCAGGAGGGCCGCGAGATCTTGTTGCACGGTGCTGTTACCTCTTTCGGGCGGACCGCCTCGCGAGACGGTCTGCTTTTTTTCTCCTTTGGGCCCGCCCGGAATCGAACCGGGAACCACCCGGTTATGAGCCGGGAGCTCTGACCTAGTTGAGCTACAGGCCCAACCGGAGGCGGCATTATAGGGAGGGACCTTTTTCGATGCAAGCTCGATTGCCATTTGTTATCCCAGGTACGCTGGGTCGTTGTCCGGCGGCCGCTGGGAGAGCGCTGGAGGTGAGGAGATGAAGATCGGAATCGTCGGCTTTCCGGGCTCGGGGAAGACGGCGCTTTTCAACGCGCTGACCGGGCATGAGGCTCCGGTCGGCTACGGCGAGAGCAAGGTCAACCTGGGGATGATCAAGGTGCCGGATCGGCGCGTCGAGCGGCTGGCCGAGATAGACGATCCGCGCAAGACGACCTTCGCCGAGATTACCTTCGCCGACGTGCCCGGAGGCCGCGGGGAGCAGAGCCTCGATCCCCGCACGCTGGGGCGCATTCGCGAGATGGACGCCCTGGTGCAGGTGCTGCGCGGCTTCGACGGCGGCTTCGGCGAGCCCGATCCCGCCGGGGAGTTGGAGAGCTTCGAGACCGAGCTGATCCTCTCGGACATGCAGGTCGCCGAGAAGCGCGTCGAGCGGCTGCGCAAGGACCGCTCGGATCCGCGCCAGCTCGAGCTGCTCGAGCGCTGCCTGGAGCAGCTCGGCGACTCGGCCTGCCTGCGCGATCTAGATCTCTGCGACGACGCTCTCTCCCCGTTGTCGGGCTTCGCCTTTCTCACGCTCAAGCCGCTGCTGGTGGTGCTCAGCCAGCCCGAGGACGAGGCCGGACGGCCGCCGCCCGAGGATCTCGCCCGGGCCGCCGAAAGGAGGGGCCTGGCGGTGATGCCGCTTTGCGGGCAGATCGAGGCGGAGATCGCCGCCCTCGACCCGGAGGACCAGCAGGCCTTTCTCGCCGACCTGGGCCTGACCGAGCCCGCCTCCCAGAGGTTCATCCGCCGCGCCTACGAGCTGCTGGATCTGATCTCTTTTCTGACGCGGGGGCCGGACGAGTGCCGGGCCTGGCCGCTGCGGCGCGGCAGCTCGGCGCTCGAGGCCGCCGGACAGGTGCACAGCGACATCGCTCGCGGCTTCATCCGCGCTGAGGTGATCGCTTTCGAGGACTTCGACCGGCTCGGCAGCGAGGCGGCCTGTCGCCAGGCCGGAGTGCTGCGCGTCGAGGGCAGGGACTACGTCGTGCGCGACGGCGATATCTGCAACTTCCGCTTCAACGTCTGAGCGGGCCGCGCTCCCACCGCACACGACTCCGCCCGCGCCGCGTGTATTCGAAACGAGGGCGAGGAGCTGAAGTGCTGGCACATCGACTGGGAGGCCTACTACCTGGCCGGCGACTACTACCGGGCGTTTCCGCCAGGGACGTACAGGCCGCCGATCGTGAAGCCGTTGGCGAATGCCGCCGCCGTTTGTTCTGGGTGCCTGAGATCTGAATCGGGGGATCGTGCTGCTGCTTACGTGAGCAATGATTGCCCGATCCGGCGAGCGCGTGCGATACTGTCTCGGGCCGGCTGCGAAGCTGGCAGAGGAGGGGCGCGATGGGGCTCTCGCTGAGCCGACCGATCATCTTCTTCGACCTGGAGACCACGGGCACCGATCCGCGCCGCGACCGGATCGTGGAGCTGGCCGCGGTCAAGCTCAGGCCCGACGGCTCGCGCGAAGACAAGTGCCGCCGCTTCAATCCGCAGATCCCGATTCCCAAAGAGGCGACCGCGGTCCACGGGATCACCGACGAGGAGGTGCGCAACGAGCCGCCGTTCGCCAAAGTGGCCAAGGGGCCCCAGGGCGTCGCCGCCTACTTCGCCGGCTGCGACCTGGGCGGGTACAACGTGATTCACTTCGATATTCCGATGCTGCGCGCCGAGCTGGAGCGCGCCGGCGAGAAGCTCGATCTCTCCCAGGTCTCGGTGATCGACGCCTACCGGATCTTCACCAGCCGCGAGCCGCGCAACCTGTCCGGCGCGGTCCGCTTCTACCTGGGTCGCACCCACGGAGAGGCACACAGCGCGGTGGGCGACGTCCGGGCCACGATCGAGGTGCTCGAGGCGCAGCTCGACCGCTACCGCGACCTGCCGCGCGAGCCCCGCTCGCTGGACGCCGCCGTTCGCGACCCGGAGGAGGTCGACCTGCGCGGCAAGCTGAAGTGGATAGACGGCGAGGTCTCGATCAACTTCGGACGCCACAAGGGACGCTCGCTGCGCTACCTGTCGCGCGAGGAGCCGGACTACATCCGCTGGATGATCGACAGCGACGTGATCCCCGACGCGGTGCACCATCTGCACGACGCGCTGATCGGCCACTTCGAAACCCGGGACGACGGAGACGAAGGAGAGAGGGCCTGAGCAGCCGGGCCGAAGGCGCCACCAACAATCGAAAGGGGGTTTCCCGATGAGCACTACCAACAGAATCGCGATCGCGGCGGCTCTGCTGATGCTGTCGCTCGGAGCCTGCGACGGGAAGTCGTCCGGCGGCGGCGGCGCGTCGGACGCCGACTCCGACACAGACGCCGACACAGACGCCGACTCCGACACAGACTCCGACTCCGATACAGACACCGACTCCGATACCGATACCGACGCAGACTCCGATACAGACACATGGGACACGGCGGACACGGGCTCGAACACCGACAGCGACGTCGACACCGACACCTATCCCGATCTCTGCCCGGAGGACCAGAGCGCGGGCTGCCACGAAAACGACGTGTGGTGCTTCGACTCGTCGGACTCGCCAGCGAGCCTGATCGAGGCCTGCGAGGGCGGTCGGCAGTGCGTGGAGCCGAGCGACGACTATGCCGAGTGCCGCTGCGTCGACGACTGGTACCAGCAGTGCCACGAAGGAGACGTCTGGTTCTTCGATTCCTGCGGCGATCCGGGTCAGGTCGCCCAGGACTGCACGGATCCCGAGATCTGCGAGAACCTGAGCGAGACCGAGGCAGACTGCTGCGCGCCGCAGTCCTACACGCAGTGCCACCAGGGAGACGTCTACTGGTACGACTCCTGCGAGCTGCTGGGCGAGCTCGCCGAGGCGTGCGTCGACCCGGACTACTGCGCGGATCTGAGCGAGACCGAGGCAGACTGCTGCACGCCGGGCTTCGCCCAGCAGTGCGGCGCCGACGGAGACGTCCACTGGTTCAGCTCCTGCGAGATCGAGCAGGAGGAGGTCGTCGACTGCGGCGACAACGCCGACTGCGTGGAGACGAGCGACAGCGAGGCCGAGTGCGTCTGCCGCAACCACTGGGAGAGCCCGCCTGCCTGCGACACCTGTCCCGAGCCGTGGGACCCGGACGCAGCCTGCGCGGACTGCCTGGGCAACTACGACCCGGCCACCGACTGCAGCGAGTGCCTGCCCGGATACGACCCGGCCACCGACTGTTCCGAATGCCTGGAGAACTTCGATCCCGACACGAACTGCAGCGAATGCCTGGCGGGCTGGATCGGGGAGAGCTGCCAGTCGCCGTGCGCCTATCGCGTGGACGCCGCGGCTCTGCCGGGAGGCGACGGTCAGAGCTGGGAGACCGCTTTCGACAGCGTACAGGACGGGATCGACGCCGCCGCGGCGATGATCGCCGAGGCCGGCCGCTGCGCGGTCTGGGTCGCGGCCGGGACGTACTACATCTACGAAAACGGTGTCTCCGACTCGGTGCGGCTCGCGGAGGGTGTCGACCTCTACGGCGGATTCGCCGGCGACGAGGAGGAGCTAGAACAGCGCGACTGGGAGTTAAACGAGTCCGTGCTGGACGGGCGCGACAGCGGTGCCAGCGAGCACGTACGACACGTCGTCACCGGCGCTGACGATGCCCTGCTCGACGGGTTCACGGTCAGCGGAGGACACGCCTCCGGTTCTTCCTCCACCGCCGAGGACGGGGGAGGGATGCTCAACGACGAGGTCGCGCCGACGGTGCGCAACTGCCTGTTCAGCGGCAACACGGCTGCCGGATCGGGCGGCGCAGTCCACATCCGCAAGACCTCGTACGGAGACGACGTGTTGATCGAAAACTGCGAGTTCGTCGACAACTACGCCGAGTGGGACGGCGGCGCGATCTACGGCTACTACTACCTGACCTCCGGCTATCCGACGATCGAGGACTGCCTCTTCGACGGCAACACGGCCGGCGACACCGGCGGCGCGATCTACAACTCCGGCATCTCGACGCGCATCAGACGCTGCGTCTTCGCCTCCAACTCGGCCAACAACGGCGGCGCGATCTACAACCGCGAGGCGTCGGCGCAGATTCGCAACTCGGTGTTCTCCGGCAACAGCGCGGACAGCTTCGGCGGAGCGATCAGGAACTACGACGACTCGTCTCCGGCAATCGTGAACTGCACGATCTGGAACAATTCGGCCTGGGAGGGCGGCGCGATATCCAACTGGCTCTACTCCGAGGCGCGTGTGCGCAACACGATCATCTGGGCCAACGACGGGCCCCAGATCGACAACGACTGGGAGGGCTCCGCCACCATAACCTACTCCGACGTGCAGGGAGGGTACTCCGGAGAGGGGAACATCGACGTGGCGCCCGACGTGGTCGGCGCAGGCGACATGCACCTCCAGGACGGCTCGCCGTGCATCGACGCCGCCGACGGAGACTACGCGCCGGAGACCGACCTGGAGGGCAACCCGCGCGTCGACGTGGACACGGTCGCGGACACCGGCAGCGGCGACCCGAGCTACGCGGACATCGGGGCCTACGAGTTCCAGCCACAGTGACTCGCGGCGACGATGCGGTACCTCAGCTGGCTTGCGGGCAATCGTTTCGGGCGAGCAGCTCGCGGTCGCGGCGCGAGTCGGCGGCCCTGGGCGCCGCCGGGAGGTGCACGCAGATCGGGCGGATCGAGGCCGCGGCGGCCTCCGGATCGGCCGCGCGGCGGACCGCCTCCAGCAGGCAGTCGGTGCACAGCAGCTCGTCCCCGAAGGCGGCCACCGCCAGGGTGGAGCAGTTGTCGCAGAAGATCGGCATCTCGCTTTCCAACGCCATCGCCTTCCCTCTTTCGTTCCCAGCGAGTCGTTCCTCTTTGGTAGTCTTTTACCCTGCTCGCTCCAGTCAACGACCCGAGCGCATTTTTATTCCCGGTCCAAAAGACAATCAGTGGGTCTGGGTGATGCCGAACAGCAGCTTCCACGGCGGTCGCGTCCGCTCGACGGTCGTCCCGTCGTCGCGCCGCATCTCGTAGCTTCGATCGAGCGGCGTGATCGGAACTCCGATATCGAGGGCCAGCAGGTACTGGGTGGCGCCCAGCGAGAGGGTGTGCAGGCGCAGCCCGTAGCCGACCTCGGTGAAGACCCGGCCCGGCGAAAAGAGGCCGTCGTAACCGGCGGCGGGACGCGAAATGGTTCCCCCGGCCGCGAACAGCGCTCCTTGCAACCTGTCGAACTGGATGAAGGTCGTCACGCCGCAGCCCGCCAGGTCGACGATCTTGTGGCGGTACTCCGCCGCGAGGTACGCCCCCAGGCGGCCGTAGCTCTCGTCGAGGGCGAAGCCGCGCAGCAGCTGGCGGTCCGAGAGGCTGGGCAGATCGGCGGCCGCCGGGTCGCCCGCCACCGCGGTCAGCCCGCCGTACAGCGCGAGGGTGTGCCCCAGCCGGGGCGTCCAGAGCCGAAACAGGCGCGTCGAGGCGCTGCCGACGTGGATCGCCCTGCCGCTGTCCGCGCGCCCGGCGGCGTAGGAGGCACCGAGGCGGAACGAGGTGCCCTGGCGCGGATCCCAGAAGTATTCGATGTCGCTGCGACCCAACGAGAACCCCACCCAGCCGGTCGTGGCCTCGAACAGGCTCCGCTCGGGGATCTCGGCGCCGGCCTGCTCGACGTCGAGATAGCGCGTCACGCCCAGCGCGGGGCCGAGGTACCAGACGCGGCTGTTGAGCGTGCGCTTGGGTCCGAGGTGGTGCAGGTAGCTCAGCGAAGCGCCGTAGCTGCGGGGATCGGTGTGGGCCGAGAGGTGAACGGAGTGGGTCAGGTCATACTGGCGACGAAAGGCGAAGCCGACGCCCAGGTGGGGCTCGCCGGCCACGGCGTCTCCCCAGATCACCAGCCGCGTCAGCAGGGGTGGGCGCCAGGGCAGCGGCTCGATGTTGTCGGCGATCGGATGGTCCCCGGAGAGAGCCGGGTCCTCCACCAGCCGCTGATGAGGATCGAGCACGGTTCGTTCCAGCGGCGCCGGTGAGCACCAGCTCACCTCTCCGCGCCGGCCTTTCCCGTTCCAGACGACCTCCCCGACGCGGCCGTCCTCGTCCTCGAAGCGCACGCTGACCGGCTCGACGATCTCGGCTCCCTCGCGGATCACCTCGGCCGAGTGCCGCACCTCCCCGCTCGGCAACGGCGTGTCCTTCACCTCCCCGAGCCGGTAGCCGACCGACGGGTAGGCTCCCCACCACTGGGCGCGGAACCGCGCGGCAAAGTCACCCAGGTAGCGGCGCAGCAAGCGATCGAGCCCGCTCCGGCCCGACAGGTAGTCCGCGACCAGCCGCTCGCTCTCCTCCCGGCCGAGGAGATCCTCCAGCTTGGCCTGGATGCGCCTGCCGCGCGGCAGCCGGTTCATGAAGCGCCAGGGCGCGTCGCGGAACGGATCCGGCTCCTCGGGAGAGGGCGAGTAGACCTCGCGGAACGGCACCTGGGGCGAGTAGAGCAGGTTGTCGATCCGGGGCAGGAAGCCGGCGAAGCCGAGCAGATCGCGCAGGCTGGACTTGCCTCCCAGCGCCTCGCGAGCGTAGCGCCGCGCCAGCCGGGCTCCCACGATCTCGGCGGCCAGATAGCGATCCCCGCCCCGGTCCGCCGCCGCCGCCGCCGGAGCCGCCAGCGCCGCTCCGACCTCCCGCAGCAAGGCCAGATCGTGGAAGGCGAGCACCTGCTCCGCCTCCACCACCCGCCAAATCCGGTCCGAGAGCAGCAACGGCTCCGGTCCGCGCTGCACCAGCCGATCCCGCGTCGGCACCTCCACCAGCACCACCCGCTCCGGCAGCGGGCAGCCGGGAGCCGAGCCGCGCAGCATCGCAGCCGCTCTCTCCACCAGGTCCAGCGCCCGCTCCACGCGGTCGACCCGGTTGATCGCCTCCAGCCCGCGGGGCAGACCGTTCTCGTCGATCCCGCCCGTGTCCTCCCACCCGGGAGCCGGGTCGGGCGCCTCGCGGCCGACGTGGATCACCTCTCCCCAGGGCAGATCGCGTCTTGCGATCTCCATCCGATCGAGCACCACCAGGGACAGCGAATCCAGCTCCATCCCTTCCGCCGAGATCTCCCGCCGGCGCTCTGCGGGCTCGAAGACCATGTCGTCGAGCACCGCCCCTCTGCCGGCCGGCAGGCTCAGCCGAACGTCGACGCGAATGCGCTCCGGCGGCAGGCCGGGACGCGCTCCGCTCAGGTCTGCCAGCGGCCGCGGAAACCAGCCTCCGGCCAGCATCACCGCGCCGTCGTGGCGGCCGAACCGGCTGCGGCGCTGGGGTATCTCCACGGAGAAGCCGGCGCTCAGCAGGCCCCGCGCGCCGGGTGGCAGGGCGCGCGGCAGCTCGACTCTCGCGATCGCGGGCGCGTCCGCCGGGACGCCTCCCGGAGGCATCGGCGCCCGCCTCAGCGCATCGTCGGGCAGCGGCTCACCGTTCCACGAGACGCTCTCGATCCCGGCTCCGCCGCTGCTCGGTCCGTCGGGGTAGAGCCAGTTGACCGTACGGTCGGTCACGCCGCGCTCCGGGTCGCGGAAGCGCTCCGGGTAGAGCCACAGCGAAACAGTCTCGAGCGGAATTCCAGTGTCGTTGACCAGCGAGATCTCGACCGTGCCCTCGATCCGCTCCCCGCCGTCCTCGAGAGCGGCATCGATCCGAACAGATACGGCAGGCTCGCCCGCCGAGGCACCGGCGACCGCCAGCGCAACCACGGCGAGCGCCGCGCCGAAGCCGCACGGAGATGCGATGGCGCGTTTCCGCCCGGGACGGTACGATGAAGGTCGGGAGGATACCATGAGCCGACTAGTATACTCTTTCCTGCTCGTCTGTCTCTGGACGCCGCTGCCGGGCGGCTGTGGTCAGCCCGAGCGACAGGTGACGCCGGCCGCGGCCGACGCCAGCAAGAAAGACGCCCCCGCGGCGGGCGCCGCCCTGGCCAACCCGGCCAGCGAGCACTGCGTCGAGGCGGGCGGAAAGCTCGAGATGCGCCACGGCTCCGAGGGGGAGTACGGGGTCTGCGTCTTCGACGACGGATCCCGCTGCGAGGAGTGGCGCTTCTTCCGCGGCGAGTGCCGGCCCGGAGAGTGCCGCGATCCGTCTGGAATCTGCGAAACCGAAGGTTAGCGGCCCGCGTCAGGGGGTCTCGAGGCGGGCGGTGAACAGCTCGGCGTCGAGCACGAGCCGGCCCGAGGCGTCCCCGGCCAAAGCGTGCTCGTCCGAGCCGGCCGGCCAGACGCAGATCCCCTCCTCGCGGCGCGGCGGATCGGCATCCTCGAAGCCCAGCCAGCGAGCCGCCTCCAGGCAACCCAGATCCTCGGGAACCCGGTGCACCAGCTCGACGGCTAGATCGCTCTCGTCGTAGCGCACCTTGAGGTGCTGGTTGTAGCGCACCCAGCCCGCCTCCTTCTCGCTCTCGTCCGCTCCCACCGGCGTGAAGAGCGTCTCGATGTCGTCGCGCGTCTTGCCCAGCACCTGGGCGATCGGCAGCGCCGGGATCGCCGTCATCCCCACCGCCAGCGGAGCCGCCCCGATCTCGTGGTCGGTGTCGTCCGCGGCGTCGACGCCGGCGTCGTTTTCGTCGGCCGGAGCCTCGCCCTCCTCCACCGGCAGCTCGACCCGCTCCGCCTCGGCCACCTCGTTGTAGTCCCGGGGCAGCCCCCCGCAGGCCGCCAGCGCCAACGCCGGCGACAATACCCAAACAGCCCGCACCGCCATTTTCGACGAGCGCCTCATCGGTCACCTCCTCGCCCGAATCGTCATCAGATCGAACAGCAGGCTCATCATATCACCTCGCCGCCGCGCGTCGGCCGCAAAGCGGCGAGCGCCTCACTTCTCCTCGCGCCCGCCCGCCATATCGAGCTTGGCCATGAAATCGCGCACCGCGCGCTTGGCGTCGATCTTCAAATAGCGCGCGAACTCGGTGACGAAGCCGCGCACGAACACCTCGGCCGGGAGATCCTCGTAGCGCTCCTCCTCGATAGCGCGCAGATAGCTGACCGAGATCTTGGCCCGGTTGGAGATGTCGATCAGCTCCACGTTGCGCTCGCGCCGCACGCGGCCGAGAAACGCGCCGTCGACCACGTCGGCGTCCTCCAGCTCCACGTCGGGCAACGAGTCTCGGGTCGCGGCCACGGTTCCGGCGATGCTGTTTCTCGCTCGCTCGTAGCGCTCGCGCGCCGAGGAGAAACCCTCCGGAAAGTGGTTGCGGTCGTACTCGCGGCGCTGAGACTTGTCGAGCAGGCGCGCGTGCGCCTCCTCGGCCCGGCGCTGGTAGTCCTCCCGCTCCTCGTCCGAGCAGGCTCCCCGCGTGGCGAGACCGTCCACGCCGAACCACTCGCGAATCCTCTTCAGCGCCCGCCGCACCTCCTCCTCGGAGGCTCCCGGATAGATCTCCAGAAGCTCGTAGAGGTTCTGCCCGCTGGTCGGCGGCGGCACTGCGCCGGGGGCGAACAGGTCCTTGAACTCCTGGCCCAGCAGGCGGCGCACGATTCTTTCCAGGTCCTTGCAGGCGCGGCTGCGCCTGAACTCGGTCAGCAGCGGCAGGCTGCGGCGCAGCGAGAGCCACACGTTGTCGTCCCAACCGACCGATCCCAGCAGGCGCGGCACGAGTCCCAGCCAGCGCGCGGCGGCCGAGACCATCGCCTCGCCGACCTCCTCGTCGGCCTTGATCCGGGTCTCGTTGACGATCAGCTGGGGGTGGAATTCGGCCTGCAGCTCACGCGCCAGCTCGCCCGCGGGCAACTCGTTCTCCTCGAGCGTCTCGGCGATCTCGCGGGGGCTGGCCAGGCGTCCCCGTCGCGATCCGAGCCGCTCCAGCAGGTCGCGCGCCGAGCCGTCCGTCTCCCTGCCGATCAGCTTGCGCAAGAAGACCGCGCAGAAAAAGCGGTAGGTCGCCTCGACCGAGTCCGGAGTCGCGACCGTGCCCACGATCGGGACGTCGGCCGCGGCGAACAGGTCCAGCGCCAGCGGCGTGAGGCCGGAGGGCAGATCGATAAGCACGAAATCGGTCTCCAGGTTGCGCAGATGCCCGCGTAGCTCGCGCGCTGTCGAGGCGTCGACCCGCAAGGGACCGAGCAGGTCCGAGACCCCGCCGAGCAGAAAGAGTCCGGTCACCGGCGTCTCGGAGATCACCTCCTCCACGCGCGAGGCCCGGCCCCACAACAGGTCTCCGATCGTCCTCTCGGGAGGGCCCATTCCCAGCCAGGAGTGCAACCCCGCGCTGGAGGTGCTGGCGTCGACCAGCGCCACCTGCTTGCCGATCTGGGCCAGGAAGATGCCCAGGTTGGTGGCGATCATGCTCGAGCCGACGCCGCCTTTGCCGGAGCCGAAGGCGACGATGCGGCGCACGCCCTGAGCCGGGCGCACCGAGTGCTTGCGACCCTCGCTCACTCCGCCCTCAGCCCAGCTTCTCCGCGGCGATGCGCTTGACCATCGCAGGCTCGACCTCGTCGCGGTGGCCGCGCATCACCGCGCCCACCACGCGCCCCACCATCTTGGGCCCGGCCGCGCCCAACTCCGCGATCGCCTCGTCGACCAGGCGGCGCACCTCGTCCTCCCCCTTCTTGGCGGGCAGAAACGGCGCGAGGTACTCGATCTCGGCGCGCAGCTCGTCCACTCTCTCGGCGGCCGCCTCTCCGTGCTTCTCGTACTCGGCCAGCGCTTTTTTCTGCTGCTTGACATAGCGTCCGATCACTCCGATCCAGAAGGCGTCGTCCATCTCTCCGGAGAAGCCCGGCTCGGACCTGGCCTTGGTCCCCAGGGTCTTTACCATCCGCAGCGCCTCTCGCTCGAGCTTGCGCCCCTCGCGCATCGCTTCTTTGAGCCCGCTCGTCAGTTGCTCTTCGATCGTCATGACGCCCTCCCGCGAACAGTGGCGATTTCTTCGATTTTACGTATCGTTTATAGACGATGGACGGCGCGAGACACAACTCGATGTTTGACCAGACGGGCGAGGGCATCCTGGGCGAGCTGGCCTCGCTGCGCCGCCGGGGCCGCCTGATCGCGCTGGCCTCCGGGCTGTGTTGGGTCGCGATGGCGGGCACGCTGCTGCTGGCCTCGCTGATCACGGCGCTGGGCTGGTGGGGAGGCGAGCCGCTGCGCATCGCCGGCTGGACCGCTGTCGTGGCGCTGGTTGGCGCCGTGCTGGTCTTCGCGGTCGTGCTGCCGCTGCGCCGGATCGGCGATCTGGAGTCGGTAGCCAGACGGATCGGACACGTCTACCCCGAGCTGGCCTCCGACGCACTCTCCGGCTGCCAGCTGGCGGCCTCTCCGCAAGCGGCCCGGGAGTTCTCGCCGCGGCTGCTGGGACGACATCTGCTGGATGTCGGCGAACGCCTGCGCCGCGTTGCGCGCCGCCGGATCTTCCCCGCGCGCTTTGCCGCGATCCCGATCCTGGCGCTGGCCGCCTCGATCGCCGGGGCGGCCGCGGCGCGGACCGCGCTGCCCGGAATCACCGAAACGGGCCTGCACACGCTCTGGAGCGAGCCGCGCGTACCGGAAAAGAGCGTGGAGGTGCTGGGAGTGCGGCAGCCCGTGGTTGGGGATCTGTCGGTGACGCTGCGCTATCCCGGCTACCTGCGACGCTCGCCGCGGCAGCTCGAGACGATCTCCGGGGGGCTGGTCGCTCCGGCCGGAACGACCGTCGTGCTGGAGGGCCGCTCGCTGCTGCCCGGCGCCGACCGGGGCTCGATCGTGCTGCCCGGGGGTGCCGAGAGCGACCTGTCCGTGCACTCGGACGGGAGGGTCGCCGGCCGCTTCGTCGTGCTGGAGCCGGGTACGTTCTCCTTGCGCCTGGGAGACGAGTCCCGGCTGCTTTCCGGGCTGCGGCGGCGGCTGGACGTCGAGCCGGACTCGCCGCCCGAGATCCGGCTGCTGCGCCCGGCGGGCGAGGTCGAGGTCGACCGCGCCGGCGAGCTGGTCCTGGAGTTCGAGGCCGAGGACGACCACGGCCTGAGCCGGATCGACCTGGTGGTTCGGGCCGGAGATCACGACGCGGTGCGCAAGACCGTGATCCGCGCCGGCGACCGGGTCTCCCGGCTTCGCCACCGCTACCGCTGGTCACCGCAGAGCATGCGTCTAGAGGAGACAAAGCTGGAGCTGGAGCTCGAGGCTTACGACGACGACATGATCGGAGGTCCCAAGCCGGGCCGCACCCGCACGATCCCGGTCGAGGTGATGACGCGGCGCAACCGCCACCTGGCGGCGGTCGAGGAGCAGCGCAACGCCCTCGACGCCCTGATCGACCTGCTCGCCGCCCGGCTGGAGAACCGCCTGCCGCCCGACCGCAAGCCCCGGGAGGCCAGGGAACGCTTTACCGCGATGCGCCTTCGAACCGAGGACGTGCTGGGCCGGACCGCGCGCTTGATCCACCAGCTGGACATGGACTCGTTGACCCCGCAGCGGACGGTCGAATCCTTCGTGCAGGTCCGCGAGGATCTCTCCAACCAGCTGCTGCACGAAGCGCGCCTCTACCGCGATCCGATCGCCGGTTTTCCAAAGAGGCAATCGGTTGATCGAGTCACGATCCGTCTGCTGGAGGCGGCGGTGATCCGCGTCGACGACGTGCTGTTGGATCAGCAGCTGGGACGCGTGATCGCCGACGGCGATCGGCTCGATAAATATCGCTTGGAGCTCGGCGATCTGCTCGACGACTTCGCTCGCACGCGCACCGAGGCCGCCCGTCGCGCGCTGATCGAGGCGATCGAAAACTTCGAGCGCGCCGTGGACCGCCTGCACGACGAGCTGGAGAAGGTGCGCGGCAAGGTGGCCGACGCCTACCTCAACCCCGAGGCGGTGGAGGCGATCGACCTGGGCCGCGCGCTGACCAGAATCCGGGAGTTGGTCGCCGCCGGAGACATCGAGGCGGCGATGCGGATCGCCTCGCGGATGGAACAGGATCTGGCGCGGCTGATGGCCGGGCTGGAGAGCGGACTGCTGTCGTTCCGCACGGACCGTTTCGGCGAGGCCGAAAAGTTCATCGGCGAGCTGCTCGATCGAGTCATGGAGATCGAATCGGACCAGCTCCAGGTGCGGCGCCAGACCACCGCCTTGCAACGCCGCTACCAGGAGCGACTGGTCGAGGTGATGCGCAGCAAAATCGATCCGCTGGTGCGCAGGCAGCTGAAGCGCACGGAGGAAATCCGCACCGCGCTCGACCAGCTCGATCGCCCCGAGCCGGCCGAGCGCAGGGAGCGCCTGGTTGCTCTCAGCTCGCTGGTCCGCGAGATAGAGCTCGCCCTCGAGCACGGCGACCTGAACGAAGCGCGCCGCGCCGCGGAGGGAATCGGCTCCCTGGCGGGGGACTGGCACAGCGAGCTGGCCAGAGACGAAGGCGGGGCCGCCTCCTCGCTGCAGAGGGTGAAAAAGACCGCGCTGCGGATCGCGGCAGAGGTGACCGACGCCTATCCCGGCCCGACCCAGCTGCTCGGCGAACGCGATCGCCTGCGGGTCCGCGCCCAGGCCAACCGCCAGCGACACGTGACGTTCCGCACCCGGCGGATGCGCGCCTGGATCGGAAACCGCGAGCAGGAGACGCGCTTTCTCGGGCACCGCGCCAGGGCCTCGCTGCGGACCGCCGAGGACCACATGGAGCAAGCGGTGACCCGCCTGGAGAACAAGGCCGTGCGCGAGGCGCTGGTGGAGCAGTCCGAGGCGCTGGACGAGCTGACCCGCCTGCGTGACGACCTGCGCCGCGGGGACCAGGCCGCGCCGCTCGAATCCCGGCCGGTGGCGCTGGGCGCCGACGTGGAGATCCCGGATTCCGGCGAGTACGAAGTCCCGGTCGAGCACCGCGAGGACATTCTCGAGGCGATGCGCAAGGACGTGCCGAACAGCTACCGCGAAGCGATCGAGAGGTACTATGAGACGCTGGTTCGCTAGGCTGGCGATCGTGGCGGCGCTGCTCGCGCCGACCGGCCTCGCCGCGCAGGGCGGCGATCAGCTCGATCTGCTCGAGAGCGAGGTGCGCTCGCTGCTGCTGGAGAAGGCCCGCGCCCGTCTCGAGAAGCTGGAGCCCGAGTCGGCCGGCTCGCCGCGGGGCCTGTTCCTGCGCGGCAGGCTGGCCTTCTACGAAGGGCGCTTCGACGAGGCGCTGGAGATGCTGGGAGCCGCGCTGGCCGGGGCGCGCGCCGAGCAGGGCTGGCGCGCGCTCAGGCACCGTGTCGAGGCGACGCGCGGCGAGCTGGCGAAGCTGGAGCGCATCGAGGGAGACGGCGACGACTTCGCCTTCTTCGTCCCGGCCGGCGGCGAGAAGCTGCTGGTGCCCTATGCCGAGCAGGCGCTGGCCGGGCAGCTCGACGAGCTGGAGAAAGTCTTCGACGACCGTCCGCAATTTCCGATCGGGGTGGTCTTCCTCGGCGACGCCGAGGCGCTGGCGGCCTGCAGCGGTCTGACCTCCGAGCAGATCCAGCGCACCGGCACGGTGGCTGTCTCCAAGTACGGGCGCGTGATGCTGCTCACGCCGCGCGCGCTGGCGACCGGTTACCCCTGGCTCGATACGCTGTCCCACGAGCTGACCCACATGATGATCGCCCGCGCCTCGCTGGACAGAGCTCCGATCTGGCTCCACGAAGGAATCGCCAAGCTGCTCGAGGGACGCTGGCGCGGTCAGCTCGCCGGCGAGCTGACGCCCGGAGAGGCCTACCTCCTCGACCGCGCGGCCCGGGAGCGACGGCTGATACCGCTGAGACGTTTCCATCCCTCGATCGCGCACCTGCCCAACCAGGAGGACGCTGCGCTGGCCTACTCGCAGGTGCTGAGCTTCGTGCGTTACCTCGACGAGCGGCTGGAGGACGGCTGGCTGCACGAGCTGTTGGCGCGATTGGGGCGCGGCGAGTCGGTCGGCGCGGCGCTGACCGAGCTGTCGCGCTTCTCGCTGGAGCGCCTCTACCGCTGGTGGCGCCAGACCGCCAGCGGCGCCCGCCAGACGCCGGTCCCGGCGGTGGAGCTGATGAAACGCCGCTACAAGCGCGGTGCCACCACCGTGCGCGATACCGAGGAGTCGGTGCTCAGCCTGGAGGTGCGGCGCCACCTGCGGTTGGGCGACCTGCTGCGGCTGCGCGGACACGATCGGGCCGCCTCGCACGAGTTCGGAAGAGCGCTGGGGCTCGCCGAGTCGCCCTCGCCGGCGATCAGCGACCGCCTGGCCGGCTGCCTGCTAGACCTGGGCGAGAACGAACGCGCCGCCGAGCTGCTGGAGGAGATCAGCGAGCTGTACCCGTTCCACGCCACCGCGCTGGTGCAGCTGGGAACCGCCAGGCTGCGGCTCGACCGGCCCGAGCAGGCAGCCGAGGCGCTCACCCGCGCCAACGCGATCCACCCCTTCCACCCCGCGCTGCACTGCCTGCTGGCCGACGCCCACGAACGGCTGGGCCGCCGAGAGCAGAGCGACACCGAAAAAAGACGCTGCCGCCTGCTGGCCTCCGAGCGAACCGGCGAGCGGTAGTCGACCGTTGGAGAGAAACGACGCCGTGCCCAACGTTGGGGTGCAAACGATCAGTAGCAGTCGTACTGGATCTCGCTGGCGTGGCGGCCCAGGACCAGGACCGGGTTGTACCCGTCCGGGCCGCCGGCCGGCTCGCAGGTCCCCCCGTCCGGTGGCGAGACCTGGGCCTCGACTCCTCCGTCCAGCGGCGGGGTGTTGAAGAAGAAGACCGAGTCGTACGGGCCGCCGTCGGGGACGGTGTTCCCGCTCAGGGCTCCGCCGGGACCGAAGATCACTGCGTCGGCGTCGCTCACTCCGACCAGCCAGACCTGCGCGCCCACTGCGACCCGCACCTCAAGAAAGCCGCGCGAATCGTCGAGGACCAGCCCCGGCACCTCGCCGCCGATCGACTGCAGAAGGTTGTCCGGAATCAGGTTGAAATCGATGCCGCTCTCGCTCGAAGACAGCTCGCGCGCCTCGATTCGACCCCACCACTCGCTCGTCGGCGGTGTGGCGACCAGATGGGCCTTCTCTTCTAGCGGGACGTCGTCGAGCTCGAACCCTCCGTCAGCGCCGCTGATCGAGGCTCCCAGCTCCGGGTGCTCGAAGACGTAGACCTCGGCGCCCTCGATCGGCACGGCGCCGGCATCCGCGTCCGGCTCCTGGACCACGCCCTGCAAGGTGACCTGCATCGCGTTGCACTCGGCGTAGGGCACGAGATCCACCGTCCGCCCCGGGGAGAGAGCGGCGCAGGGATCGCCGCCGCTGGCCGAGCAGTGATCCACGAGCGCGATGCCGGCCGGATCGGGCCGGACCATCGACACCCCGCAGGGAGCCTCGCCCGCGACGTAGATCGCCTCGTCGACCGGCTCGCCGAAACCATCGCGCACCAGGATCGAGCCGGCCGCGTCGTCGATCTCCATCAGACCCCCGCCGGCCGCAACGCTGCACGCCTCGTACACCTCCACCGGGGACGGGGCCCGGGGACCGCCCCAGACCGTGACCGCCGCGCCCGGGTCGAGCCAGAACCCGTCCTGGAACTCGTGCAGCGTCGCGCCGTCTCCGTCCTCGAGCGTCCAGCCGCTCAGGTTCAGCTCCTCGCCGGTGGTGTTGACCAGCTCCACGAACTCGTCGCCGTCGTCGACCCCGCCGTCGCCGTTGAGATCGAGGGTCGGGCAATGGTGGATTTCGGAAACGACCAGGTCCGAAGCCGAGCCGACGCAGGCCGGGTAGTCGACCAGATCCGGATCGGCTCCGGGCGAGCTGGCCGCGCAGGGCTGCGCGGAGCAGATCCGGTCGTGCGGCTCGAAGGCGATGTCGAACAGCAGGGGCCGCCCCAGCGACACGCCGCACTCGAGCGCTGCGAAATCGTAGTCGGCCCGGTCCACCTCGCGGCCCAGATCGTCGCGTACGACCAGCGCGCCCGAGGTATCTCCCAGCGCGGGCGATCCCTGGCTTGCGGCGACCGCGCAGGTGTGGTCCAGCTCCTCCGAGCTGGGCTTCTCGGGCCCGCCCCAGACCATGATCGCCGCGCCGGGGTCGACCTCGGCTCCGTACGGAAAGGTGTGCAGCAGGTTCTCCTGGCCGTCCTCGATCGTCCAGCCGCCCAGCTCCAGCTCCTCGCCGGTGGTGTTGACCAGCTCCACGAACTCGTCGCCATCGTCGACCTCGCCGTCGCCGTTGAGATCCTCGCTCGGGCAGACGTGCAGCTCGGCGATCGCCAGGTTGGGCCGGCAGTGGACGTGCACCGAGGAGAAATGGTCGTCGATAACCAGCACCGGGCGGGTGTCGTTCCAGAATCGGGGTCGCTCGAGCGTGTCGCAGCCGTGGGCGGTCTGGGGAGGCTCGGCAACCCCGACCTCGACGAAGCCCCGGCCGTCGAACTCCTCGGGGATGTTGAAGACGTACAGCTCGCCGCCGCCCGGATCGACCGGCTCTCCGATCGGCCCAAAGCGCTCGATCTTGCCCACCGCGTCGGGACGGATCGTGAGGTGCACGATCCCGTAGCCGGGCTCGGGAACGACGTCTCCCAGGCTGGCGATCTCGGCCAGCCGGTCCCGCTCGACCAGGTCGAGATCGCGGACGCTGATCCCTGATCCGAGCGCGGTCGAATCGACGCGCCCGAGGTGCTCCCCGTCGCCGTCGGCCACGACGTGGATCAGCTCCCCGGCGGGCAGATCGCCTAGCTCGTAGGATCCGTCTCCATCGCTGAGCGTCTCCAAGCTCGACTCGGGCCATTCGAACTCCATGTAGCGGAAGACCCGCGCCCCGGCGACCGGCGAGACCTCTACGCCGGCGTCCGGCGTCGGGTAGTCGAGCGCGCGCACCTCGCCCGTCAGCGTCGCGACGGTGTCGCTGTCTCCGTCCGTGTCGGCGTCCGTATCCGCGTCCGCGTCCGTATCCGCGTCCGTGTCGGTATCGGTGTCGGTGTCCGAATCAGAGCCCGAATCCGTGTCACCTCCGTCCCCTGTGTCCGGATCGGAATCCGAGTCCGCGTCGCTGTCCCCGTCGGCGCCGGTGTCGACCCCGGAGTCGATTCCGCCCGCTTGACGCTCGCGCCCTCCCAGGTCGCAACCCCAGGCCACGGCCGCCGCCAGCGCAACGATCCCCAAATGTCTTCCGTGCATTGCTCCAGCTCCCGCCATGACAGCAGTTATGAAAGCGCCGCGAGCTACGGCGGCTACTGAAGCTCGTGGGCGCCGCGATCCACGCCCTCTCCGGCCGGTCGCGGCTCGCCGTCGATGTCCACCGCCGGCACCAGGCCGCCGGCCCCGCCCACCTCCAGCCCGCTGTCGATCGCCGGGCTGCTCTCCCCGGGCACGACGTTCCACTCGTCTCCGGCCAACGGCCCGGCCAGCTCGGGATCCTGGCAGATATCCTCGGCGCCCTGGGGGCAACTAGCCTGGGCGTTGGTCTTGACTCCGTAAACGACGCCGTAGTCCTGGTCGAAGACCAGCCCGGGACAACCCTGCCGGTAGAAGAAGGCCGTGGTGTCGCCGGGCTGGTGATAGTCGTCGTCCCCCAGGTAGATGTTGTTGCGCGCCAGCAGCTGCTCCTCCCCGCCGCACGACGAGCTGGAGTGGGCGGCGGCGCTGACCAGGATGTCTCCCTGGCCGTAGAGGGTGCAGTTGACCAGGCTCACGCTCGCGCCGTCGACGTAGGCCAGCTCCAGGGTGTTGCCCAGAGCGCGGCAGTGATCGACCGAGTGGGTGAACGGCTGACCCTGGAAGTAGGCGCAGTTGCCGATCATCACCGTGTTGTCGATCGAGCTCTCCCCGGTGACCTTGATCTGGTTGCCGGCGTTGCCCTCGGCGCGCGTGCGCTCGATCGTGATCGTGCCGCCCAGCGAGTGGTAGAGCAGATCGATCCCGTCGGAGGTGTTGTGCAGGATCTCGCAGTCCTCGAAAACCCAATCTCCGGCGGTGGCCTCGGTGCCCAGCCCGTCTCCGTAGCCGCCGGCGCTCTGGCCCCAGCAACCCGCCGGCTCGCCGTCGGGCCAGCTCTCCCCGCAGCCGTTCCACGATATCTCCACGCCCCGGAAGAGCAGCGAACCGGCGTTGGAGCTGTCCCCGCCCAGCCCCTCGTCTCCGTCCCAGCCGGCCCATCCGTTACCCGAGATGCGCACGTCTTCCAGCGTCCAGTCGGAGAGCCTGTAGGCGTGCACGCCCCGCGAGGGAAAGCCGTGGATATCCAGCTCGCGCAGAGTCACGTCTTCCGAGTCGCTGGCTCTAATGCCGTCGTCGCCGTAGTCGCCGTGCGGATAGCTGCTCCAGCCGGCGCAGTCGAGATCGCCGCTGTGCGCGTAGACGCAGCCCGAGTGGTCTGTCAGCTCGAGGCACTCTACCCGCACGTGGCTCGATCCGCTCAGGTCGAGCACGGACGAAGACCGCTGGACGGCGTAGAGCTCCGGCCGGACGAGACAATCCTCGTTCCATCCCGCGCCCACTATGCAGGTGGGATGGTCGGCGTCAGCGCCCGACGGTATCGCAGGCAGCGCGCAGTCCCAGGCATAGGTCGAATCACAGGCCGGATAGTCGGAGGTCTGCTCGCCGTAGCCCATCGCGTAGGATCCTTGCGCGATGATCAGGCGATCGCCGCCTTGCAGAATCGGCTCGCCGCCGGGGGGCAGCGCGGCGAAAGGGTGATCGAAGGCGCAGGGCTGGGACGTGCCCGATCCGGGGTAGGCCGCGTCGACCAGACCGGTGCACTCGGTGGCGTCGCCGCCGTCCGGACGCACGTAGTAGGTCGTGCCCCACGATCCGTCGCAGCCGGGCTCGGAAAATCCGCTACCGGTATCGGTGTCCGTATCGGTGTCAGTCTCAGTGTCGGTATCGGTGTCCGTATCGGTGTCAGTCTCAGTGTCGGTATCGGTGTCCGTATC
>CAZHCG010000004.1:45599-70568 GCA_964530995.1 uncultured Myxococcales bacterium
CGGTATCGGTGTCCGTATCGGTGTCAGTCTCAGTGTCGGTATCGGTGTCCGTATCTGCGTCCGTATCGGTGTCCGTGTCCGCATCGCTCACCCCGCCGTCGTCGGCTCCGCCCGCGGAGCCGCTCCCGCAAGCCTCGATTAACAGCGCCAGAAAACAGAAAACAAAGGCGGGTCTGCCTCGAACCATTTTTGTTCCTCGTGGGGCCGAAAGAAGACGACGGGCCGGTCTATTTCTACTCTTCTTCCTCCTCGTCCTCCTCGGGGCAGTCGAGGCACTCGTGCTCGCCGTACTCCAGCAGGCCGTCGGAGGCCTTGAAGCCCGAGCCGGACTCGCGGGTGAAGCGGCCCGTGATCTTGTACTTGTGGCCCTCGCGCCAGTCCCAGACCACCGGAGCCAGGTAGACGCCCTCGGGCAGATCCTGCTCCTTGCCCTTCTCTTCGTTGGCCTTCTCGTCCTCCATCTCCTTGAAGCTCTGGGCATAGCCGACCAGCTTGAGGTAGCGCTTCTCGAGGATCTCGTCCTTCTTGTCGGCCAAGAAGAGGTGGGGCATCAGCGTGTGACAGGTCTTGCCCTCGGGGCACACCGGCTTCTCGTACATGTCCGCGATGTATGCGGTGACCGTGACCGTCTCATCGATCGTCTCGTTCATGTTCTTGCGCAGCCCGTAGACCGAGTAGGAACCGTCGCTGTACGTCTCCGGGACGTCCGGCTTGGGGATGTCCGGCACGACCGGGAGGTTCGGCTTGTAGCCCTCCACCTTCTCGACCACCGGGGCCGCCCCCTCCTCGCCCTCCCCGCCGCAGCCGGCGAAGAGCGGGGCGAAGGCGCAGACCAGCGCAACCGCGCAAATCGAAATCCACTTCATGGTCGGGCTCCTTCCCTCGATGAAAGCGCCTCGCGGCGTCATTGCTCGGAATCGTGCGCGGAATGTACCACAGGCCGCAGGTGACGTTCAACGACGCGCGAGCGGAAGATGCCCCAACATGGATATCGCCTTGATCCCGGCCAGCATCAGGCAGGTGGCGGGGATGCCGTAGACCGGGATCCACAGCGCGCCGGTCACCAGCGCGCCGAACGCCGCGCCGAGGTGATCCGCGGCCTCGACCGCCGAGGCCGCGACCGGTTCCTCGCCGGTCCGGGCTCGAGCCACCGCTCCCAGCAGGGCCGGAAAGGACGCCCCGGTGGCCGCGCCCGCGACCGCCGACCAGCCCGCGATCCAGCCCGGGGCGTCGAGCGCGGAGGCGACCAGCGGCCAGCTCAGCGCGGCCAGCCCCAGCACGATCGCGTCCGCCGCCAGCGGAGCCGCCGCGCCGCGCGTCGCCAGCCAGCGCCTTCCGGCCGCCGCGCCGATCGCCAGTCCGGCCATGAACAGCGCCACGATCAACGCCAGCCCGGTGTAGACGCGCCCGGAGGCGGCCTGGAACGCGTCGAGCAGCACGATCTCCACCGCCATTCCCACCGCGCCGGTGGTGGCGATCGATATCAACCCGTCGGCGACCAGCCTCCCGCGGCGGGGGCGGCGGCGCGCGACCCGGTAGAGGCGCCAGCCGATCCAGGCCAGCAGCGGCGCGAGCGCGGGCAGCCAGGCCGACCGCTGCGCGCGCCCGGTCCAGGTCGGCCGCGCCGCGCCCCGCTCGCCGCTCACCCCGCGCTCCCAGAGCTGGATGTTCTCCAGGTAGGCGACCGGGTGCAGGTCGCTGTTGGGCTTCGTCTCCCGGCGCTCGAGCTGTCTCCTCAGCCCGCGTTTGCGCGCCGGCTCGAGCAGCGCCGCGAAGCTGCTCGAGGAGAAGCCCCGCGCCTCGCTCACACGCCTCTCGAAGCGCCGCCTCAACAGCTCCGCGTCCGAGCTGACCACCTCGGGCTGGTTCGCGGCGCAGAGGTGTGTCCGCAGCCCGGGCACGACCACCACCTGCGAGAACACCTCCTCGACGGCGGCCAGCACCGAGGCCGCGGCCCGCGCCGCCTCGGGCGCCAGCACGTTGGCCCCGCCCGGAGCGCGGGCGGTCATCGACCCTCCGGGCTTCAGCGCGCGCCGCACCGCGGCGAAGAACTCGCGGGTGTGGTAGCGATTCGCCCCCGAGCTCTCCGGGGGGCGCGCGGCAACGACCACCACGTCGTAGCGCCTCTGAGTGGTGGCGAGGTGGTGCCGGCCGTCGTCCAGCACGATCTCCACGCGCGGATCGGCCAGCGCGCGGCGCGCGCCCCGGGGCCAGCGGCCGCGGCACAGCTCGAGCTCCTCGCGGTCGAGAAATGTCAGATCCACGCGGGAAGGCTCGTGCGCCAGCGCGGCCTGGAGCCGATCCGGGCCGCCGCCGCCCACGAGCAGCACCGAACCTGGATCGGGGTGCTGGCTGAGCGCGAGGTGCACCTCGGGCGTCCGCCCCCACGGATCGGGGAACGATCGCACCAGCCGCCCGTCGGCGTAGAGCCGGTGCTCGCCGGCGTCCTCGGCCAGGATCAGCCGGCCGTAGGCGCTCTCCCGGATCGCGACCGGCCGGGCGCCGGCCGCGATCCTCTCGAATGCGAGGCGGGTCGTGCGCGCGTCCGGGCCGGCCGAGAGCAGCCCGAAGACTGCCAGCCCGGCGGCGGCCAGCCCCGCCAGCGCGCCGCTGAGACGCCACGGGGCGGCCAGCGCCACGCCGCTCAGCAGCACGGCGCAGGCCAGACCGATCGACTGCAGCGGCGCCGCGCAGCCGGCCAGCGCGAAGCGGAACAGCAGGCCGCCCACCAGCGCTCCGCCGGCCTCGGCCGCGTAGATCCGGGTCACGCGGGCTCCGGGCGGCGAAAGATCGGAGCGGGAAGCGGCGGTGAACAGCCATCCGACCGTGGCGCCGCCGGGAACCAGAGCGGCACCCAGCACTGCGAACAGGGCGCCCAGCGAGGGATCGCCGCCCAGCGGCAGCTCAAGCACGACGCGGTGCAGCCGCAGCAGCAGCAGGCCTCCGACCAGCGCCGGAGCCGTCAGCAGCGAGGCCCCCAACACCGAAAACGAGTACCCGCCGCGCGAGAATCCGGCCAGCACCGCTCCGGCGCCGACCCCCAGCAGCCAGGCGGCCAGTCCGATCCCCAGCGCCAGCTCGTTGCCCCCGCAGACGGTCAACGCCTCGCGCATCAGCACCACCTGTCCCAGCGTGGCGTAGAGGCCGAGCGAGAATCCCAGCAGCTCCGGGCGTGGCAGCGCTGTTTTCACACCCCTGTTGTACAGCAGAGAAGAAAAAGAGCACGAGGCTGGTTGCGTTGTAGAGATCGAGCCTGTGTCGTATATTGGTCTGGATGCACAGCGAGGTAGAGATCTGTCTGATCTCCCGGGACGAAGATCTGGCGCGGGAGGTCGAAGGCGCCTTGACCAGCGCCGGCCTGCCGATGCGGCGCATCGACGGGCCTGAGCCGCTGCTGCGGGAGCGCTCGACACGGCCGCGGCTGGCGCTGATCGACGGGCACCTCGGCGGGACGAACGCGATCCGGATCTGCGAGCGGCTGCGCTCCGCTCACGGACCCGCCCGGCTCGGGATCCTGGCGCTGCTTTCCAAAGCCGAGGACGAGACGATGGACGCGCTGCTGACCGCCGGGGGCGACGACGTGGTCAGCCGCCGCGTGCGGCCGTGGGGCTTTCGCGCGCGAATCGAGTCGCACCTGCGGCGGCTCGAGACCGCGGCCGAGCTGGCGCGCAAGGTCGACGACTCCCAGCTGCTGATCGAGCTGACCTCGCGCCTGGTCGGCGTCGGCGACCTGCTGGGCAACCTCTACGACATGGCGCGGCTGCTCTCCAAGGAGCTCGACGTGACGCGCTGCTCGGTGGTGCTGGTCCGCCCCGAGCAGGACCTGGGGCTGGTGATCGCCTCCAGCGACGACCCCGAGGTGCGCAGCCTGCCGATCGATCTCGATCGCTACCCGGAGATCCGGCGCGTGACCCGGGAGGTCGAGCCGCTGGTGGTCACGGACGTCGCCGACTCAGCCCTGCTCAGGGAGGTGCTCGCCGACATGCGCAGCGCCAACGTGACCTCGGTGGCGCTGTTTCCCATCGCGCGCGACGACGAGATCCTGGGCGTGATCTTCCTGCGCTTCACCCGCCGGCGGGAGAAATTCGAGGAGCGCGAGCTGGTCTTCTGCCAGACCGTCGCCAACGCCACTGCCGCCGCGCTGCGCAACGCCGAGATCCTCAAGCTGCTCGAGGACAAGACCGCCGAGATCGAGAAGATTCAGAACGCCGCGCGGACCCAGGTGCTGGCGCTCAAGCGCTACGAGGACTTCTTCTTGAGCTCGGTGGACGGGATGCTGGTGCTCGACGAAAAGGGCCTGGTGCTGTTCGCCAATCCCCAGGGAGCGCACCTGCTGGGCAGAGACGAGGAGGAGATCGTCGGCACCGAAGTCAAATCTCTGATCCGCGAGGAGGACCGCCCCAGGTTTCGCGAGCTGATCGAGGCCGGACGCACGCACCGGCCGGCGCGCGCGGTGGACCTCTCCGCCCGAGACGAAGCAGAACGCGTGCTGTCCGTCTCCGCCGGTCCCCTCGGCGAGGAGAGCATGACGCTGCTCACGATCCGCGACGTGACCGAGGAGCGGTCGATGGCGCACCGGCTGGCCGAGGCCCAGGAGAAGCTGATCGAGGGCGAGAAGCGCACCGCGATGATGGAGGTCGCGGGCGCGGCGGCCCACGAGCTCAACCAGCCGCTGACCTCGGTGATGACCACGCTCGCGATGCTGCACCGCATCGTCGACGGCGCGGACGAGAAGACGCGCCGGCTGGTGAAGACGCTCGAGGGGGAGGCGGAGCGGATGGCTTCGATCATCCGCCGGCTGAGCAAGCTGACCGAATACACAACCACGAGCTACGTGGGCGAGGCGCGCATCATCGACCTGGAGCGCGCCGCGGGGAAAGCCGAGCACGAGGAGGATTCATGACAATGGGCGGCGAAGGCTCGCGGGAGAGCTCGGGAGTCCACCGCGCGCCGGCGGAGGACGGCGAGCTGCTGGACGCCTTCATCGATCTGTCGTCGGATCTCAACGTGGGGGTTCGCGAGGAAGAGCTGGTGCGGATGTTCGCCGAGGTCTTCGATCGCCTGCTGCCCGGCAGGCTGCTGTGCATCCGCCTGATCGACGAAGAGAACCGTGGGCTCAAGCTGGTCTATGCCAACGGCCGCCTGGTCGACACCGAGCGCGACGCCCTGCGGCTCACCGAGCGGGCGCTGGAGAGACTGAAGATGGACGACGGCAGGGTGGAGAGCCTGGTCGACGAAGGTCACCTTCGGATCGGAGGCTACCGCAACCTGTTCGTCGACGGAGTCGAGGGCTTCGACGTGGCGCTCGGCGATCGCAACAGCCTCTACGGAGTGCTGAACTTCGAGTACACGGAGACGGGCGAGCGCGACGAGCGCGACCTCGCGCGGGCGCTTCCGCTGGCCTACCAGATGAGCGCCGCGCTGCGCAACGCCCGCTCGATGGCCGAGGCGGTCCTGCTCAAGGACTACCTGGAGAAGCTGCTCGATCACGCCAACGCGCCGGTGGTGGCGCTCGACCGGGAGGGACGGATCACCAGGGTCAACCAGGCGCTGGAGCGGCAGACCGGCTACGACCGGGACGAGCTGGTGGGCGAGGAGCTGGAGGCCCTGCTCTCCGAGCCGGATCGCGCGCGGCTGCTCTCCGCCCTGCGCGCCGCCAAGCGCGGAGAGAAGGCCTCCAACATAGAGGTCAGCATCCTGCGCGAGAAGGACGGCTCCAGGACCCACATCGCCTTCAACACCGCGGCGGTCTTCTCGGCCTTCGGCGAGGTCGAGGCGCTGGTGCTGGTGGGCCAGGATCTGACCGAGGTGCGCGCCTTGCAAAAGCAGGTGATCCACAGCGAGAAGCTGGCCACCCTGGGCCAGGTCGCCGCCGGAGTGGCCCACGAGCTGAACAACCCGCTGACCTCGATCACGGTCTACGGCAACTACCTGACCCGCAAGCTGGAGGGCTCGGTGGACGAGGGCGATCTGACCAAGCTGAAACGGATCGTCGAATCGGCCGAGCGGATCCAGTCGTTCACCAGGGATCTGGTGACCTACGCGCGGCCGTCGGGTGAGGAGCCCACGCTGGTGCGCGTCAACGAGCTGATCGACCGCGCGCTTTCGTTCTGCGAGCACATGGTCAACGAGGCCGGCGCCGACGTGACGCTGGAGCTGGAGCAGGATCTGCCCGCGGTCTACGGGATCCAGGGTCAGCTCGAGCAGGTGCTGGTCAACCTGCTGACCAACGCCTGCCACGCGCTGGCTCCGTCCGGAGGTCGGATCAGACTGGGAGCCAGAGCCGCGGACGACGAGCGTATCGAGATAGAGATCTCGGACGACGGCTGCGGAATACCGTCGGAGAACGTCTGTCATCTCTTCGAGCCGTTCTTCTCCACCAAGGATCAGGGCGAGGGAACCGGCCTGGGGCTCTCGATCGTGCGCAACATCCTGGACAACCACGACGCCGACATCGAAGTGAACAGCGACCCGGAACACGGTACGACCTTCACCATCTCGATCTACGCCGGCTGACGGCGCTCCCTCCCAGCATCTCGCCAGCCGGGCCCTGACGCCCTACGCCCGCACCAGCACCACGGTTACCCCGTCCTCTTCGATCTCCCCCACCTCGCCGCGGTCCTCGAAAGGGACGTCGCTCTTCATGTCGAACACCACGAGGTACCCCACGTCCCGGCCGAGCCTGCGGGCGTAGCGGGCCACCTGCTCGCGGCCTTTCTCCAGGGTCTTGTAGGTGTGGGCCCGTTTGATCTCGATGATGTCCTTGCGTCCGCCGAAATCCACCACCAGGTCGGCGCGCCCCGTGCCCACCGCGAACTCCCGGTGGATCATGCCTCCGCCGTTGGTGATCCGCTGGAGGTACGCCATCAACACCAGGTGCGGCGCGGCCTCGTGGTAGGGCATCCCGCGCAGCAGAACCTCCCCGTTGCCGCGCCAGAACTCCAGGAACCCATCGATCAGCCTCCCCATCTCCAAGGCCCCGTCCTCGCCCACGTACCACGCCGGCTCGTCCGCGATGCCCATCTGTACCTGGAACGAGAGCACCCGCGGGATGATCTCCTGGTAGATCGGATTGGAGATCGCGAGTCGCCCGTCGATCCGGCTCACCAGCCCGAGGTTCCGTGTATAGACGAAATCGTCGTTGAATGTCTCGTCGAAGGCGGACTCTCCGGTCAGGATCGGCTCGAGAACCCGCTTGACCCGCTCGTCCCGCAGCTTGTCCACCAGGGAGTCCAGGTGCGTGTCCCGCCGCTCGATCAGCATCTCCCGCACCTCCATCACGTGGTCCCGCATCACCGCCACCGACCGGTCCTTGACCAGGGCGTCCCACCGCGTGGTGAGCTGGGAGGCCAGCGCGTTCACCAGCCACGGCTGACCTCGGGTCTGGTGGAAGATCTCGCGCACCGCCTCCTCCTCGAAGAGCTGGCCGGTATCCTCGGTGTGCTGGCCGAGCAGCCTCGCCACCTCGTCCTCGGTGAAGCCGCGCAGCGTCAAAGACTCGTCCTTGACGTTGAACGGCGACGCGGTGCCCAGGCTCTGCTGGTCCTGGCGGATCTCGCGCAGCACCCGCCAGTCCCGCACGTCCTTGAGCCCCACCAGCGCCACGCTCGCCGGGAACGGCGCCGGCCGCGTGCAGTAACCGTCCCGTAGCTGGCGAAGCAGGCTGACCAGGGTGTCGCCAGGGATGGAATCGATCTCGTCGAACAGCAGCACGAGGGGCTTGGACGCCGCCGCGGACCAGTCCATCAGGTAGTCCTTCAGGCCGCCTAGCGGACGGTCGTCGTAAAGTGCCGGCTCCGGCGGCCGGAGATCGTCGGGAAGGAACACGCGGGCGTCCTGCTGGATGCGCCGCAGTAGCTGCGGCATCGTCCGATCGCCGAACGGCATGGTGAAGGTCTCGAGGGAGACCGTCATCGCCGCGTAGCGTCCCTCGGAGGTCAGCTCGCGGGACAGGTTGCGCAGCAGCGTGGTCTTGCCGGTCTGGCGCGGCGCGTGGATCACGAAGAACTTCTCCGCGTCGATAAGGTCCAGCACCTGGGCGAGCCGCTCTACCGGCGGGAGCATGTAGTGCTTGTCGGCCAGGCACGGCCCGGCCGTGTTGAAGTGTCTCGCCATCGCGCTCCTCCCGCAGTCCACTATAGCACGGGCTTCGGCGAGCGACGAAAGCGGATCACCAGCTCATGACACCTCGAGTAGCAAAACCAGGTCCACGGCACGACCTTCGCCATCTCGATCTACGCCGGCTGACGGCGCGCTCCGATCCCGTCTATTTGTCCAACCGCGCCCGGCCGTGCGATATTCTGTACAGAGAAGGGAGGAAGCTCGCATGTCCGCCGTTCATCCCCTGGATTCGATCGCGATCAACGTCAAGTCCCACCGGCTGCTCAAGAAGCTGCTCAGGGAGAACCCGACGCTCGAGGAGATCATGCGCAACGCGCGCAACGAGGTCGAGGCGCTGGTTGGGGTCAAGAACTGGGCGCGGGGAGTCCTGGAGCAGAACCCGGCCGCGGTGCAGTACTACGAGGGCTCGAACAAGGGCCGGGACGTCTTCGAGAAGCTCAGCTGGCGCGACTTCGCCGCGATCAGGCTCCTCGACTACGTGGACAACGCGGGCAGGGAGTTCGTCGACACCAACCTGCGCGGCGCCAAGGCGGTCAGCAATCCGATCATGCTGATCTGGCTGGCGGTCCACCGCGGCACCGGCGGAGCCAAGCCGTTCTTCTTCGAGGATATGCTGCACCTGTTCAGGCAGCTGGCCGGCAGCGAGGAGCGCGAGCCCCCCTCGACCAAGCAGCTGCGCAAGTGGATGGAGCGCTACCCGTCGGGGCTCGACCCCAGGATCGTCAAGCTCAGGGAGGAGAACCGCGACCGCATCGTCGACGTGATCATCTCGCGGATCGACTCGGGAGAGGTGAATCCGGGCAAGTACCGCTTCGATCCGGAGATGACGCACGAGCAGAAGCGCGCCCGCGTGCTGGAGTGGTGGGACGATCACCTCTTCCACCTCAAGTTCGCCGTGCGCGACCCGGACTCGCTCAACGAGATGCTGGGCAACTCGCTCGACCCGGACACCATGCAGATTCTCTACGACGCCCGCGACGCCGGGATCCCGTTTTTCGTCAATCCCTACTACCTCTCGCTGCTGCACGTGCGGGTCCCCTACTTCGCGATCGGAGCCGATCTGGCGATCAGGGACTACGTGGTCTACAGCCGCCAGCTGGTCGAGGAGTTCGGCCACATCGTCGGCTGGGAGAAGGAGGACGAGGTGCAGCCGGGCAAGCCCAACGCCGCGGGCTGGATCCTGCCATCCCATCACAACGTCCACCGCCGCTACCCCGAGGTCGCGATCCTGATCCCGGACACGATGGGCCGCGCCTGCGGCGGGCTGTGCTCGTCGTGCCAGCGGATGTACGACTTCCAGCGGGGCAACCTCAACTTCGATCTGGATCGCCTCGCGCCCGAGGAGAGCTGGAAGGACAAGCTGCAGCGGCTGATGGATTACTTCGAGAACGACTCACAGCTGCGCGACATCCTGATCACCGGCGGCGACGCCCTGATGAGCTCGGACCGCTCGCTGAAAAAGCTGCTCGACGCGGTCTACGACATGGCGCGGCGCAAGGCGGAGGCCAACCAGGCGCGCCCCGAAGGCGAGAAGTACGCCGAGCTGGTGCGCGTGAGGCTCGGCACGCGGCTGCCGATCTACCTGCCGCAGCGCGTCACCCCCGGGCTGGTCGAGGTGCTGTCCGGCTTCCGGGAGAAGGCCGCGCGGCTGGGAGTCCGCCAGTTCGTGATCCAGACCCACTTCGAGTCGCCGATGGAGGTCACCCCCGAGGCCGAGCGCGCGATCTCGAGGCTGCTGGAGGCGGGCTGGGTGGTGACCAACCAGCACGTCTTCACCGCCTCCTCCTCGCGCCGTGGACACACGATCAAGCTGCGCAAGGTGCTCAACGACGCGGGCGTGCTCAACTACTACACCTTCAGCGTCAAGGGCTACATGGAGAACTTCCACGTTTTCGCCACCAACGCCCGCGCCGTGCAGGAGCAGGTCGAGGAGAAGACGCTGGGGGCGATCCCCGCCGAGCGGATGGACGAGCTGGACGAGCTGACCGCCGCGCCGCCGGAGATCGTGGAGCGGATCGACGGCCTGCGCCGGCGGGCGGAGATTCCGTTTCTCGCCACGGATCGCAACGTGCTCAACCTGCCGGGCGTGGGCAAGAGCCTCACCTACCGCGTGATCGGGATCACCAGGTACGGCCGGCGCATCCTGGAGTTCGACCACGACGCGACGCGCAACCACAGCCCGATCATCCACCGGATGGGCAAGGTGGTGATCATCGAGTCCAAGTCGGTCGCCGAGTACCTCGAGCAGCTCTCGAACATCGGAGAGGACGTCGACGAGTACCGCAGCATCTGGGGCTACTCGCTGGGCGAGACCGAGCCCCGCATGTCGCTCTACGAGTACCCCGACTACGACTACGAGCTCACCGAGGAGCTGACCAACCTGGCGCTGGAGTAGGGGTCGATCTCAGGCGGTCTCGGCGGCCGGCGTGGAGGATCTTCAGACTAGAGGTCGCCGTCCCAAAGGCGTTCGAGAAACCGCCGCCAGGGAAGAACCTCGACACCGTCCACGATTCGAGGTCGGTCGACGAAGCAGACGAGCAGATGGCGCTCGAGCAGCTGCTCTTCTCTCAACGCGGTCAGTCCGCGGAGATCCCGAGGCGTGACCACTTCCTTGGCCTTGCACTCGATTGCGAGCCGGTCGTCGAGCACGAAGTCGACCTCGAATCCGGATTTCGATCGCCAGTAGCTGAGCTTTTCGGCTCGCCCGTAGTCGACGAACGCCTTCAGCTCGTGAAAGACGAACGTTTCGAACGCCTCGCCGATCTCCGGGGATCGCGGAAGGAGGGGGCCGCGTCGCTGCAGATGGCGAGCCACGCCCACGTCGAAGAAGTAGAACTTGGCCGTGGTGATCGGCTTGCGCTTCACTGTCGCCGTGAAGGCCGGCAGAACGTGCGCGACGAACGTGTCCTCGAGGATTTGGAAGTACTCCTGGACGGTGCTGCGGGGTACCTGAGCGTCCGAAGCGATCGAGGAATAGTTGATCATCGTTCCGTTGCAGGCCGCCGCCACCTCCAGAAAGCGGCTGAAGGCCGGGACGTTCCGCGTCAGGCCCTCTGCGGCGATCTCCTCTCGCAGGTAATCGCCGCAGTATGCCTCGAGGTCCTCTCTGGGTTCGTCGGACAGATAGATCGAAGGGATGAGCCCGTTTTCGAAAGCCCGCATCGGATCGAACTCGGGCAGCTCTCGATAGACGAATGGGTGCAGCACTCGTCTACGAGCGCGACCGCCCAGCAGGTTGTAGCCTCCGCGACGCAACTTGCGCGGGCTCGAGCCTGTCAGTAAAAATCGCGTCCCGCGTTCTTCGATCAGCGCGTGGACCTCGTCCAGCAGAAGAGGAAGCTTCTGGATCTCGTCGATCACCACCAGCTCTCCGTGACCGGTGATCTCCTCGCGCAGCACGGCCGGCCTGCGGCTCAGCTCGAGGAAAACGTCGCTGCGGAGCAAGTCGTAGACCCTGGCCTCCCCGAGAGTGTGACGCACGATCGAGCTCTTGCCGGTCTGTCTCGGACCGAAAAGAAAATACGAGTTGCGGGCAAGTTTTTCTTTGAGATCCAATACTCGGGGAATATATTCCATGTATCACCTCTGAATTCTCCTGTATTTTGCAGATAATTGCCAATCATTATGGCATTTATCATGACAACTGCCGAGATACTTGTCAATTAGAAGAGATTTTACGGTCGGTTCCAGAGGTGTCTCGCGAAAAGCCCGGCGGCGAGACGGATATCGATCTCCTCGCCCGCAACGACGAGCGGGTGCAGGAGCCGCCGGCTCAGCCGCGGGTCGCGCGGGTGCCGGTCGCCCGGCCCAGGGCGGCGGCGCGGATCGCCCCGGGGGCGGTCATGTCGTAGACCAGCAGCTCGACGCCGTTCTCGCGGCAGAGGGTCGCGGCGGTCAGGTCGATCACTCCCAGGCGCCGCTCCAGCAGCTCGTCGAAGGTCAGCCGCTCGAAGCGCTCGGCTTCGGGATGCTTGACCGGATCTCGGTCGTAGACGCCGTCGACCTTGGTGCCCTTGAGCAGCAACGGGCAGCCCAGCTCGGCGGCGCGCAGGGCCGCGGCCGAGTCGGTGGAGAAGAACGGGTTGCCCGTGCCGCCGGCGACGATCGCCAGCCCGCCCTCGTCGATCAGGCGGGCCGCGTCGTCGCGGACGTACGGCCGTCCGATCGGGCCCAGCGGACGCGCGGTGAACAGCTCGGCGCGACCTTCGGCGCGGCGGACCGCGTCGCGCAGCGCCAGGCCGTTGATCGCGGTGGCCAGCATGCCCATCTCGTCCGCGGTGACGCGATCGAAGCCGGCCGCCGCCGCGCCCAGGCCGCGAAAGACGTTGCCCCCGCCCGGAACGACCGCGGCGCGCCCGCCGTCCGAGAGCGCGCCGGCCAGCTCGCCGGCCACCCGCGACAGCACCTCGGGATCGATCCCCCCGCCGGCCTTTCCGGCCAGCGCCTCCCCCGAAAGCTTGAGCACGACCCGCCGCGGTCCCCCGGAGCTCATCTCAGTCCTTTTCGCCGGCCATCTCGGCGACCTCGGAGGCGAGGTCGGACTCGCGCTTCTCGAGCCCCTCGCCGACCTCGTAGCGCACGAAGCGGCGGATCGTCGTCTTCTCTCCCGTCTTGGCGGTGAACTCGGAGATCAGCTGCCCCACGCTCTTGTCGCCGTCCTTGATGAACGTCTGCTCCTCGAGGCTGTTCTCCTTCTTCCACTTGGCCAGCTTGCCGTCCACGATCCGCAAAACCACCTTCTCGGGCTTGCCCTCGGCCTTGACCTGCTCGGCGAAGATCCCGCGCTGCTTCTCGACGTCCGCCTCGGGAATCTCGTCCGGGCGCACGTAGAGCGGATTCATCGCGGCTATCTGCATCGCCACGTCCTCGCAGAGCCGGCCGAAATCCTCGCCCCGCGCCACGAAATCGGTCTCGCAGTTTATCTCGACCAGCACGGCGATCCGGCCTCCGGCGTGCACGTAGCTGCCGATAATTCCCTCGGCCGCGATGCGGCCCTGCTTCTTGGCGGCCTTGGCGATGCCCTTTTTCTGCAGCTCCTCGACCGCCTCGTCCACGTCGCCGTCGGTCTCGGCCAGCACGTTCTTGCAGTCCACGACGCCGGCGCCGGTGCGCTCGCGCAGCTCTTTTATCATGTTCATGGTGATCTGGGCCATAACGGCACTCTCCTTTCTCACCCGGATTTCTTCGAGCTCGACCTGGGCTTGCGCCCGCCACCGGTGCGCGGCCTGCGCGCCACCTCGACGCTCGGTCCTCCGCCCGAAGCAACCGCGGCCGCCTCGGCGGAGCCCTTGGTCATCTCGCGGCGACGCTTGACCCCGGCCAGGCAGGCGTCGGCGATCGTCGAGGTGACCAGCTTGATCGAGCGGATCGCGTCGTCGTTGCCCGGGATCGGCAGGTCGATCGCGTCGGGATCGCAGTTGGTGTCGGTCAGCGCGACCAGGGTGATCCCGAGCTTGCGAGCCTCGGCCACGGCGATCGCCTCCTTGTTGGGATCGATCACGAACACCACGGCCGGAAGCGAGTTCATCTCGCGGATTCCGCCGACGAACTTGGTCAGGCGGGTGTGCTCCTTCTCCCGCTTGAGCCCTTCCTTCTTGGTCAACGCCTCGAAGGTGCCGTCGGTGCGCATGTTCTCGATGGAGCGCATCCGCTCGATCGTGTTCTTGATCGTGCGGAAGTTGGTCAGCGTACCGCCCAGCCAACGATTGGTGGCGTAGTGCATCTTGACGCGCTG
This sequence comes from uncultured Myxococcales bacterium, assembly GCA_964530995.1. Taxonomy (GTDB): domain Bacteria; phylum Myxococcota_A; class Polyangia; order JAAYKL01; family JAAYKL01; genus CAZHCG01. The sequence goes on from CAZHCG010000004.1 coordinate 59,455, forward strand.
GGCCTCCTCGGAGATCACGTCCATCGCCTGTCGCTTGGTGCCGACGAACAGCACCTGCCCGCCGCGCGCGACCAGGTTGGCCACCGCCTCGTAGGCCTCGGTGAGCAGCTTCTTGGTCAGCCGCAGATCGACGATGTGCACGCCGTTGCGCGTCCCGTAGATGTAGCGGCGCATCTTGGGGTTCCAGCGCTTGGTGTGGTGGCCGAGGTGCACGCCCGCCTCGAGCAACTCGCGCAGGGTGACCACCTCGCCGCTCTCGCCGGCGCCTTCCTTCTGCGCGGGCTCGGGCTGCTTGCTATCCTGTGGCACGGGTGTCTCTGCGGCCGGCTCGGCCGTCTTGGGGGTCTCTTCCATTTTCTCCTCCGGGTTCGACGGACGCCCGCCTCGACGCGGGCGCCCTCCTCCACCCCTCTCTCCGAGCCCGACCCGGCGCATCTCTCGTTGTGCCGCGGCACCCGGGGCCCGGCCGCGGCCGTGCCGCGGATGGGGTGTGTGTGCTCGCTCCGGCCCCATTGCCGGAGGGCGACTCCATATCACGCCGCCCGCCCCGTGTCCATCGCGCTGCTCGCCGTTCAAAACGGTCGCGAGTCGACCGCTGCGACGCGGTCTTTCCCGATCCGTTCGGGTCTGCTAGCTTCGCTCCATGATCGCCGCGTTGATGCGCCTGCTGTCCAGGATTCCCCTCGCTCATCCCAGGGCCGTGATCGTCGCGGCGATCGTCCTGACCGTCGCCGCGTCCGTCTTTCTCCCGCGCCTGCACGTCTCCACGGATCGCAACCTGCTGTCCGGCCGCGAGAGCGAGGTGTTCACGCGCCGCGAGGAGGTCAACCGCATGTTCGGCACCTCGCTGTCGCTGGTGGTCGTGCTGCGCGGATCCTCGCTGGAGGAGCTGAAGGCGGCGGCGGGCGAGCTGGCGGGCGAGCTGGGCGCGCACCCGGACGATATCCGCGACGTCTTCTACCAAGTCGATCTGGGTTTTTTCGAAAAGCACGGCCTCCTGTTCGCGCCGCCCGGGACGCTGGCCAAGGCCGTGGAGCTGGTCAACGAGGACGGCGAGCGGATCGGAGAGCTGAAGCGGGCCGAGACGCTGGCCGAGATGATCGAGCTGGCCGCCTCGCAGCTGGAGCGCCAGCCCGTGCCCGAGGGGACCGAGCCCGAACAGGTCGAGCAGGCCTTCGATCTCTTCGGAGATCTGCTGGCCGACATCGAGAGCTGGTTCGAGCGCTCCGAGCTGGAGTCGCTGGAGATATTCGAGCGCTTCTGGAAGCGGGGGCCCGCGATGACCGGCAGCGCGATGGACGCGGGCGGCTACCTGGTAGACGCCGACGGCGAGCCGCCGCGGCTGGTCTTGATGTACGTGCAGCCGACCCAGGACTCCCAGGCGATGGAGGTGGTGGCCCCGATCACCGACAAGGTGCGGCGCATCGCACACGCAACCGCCTCCCGGTACGACGACGTCGAGGCGCTCGTGACCGGAATGCCCGCGCTGGCGACCGACGAGCTGCGGCTGGTGACCAGGGACTGCATCGTCGCCGGGGCCGCGGCCGGAATCGGCGTGCTGCTGGTCTTCCTGCTGGCCTTCCGCTCCTTCCGCATCTCGACCTTCGTCATCCTGCCGCTGGGCGTGGGGCTGATCTGGTCCGCCGGGCTGACCGGCGCGCTCTACGGCCACCTGACCATGATCACCTCCTACTTCGCGGCGGTGCTGTTCGGTCTGGGCGTGGCCTTCACCATCCACGTGGTGCAACGCTTCCACGAGGCGCTGCGCCGCGGCAGCGACAAGAGGGAGGCGGTCGGGATCTCGCTGCTGCGCGCCGGTCCCGGGGTGATGGTCGGCGGAGTCACGACCTCGGTCGCATTTTTCGCGATCGCCTTCAGCGACTTCCAGGGCTTCTCCGAGTTCGGCGTGATCGCCGGGGCCGGCACAGCGTTGATCCTGGCGGCCAACCTGACCCTGCTGCCCGCGGCGCTGCTGCTGTGGCACCCGGGCCTGGCCGTCGTCGAGCGCGTCCGCGAGCGGCGGCGGGTCTTCTGGGTCAGCATCGCGCGCTCGCGGATCGTGCTGCCGATCCTGACCGCCGGGGTGCTGGTCGCCGGCGCCGCGGTCACTCCGCGGGTGGGGTTCGACTACGCGGTGGAGAGCATGCTGCCCGAGCAGACCGAGGCCACCCGCGGGATCCGCCTGCTGGACGAGCAGACCGACTTCTCGATGACCTACTCCACCGCGGTCGCCGACTCGCTGGCCGAGGCGGAGCGGATCCGCCGCAGCTTCGAAAAGCTGCCGTCGGTCTCGCGGGCCGAGGCGGTCTCGCAGTTCATTCCCGGCGACCAGCAGCGCAAGCTCGAGATCCTGGCGCGGGTCGACGAGGATTCGCGCCGGCGGGTCGAGCTGGCGGCCGGCCACATCGGAAAGCTGGCCGGCGAAGGCGGCGGCGCCCTGACCGCCGAGCGGCTGGCCGAGGCCCTGCGGGAGCTGGCCGATACGCTCGCGGACCTGGAGTTCGACGCCAAGCGCGCGAAAAGGGCCGAGGCTCCCCTGCTCGGCGAGCTTTCCGCCAAAGCGTCCGCGGCGGTCGAGGCGGTCCGCGAGAGCGGAGACGACGACCGCGCCCGCGAGCTGCAAGACGAGATCTTCACCGCGCTGGATCGCGGACTGTCGATCCTGGGAGCCGGGCTGAGCGACGCCGGCTTCGGCATCGAGGATCTGCCCGAGGCGATCCGCAGCCGCTACGTGAGCCGCGACGGCGAGCGCTTCGCCGTGATCGCCTACCCCGCCGGCGACCTGGGCGAGCGCGAGTCGCTGTACACCCACGCCGACGAGCTGCTCTCGGTCGATCCCCAAGCCACCGGCCACGCGGTGACCCATCGCGTCTTCACCGAGATGGTGCACGAGGGTTTCGTCCAGGCGGTGGTGCTGGCCGGAGTGGCCGTCCTGTTGCTGATCCTGCTCGATCTGCGCAGTCCGCTCGGGATCTTCCTGGCCGTGGTGCCGGTAGTTGTCGCGGCGGGCTGCACGGTCCTGGTGATGTACCTCGCGGGCATCAAGTGGAACTATGCCAACCTGATGGGGCTGCCGATCCTGATCGGCACCGGAGTGGACTACGGAGTCCATCTCGCGCACCGCGTCGAGCAGGAGGGCAGCATCCGCCGCTCGGCGGCGACCACCGGCAAGGCGATCGCGCTGGCCGGCGTGACCACGCTGATCGGCTTCGGCAGCCTGCTGCTGGGCAACCACTGGGGCGTGCGCAGCCTGGGCCTGGTGCTGGTGATCGGCATCTTCGCCTCGCTGCTGGCCGCGCTGGTGGTGCTACCCGGGCTGCTGCGACGCCGCGAAAAGACCAGGCAGCGGCCCGGAGGCGAGGGATGAGCGCGCTGCGGATCGCCGGCGTCCAGCTCGACGTAGCCTGGGAGGACCGGCGCGCCAACCGCGAGCGGGTCTCGTCCCTGGCCGACGAGGCCCGGCGGCGAGGAGCCCGGGTGCTGGTGCTGCCCGAGATGTTCGCGACCGGTTTCTCGCTCGATCCCGGGATCACCGCCGAGCCGCCCGACGGAGAGACCCCCGAGTTCCTGCGCGAGCTGGCGCGGCGGCAGCGGATGGTCGTGGTGGGCGGCTACGTGCGGCGGGAGGAGGACGGCCGCGGCTCCAACGTGGCACTGGCGGTCGACGAGCGCGGAGAGACGCTCGCCGAGTACGCCAAGAGCCACCTGTTCGGCTTCATGGGCGAGCAGCGCGCGCACCGGGCCGGCGACGGCCCGCGCCCGTTCGCGATCGACGGCGTCGGCGCGGCCTGCTTCGTCTGCTACGACCTGCGCTTCTGCGAGCTGTTCCGCCTGGTCGCCGAGCGGACCGCGCTGGTGCTGGTGATCGCCTCCTGGCCTTTCGAGCGACAGGCGCACTGGGACCTGCTGCTGCGCGCCCGCGCGGTGGAGAACCAGCAGTACGTGGTGGGAGTCAACCGCGTCGGCTCCGGGGGCGGACTGGAGTACCGCGGCGGCAGCGCCGTGATCGATCCGCTCGGCCGGATAGCGGCGCACGGCGGAGACAGCGAAGGACTGGTCGTCGCGGACGTCGATCCCGGGCTGGTGGCCGAGGTGCGCGAGAAGATGCCCTTCCTGGCCGACCGCAGGTTCTGAGGACCTCCCCCTGGCCCCCTCTCCGGCAAGCGGAGAGGGGTGAGGCTCTCCGGAAGGTCTACCTCTTCTCGATTCGCACCAGCAGGTAGTCGACCTGTCCGCAGTTCTTGATCCAGACCTCGCCAGTGCGCTGATCCTTCATCGGCTTGGTCTTGCACTCTCCGATCAGATCGTCCTGGGCGGCGTCCTTGTCCCAGACCATGAAGTTGATGTGGTCCTCGGACCCCAGCGAGACCGAGCCGCCTTCCTCCCACTTGGGCCAGAAGTTCTCCTTGAGCACCGAGGTCTCCATGAAGGGCGAGCTGCTCTTGTAGCCGTTGATCCAGGCGCTGACGAAGACGTCGGGCTTCTCGCCGCCCAGCATCGGCATCTTCTTGTCCCACTTTTTGCCGTCGGACTTGGTCTTCTGGACCTGCGCCTTTACGATCTCGATGCTGTAGCTCGAAGCGCCGCCGCCGCTCGAGCCACCGCCGCCGGAAGCGCCGCCGCTCGAGCCACCGCCGCCCGAGTCCTCGTCGAGCGGCTTGATGCCCAGCTCCAGCGCGTAGACCAGCCCGAACCCAACCTCGGCTCCGTAGATCACGGCCGTGCCCCCGCCGCCGGCCATCTTGACGGGTCTGACCGTGGTGCGGCCGATCTCCTCGTCTCCGTCCGGGTCGGCGTCCCAGACGCTGATCGCGCACTGGTCGCGCTCGTCGAGGATCAGCTTCTTGTTCTCGTACTTCCAGCTGGCGTCGATCGCGTTCTTGGCCGAGTTCTTCTTGGTCTGGTGACCCTGCCCGTGACCGCAACGGATGTTGACGAACACGTCGGGGAAGGCGTCCTTGCCCCCGGCCAGACCGATCCCGGTCGAAAGCGCCTTTGCCGCGAAGCCGAACTTGCCCTGATCGGTCGGCGGCAGCACCTCGATCTTGGACATCGCCGCGCCGATCGCTGTGGCCGCGTGACCGCCGCACTCGTCCCAGCACTCGCCGCTGGCCTTGGCCGGCACCACCTGGAGCCTGCGCACCGACAGCAGGTAGGGGCTCGGGCTGCGTCCCGAGAAGCTGTTGGACGGATGCGGCGGGAACTCGGCCGGACCCTTCTCGGGCTCCGGTTCCGGCTCGGGCTCCGGCTCGGGCTCCGGTTCGGGATCCGGTTCGGGCTCCGGCTCGGCGCCGGTGTCCTTCTCCGGGGTCACCTCCTCCTCGGCGGCGGTGTCCACCTCCTCGAGCTCTCCCGCGTCGGGTCCGGCGTCCTGGTCGGCCGCGCTCTTGGCTTTCTGCTTCTTGCCGCCGCAACCTCCGACCGCGAGCGACGCGGCCAGCACGGCGAGGATGACGAGTTTACAACGCATTCGATTCTCTCCTGGTTATGGACAACTATCCGTCTTCGATCCGTTATCGACTTTTGAGTCTATTGTCGCGGCGCGGGCGATTCAAGCGCAGTCCGCCGCATCCCAATCGCAACCCTCGCAGTCGCAGTAACCGTCGTCGGCCCAGCCGCACGGATCGTCGGGCGTGCAGCAGGGGTCGTCGCCCTGGTAGCCCTCGCAGTAGTCCGGTCCGCCGTCCGGATCGCCGCCCGTGTCGGTGTCGCCGCCGTCCGCTCCGCCGGCGCAGTCGTCGGCGTCCCAGGGGCAGCTCCCCTGGCAGTCGCACTGGCCGTCTCCGGACCAGCCGCACGGATCGTCGAGCGAGCAGCACGGATCCTCGCCCTCGTATCCGGGGCAGCTCTCGTCGACCGCGACCTCGGGGCCGCGGGAGGGGTTGCCGAGAAACAGGTCGCAGCCCGCCAGCGCCGACGCGATGGGCAGTACCAGGGCCAGGCGCGAGAATCCCATCTGCTAGAACCTCCACCGCAGCGAATCGCCGCTCCACTCGGGCAGCAGGCGCGCCGCTGCGCCCTCTCCGTCCTCCCGCTCCGGCGGCTGCTCGATCTGGGGCGCGAAGACGGTCAGGACCAGCAGACCCACGATCGCCGCCGCCGCCCCGGAGACGAGCAGCACCGTCGACGACTTGGAGAGATAGTCGATTCGATCGAGATCGTCGTGCCGCGCGGGCGGGCAGGAGCCGCCCGGGCAATCGCGGGACAGCTCGGCGTCGAAGTGCAGCGCCAGCCCGCCGCTGACTCCCCCCGCCGCCAGCAGAGCGCCGCCGATCCCGAGCGCTGCCCAGCCGTGGGTGCGCAGCTCCGGATCCCGCTCCAGCTGGTAGGGATTGGGCGGCGGCGGCTTCTCGTTGCGCTCGGCGCTCGCAGTCGCGGGCGCCGCGACCGCCGCCAGCATCGCGGCCGCGATCGCAATCGCAAGACGCCTGGTAAGAGCTCTGACCCCCATCGCGATCTCCTCGCAAGAGCCGACCCGACAACGATAACCGATTCGACAGGGCGCGTCAGCCGCTCGCTTCGTCCAGCCATTCGGTGCCGTACTCGATGTTGTCGTGCGAATGCAGCGGAATCCGGCCGCCCGGCTTCAGAGTGAAGACCCTCAGAAACAGGTTGGGCATCCCCTGCTCGGCCCCCAGCAGCACCTGGATCGTCGCTCCGCTGGAGCGGGCCACGTCCTCGGAAGGTACCGAGCCGGCCTCTCGAATCAGGGGATCGCCTCTGGTCTCTCCATCTCGCATCACTCGCCTCCGCCCCCGGATCCTCCCATCTTCAGCTCCAGCCCGCCTCCCAATCCGCCGCCGCCCATACCTCCGCCCAATCCGCCCCCCAGGCTTCCGCCCAGACCGCCCACGCCGAGGCCGGGCTTCTCGCTCTTGCGACCCTTGCCCAGCTCCAGCTCCAGATCTCCGATCCCGGCGTCCGGCAGCGGTCCGAGCGCCAGCTCGCCGGCTCCGGCGTCGCCCTCGCTCTCGGCCAGCTCCTCGCCCTCGCCCGGCGAGTAGCCGAACAGCCGCTCGATCTCCTCGGCCATCTTCTCGGAGCCGACCGCCTCGCCGAGGCGATCCAGCGTCTCGCGCATCTCGTCGAAACGAGCGGTCTGCTTGTAGACTCCGGCCAGCGCGATCAGGCTGTCGACGCCTCCGTCGGAGAGGCGCACCGCCTGCTCGGCCCGCTCGATCGCCCGCTCGCTGTCGCCCTGGAGCAGGTGGTACATCGCCCACGACATCGAGATATCGGGCGAGCGCGGGTCGAGCTTCTCGGCCAGCGACAGCTCCGACTCGGCCGTCTCGAGCTCGCCGCGGATCGCGTAGATCTGCCCCAGCACCGCGTGGGCCTGGGCGTAGCCGGACATCTTCTCGATCGCGGCGCGCACCTCGCCCTCGGCCCGCTCGGCTCCGGGATTGCCGAGCTTGATCAGCAGATCGGCGAGCAGCACGCGGCGCACCGCGTCGTCGCGCCGCTTGATCGCCTTTTCGTACTCGGCCAGCGCCTCGTCCGGCGCTCCGCTGATCACGAAGATCATCCCCCTGCCCACGCGGTAGGCAGCGCAGTCGGGATCGAGCCTGATCGCCGCGTCGTTGGCGCGAAAGGCCGCGGCGGTGTCGCGCTCGACCAGCAAAGAGAGCGCCTTTTCGTGGTAGTAGGGAGCCGCCGCCTCCACGTCGGAGAGCACCCGCGACTCTCCCGCGGCCGACTTGCCCGAGCGCAGATCGTGAGGCTCGAACAGCCGGGGAGAGGACTCGCCGTCGCCGCCCAGCGCCACGGCGAACCTGCCGTAGCGGCCGGTCGGATCCGCGGGCCGATCCTCGCCCTCGAAGGAGTAGATCCGCGCCATCCGGGCCCCGGAGACTCCGGCCGCGCGCGCGGCGGCCAGCAGCAGGCAGGTCGCCTCGTAGCTGGTCGCCTCGGGGGGATCGTCGGTCTCGGACTCGATCGCGGCCAGCAGCTCGTCGGCGGTCAGCGGCGCCCTGGTCGACAGGGAGCGCTGGTGGAACGGCTTCCAGCTCTTGTCCTTCTGCAAGCGGCCCAGTTCGTCGAGCAGCGTCTGCACGGCGCCCGCCCCTTCGGCGTCGCCCGCCACCCGCTCGGCCAGCCGCTCGATCCGCTCGCCGACCTCGAACGGCAGCACCACGTCGTCGGCGGGAACGCCGCGCTCCTCCAGCGCGTCGGCCAGGCTCTCCGGCTCGAGCGCCTCCTCGGCCTCCTTCCCGCCCTCGTCGGGCTCGCGCAGCAGGTAGTAGGCGACGGCTGCGGCCGCGGCCAGCACCAGCAGCACGGCGACGCTCCGGCCGCCGCGCCCTCCCTTTGCGCCGCGTTTCTCGCCGCCGCCGGATTTCAGCGACTCCACGTCGTGGATCCCCATGCAGCGCGGGCAGCGCGGACGCTTTTCGGAGTCGTCGGCTTCGAACACGTGATCGCAGGCCAGGCAACGGTACTTCATGACTGTAATCTACTATTTCGCCGCCGCGCCGTTGTCAACGCGAGGGCTCCGAGATCGCCCCTGCTGCCATCTCGGCCCTACCGCATGAGACAGAAACCGACGCACCGCGGATGCACGATATCGACAGCGGGTCGAGAATCCCCGCTCAAGGAGGTGGAGATGATACGAATCGACGACGACAGGCTGGTCTTCGACTTTTCGCAGGTGCACCCCGGCGCGGTGCTGAAAGTTCGGTTCCAGCGAACCTTGCGGATTCCCGACGACGGGCGGGATCACTTCCTGCCGCCGGGGCTGGGCGACTTTCCGCTGCGCATCGTGGACGACCCGGCGCTGCGGGCTCCGCCCCGCTGGCTGGAGCGCGGCGGCGTGGCGCTGCCGATGTACCGCTCCGAGGCGATGTGGATCGATTTCGAGTCGGAATGGGTGCCGAGTCGCGCGACGAGCTACCCGTTCGCGGTCAAGATCGCGGCGGGCAGAATCAACGCGGTCAGCGGCGCCCGCTGGCGCAGAGGCTTGCAGCGCAAGCCGCGGCAGGGCTACGTCGTGGTGCCCGACCAGCCCTGGCTGGACGGCTACTGCGTCGAGGAGGGTCTGATCCGCCAGTTCGTGGCCATGCCGCTGGGCGCGGGCTACAGCGCCGAGGAGCAGCTCACCGGCGAGGCCGAGCACGGCGGGCTGCAGATCGAGGCCTACCCGATGAAGCGCGAGCAGTTCGAAAGGCGCTTTTCGGAGCATGACCCTCGCGAGCGCTATCGCCGGCAGTCCATCGAAGAAGAGGTGCCTTGCTGCTGCTCGGCTCCGAACGACATGGGCCTGGCCGCGGGAGGCCGCATGCGCCAGGAGATCTACGAGGACGAGCACGGCCACCGGGTCTGGGATCGAAAGCACCGCGCCGCCTGCTTCGTGCAGCTGGCCGACTCGCTGGTCTGGAGCCAGATCGCCGGCGAGCAGCCCCCCACCGCGCCGCCGACCGCCAGGGACTACTCCGAGGCGGGCCTGCCGTGGTTCGACTACTACGACGAGAGCTCGAGCGCCGTGCTGGGCTCGGACGAGCTGAAGAAGCTGAAGTCCGTGGTCGAGCTCGACGCCGAGAAGGGCAACGTCTCGCTGCCCGAGAACCAGAGCGTGGACCCGCGGCGAATCGTCGAGCTGCGCCGCGGGATGCGGTCCGACCAGGTGCGGGAGGGCGTCGGGTAGGCGAGCCTTCGCCAGTCGGCCGCGTCGATTTCGCCTTTTTTCCGCGTCTGATCCAGGGCGTTCTGCAAGAGCTCGAGGTTCGGCTCGACCGCGGAGCCTGCGATCGCCGGCGCTTCCTCAAAAAGCAATCGTGGCTCAGTAGGCGCACTCCCAGCCCTGGCAGGTGCACATGCAGACCGTCATCATTCCAAAGCTGCACATCAACCCGGGATGATCGCAGGACTGGCCCGGCGTCGGCTCGCCGACCGGGCACAGCGACTCGTCCGGCAGCGGCCAGGGCAGGCAGACGTCGTCGCCCCAGCTCGACTGGCACTTCAGCCCCGCGCAGCATGGATCCGGACCCGTCTGGTCGCACGCCGCGCAGAGATCCAGGCACGCCGTGTCGCTGTCGGTGTCGGTGTCCGCGTCGGTGTCGGTGTCCGCGTCGGTGTCGGTGTCGGTGTCGGTATCCGTGTCCGTGTCGCCGTCGGTGTCGGTATCCGTGTCCGTGTCCGTGTCCGCGTCCGTGTCGCTGTCGGCGTCGGTATCCGTGTCCGTGTCCGTGTCGCTGTCCGCATCGGTATCGGCGTCCGAGTCCGCATCCGCGTCCCCGCCGCTAGAAGAGCCGTCCTCGCCGCAGCCGAACGCGCCGAGCGCCAGCGTTGCCAATACTGTGAGTGCGAGCTTTTTCATTCGATCCTCCCCAGGGCAGATCCTTGCTTGGGATTTTGATGATAGCACAGGCTGGGCTCTGTCGGCGCGGGAGATCGCCGGCAGCGCGCGAAAACGGCGGCGAAGCTCCCCCCCCCGCCGCCGCCCGCCGCCGCTTGCGAGCGCGCAACTGCTCGAAATCACTGAGCCTCGATCCTGGCACGCCGCGTGCTTCGGCCGTCTCCCCATGCACGAACACGACCACGGTTACAGGCTGCTGTTCTCTCACCCGGAGATGGTCCGCGATCTGATCCGCGGGTTCGTCGTCGAAGACTGGGTGGAACGGCTCGACTTCGACACCCTGGAGCGCATCCCAGAGGCCTTCGTCTCCGAGGACCTGCGCGAGCGGGAGAGCGACGTGATCTGGCGCCTGCGCTGGCGCGGCTCGAAAAGCTGGCTCTACGTCTATTTGCTGATCGAGTTCCAGACCAGCGTCGACCGCTTCATGGCGCTGCGCGTCATGTCCTACGTCGCCCTGCTCTGGGAGGCGCTGCTCAAGGCCCACCGCGAGCGGGGAGAGCGGCTGGAGCTGCTCCCGCCGGTGCTGCCGCTGGTTGTCTCCCGCGGAGAGCGCAGGTGGAACGCTCCTCGCGATGTCTCCGAGCTGGTCGAGAGCCCTCCGGGCAGGCTGGCCGGCTACGTGCCCAACCTGAGCTACTTCCTGGTCGAGGAGCGCCGCCTGGACGAGGAGGAGCTGGCGCAGATGAGCAACCTGGTGGCGCGCATCTTCCACATCGAGAAGAGCGACGGGCTAGAGGCGTCGGTGCGCGTGCTGGCCGGCGCC
>CAZHCG010000005.1:0-69081 GCA_964530995.1 uncultured Myxococcales bacterium
CGAAATTTGGGACGAACAGCCTCTCAGCTGGGAGTGATCGTGGGGATGGGACAACACCGATGCTGATATCGATCTCAGCTGGGTTCCCATTACTGGCGGTGTTTTCCAGATGGGCTCGACCGAGGGCGATTCCGACGAGACCCCGGTGCACGAGGTGACGGTGCCCGACTTCGAGATGCTGGAGACCGAGGTGACGGTTTCGCAGTACGCCGATTGCGTGGATGCGAGCGTGTGCAGCGAGCCGGGCACGAGCGATTCGTATTGGTATTGCAACTGGAACGAGAGCGGATACGAGGATCACCCGGTCAACTGCGTGGACTGGGACCAGGCCGTTGCTTTTTGCCAGTGGGTGGGAGGCGGGCTGCCGAGCGAGGCCGAGTGGGAGTACGCGGCGCGCGGCGGCGGTCAGGATATCACCTACCCGTGGGGAGACGAGACCGCGACCTGCGACTACGCGGTGATGGACGATGGAGGGAATGGATGCGGCACTGACCGGACGTGGTCCGTTTGCTCCAAGACGGCTGGCAACACGGACCAGGGGTTGTGCGACATGGCGGGCAACGTGTGGGAGTGGGTGCAGGACCGGTACCACTTTGACTACACCGGAGCACCGACGGACGGCAGCGCCTGGGAGGACGGCGGCTCGTTCCGGGTTTTGCGGGGCGGCTGCTTCGGCAACGATGCCGTCAACCTTCGCGCCGCGCACCGCTTTGACAACTACTACCCGTCGGACAAGCACCACTACTTGGGTTTTCGCTGCGCCAGGTGATCGGTCCACGGGAGGTCGAAAGGTCGTGTCGGCCGGCTTTCTGCCGGCCGGCGAGGAAAATCGAGATGACGCGATTTCGGCAGGTGGGGTCGTGTTTGCGTAAAACGACAAATGCCAGCTCGGACCGGTTCCCCGGCTCCAACCGGCGATTCCCCGGGTCGCGAGCCCGATCACCCCGGGTCGGAGCACCGGTTGCAGAGCGTCCAACCGGTCGATCGACCCGGGGAACCAGCCGATCGAGCCGGGAACCCGCCGGTGATCACCCGGGGAACCGGCCCCGCGACCCGTGGAACCGGTCCAAAACGGCCGTTTTTTGACATTTTGTCATAATCCGACGGTGCGAGACTGTTCATTTGTTCAAATTTGGTGTTTTTGGCTCTGGTGCGAAGATCGGATCGCTTGCCACTCCCGGCAAGACCTTAAACTGAAGTGTCAGACACACTGAAGCGGCAAAATCAATTAAACGCTTGCCGACTCAAGTGGTCGCGTGAAAAAAACAGAACCTGGCTTCGGCACCCGGGGTCATGATTGTGAAAACGGGTGGGGTCATGATCCTGAAAAGTGACATCCGAACAAGGGGCGTGGGCTGGGGCTCGTTGTCGGCTTCTTGGCGCTAACGCTGCTGGTGGGTGCAGAGTTGACGGGACAGAAGGTACCAGAACAGGGGCAGCTCGTTCGCGTTCGGAACCGGCACTTCATCGTGCAGGACGTGTGGCCCGGAGCGGTCGAGCCCAAGCTCCCCAAGCAGCACCGCGTGCGTATCGAGGCGCTCGACGACGACCAGATCGGAGAGACGCTCGACGTGATCTGGGAGCACGAGGTCGGTGCCAAGGTCCACGACGCGCTGGGCCTTCCCCGGCCCGAGGACTGGGATCCGGCCGGACGGTTCGAGGCGTTCCTCCTGGCCTCGCGCTGGTCGCTGACCTCGGTCCTCGAGGGGCTGCCCCTCCAGGCGCCGTTCCGCGGCGCGGCGATCCAGATCGAGGACTACCAGCTCGAGCCGGTGGTGCGCGTTCTGCGCATGCCGCGGGTCAACCTGCTGATCGCCGACGACGTGGGCCTGGGCAAGACCATCGAGGCTGGGATGGTCGTCCAGGAGCTGCTCGCCCGCCAGCGCATCCGGCGCATGCTCGTGGTCTGCCCGGCTTCGCTGCAAAGGCAGTGGTTCGAGGAGATGATCTCCAAGTTCAGCCTGCGGTTCGAGATCGTCGACCGCGACTACATCCAGCGGCTGCGCCGGGAGTACGGTCCCCACGTGAACCCCTGGGCCAGCTACCCGCGGCTGATCACCTCGATGGACTTCCTCAAGCGCGAAGAGCCGCGGCGTTCGTTCCGCGCGTCGCTTCGGAGGGCCCGCTCGCCGCTGGCCACCGAGCTGAACGTGGAGATCACGTCGGACACGATCCAGCTCGGGCCGTTCCAGGAGCACGGCGATGCGGCGAACCTGTTCGAGTCGATCCGCATCGGCGCGCGCCTGGTGCTCGACATGGGCACCGCGCTTCAGCGTGTCTGACACCTTCAGCGTGTCTGACACCCTTCAGCGTGTCTGACACCTCGCCGCGCTTCAATGTGTCACCGCGCCGCGTGTCTGATGGCGGTACGGGCGGGCAACGGGAAGCCGAGATCACCGAGTGATCAGACCTGCCTCACGCAGACTGCGCCGTGTGGCTCTGAACACATCGTCATAGGGAGGCAGTTTCGCCATCTGTTGACCGAGCCGAATGGCCCAGAGCTTCTTGTAGCGGGCTTCCTTGATGGCCAGCTCATCGGACATGACATCTCGTGTCCGTCCTCGAGAGGCGAGCTTGCTTTCGATCTCCGGGATGAGCATGCCGAGGTCGACCAACCCCTCGCACGTCAGGTACCACAAGTCGTAGAGATCGCGCGGCTCGTTGCGCGCCTTGTCCGTCAGGGCAACGAGTTTTTCCACGGCGATTTCATCGAGGGCGTAGGTGCGAATCGTGGCGTCATCTGGGAGGTCGGCGTATTCCTCGTAGCCGCGAAGGATCGGTCGGTCTTCGACGGGACGCACCAGGTGCTCGCTGATGGTGATGTCGACCTTCACCTCTTTGGGTGAAGCCCCCGGCAACGGTCCTTTGTAGGCGAGGTAGAACGTGTGGCTGTTCTGGTGACTCTTGCGGTCGGCGCGTGCGAACCGGATGATGATGCCCGACGCGCGCTGTATCTCCGCGTAGACCTTCTCGAGCCCAGCGAGTATCGCGTCAAGCTCGGTGGGTTCAGCCAGCGTGAAATCGAGGTCTTTCGAGAAACGGTAGTCGCCGAGGTAGCAGCGCTTGAGAGCCGTTCCGCCCTTGAAAACGAGAATCTCCCGAAGGGGCGTGCGGGACAATCCGACCAGGAACCAGGCGAGGCAGTAATCGCGCTCGAGCACGGCCTCCACGATTCGCCGGCCACCGGCGCGGGCGAGACGGTTCGAAAGTAACGAGAGGTTGCGTTGTGGAATCATCGTTCAGGTCCTTACGAGGGCGTGAAGCTCATCGGGAGCAATGTTCACGCGAAGCCGCCATCGGGCTTGATAGGGCCCTTCGGCGGGCATCAGTGGGTCGAGTAGTGCGTAGGTCGAGGTCAGGGTCGCACGCAGTCGCTCAACCTCGGTGGCGGCCGGCATCTCGAAAGTCTCGAGTAGGAATCCGAGACGGCGCACGACCGCGCCCACGTCGATTTGCATGGCGTAGTCTGCCAGCTTGCCTGGGGAAATCGCCTCTCGCCGCATCCAGAATCCCTTGGCCACCTCGGTGAAGCCGCCACAGTGTTCGGGCTGCTTGAGGCCGTCGATGACCGTGCGCTCGAGGTCGCTCACTCGAACACGCTCCGTCTTTGTGACCCAGTGCTCCGCAATTCCAAACAGATCCTTGGCCTTGCAGCGCACGAAGCGGAACTCCGTGCCGAGCACCGTGCGCGGGCGGATCGCCTTCGGCGAGGTCACAAACACCGCGAGCTGTGGCTGCGTGACCATCTGGTGCAGATCCATCGCAGAGGCGTGCGACAGGTAGTAATCAGATGTATCAGCGAGCTCGCGTGCGACCACATAGGGGTTCCCCAGGTAGTCGCGTTCACGTCCAAGCTCGAGGGGAACGAGGATAAAAAGCCCCGGTTTGAGGCGAGTGGCCAGGCCTCGGTTCACGAGGCCTGCCACCAGGTTGCGGGCGGACTTGGCCGCCAAACCGGTAATCCCCTGCACATCGGCATGCGTGAACAGGGTTCGGCCCTGCTCGTGCAGCACGGTGACCAGACGCGCGGTCTGCCGACCGAGAGTCTTCGTTGTTTCATGTTCTTCGTGCACAATGCCCATCCGCAAGAGGCATATTGCACGAAAAAGGCAATCAAGGCAAGTCAAGTTTCCTGTTTTGCGTGCTATATGCACAGCGGAAAAGGGCACTTTGCACACATAACGGCAATCTCGGTCGACCTAACCAAGCGATCCCAGCAACCCCACATCGCCAATCCGCCTTCTGCCCTGACGTCCGAGAGTGTCCAGGACGGCCTTGCTCGGCGTGTTCGCGTGGGCCTCGGCCTTGGTCAGGGCCTCCTGCTCGTCCGCGGACAGCTCGTCCTTGATGCCGTGGTACTCCGACACGAGGATCGTGTCGTTGGAGTCGTGGGTCTCGACCTCCCAGGGCGTGAACTCCACCTTGGAGTGCACGTGGTAGACCACGATCTCGCCTTCCGCGCTTCAGCGTGTCTGACACTTCAGTTGGTAGGCTCTACCCGATCTTGGAGGCCTGACGTGCTACTAGCGGCTCCCTCTATTCTCCCACGTCTTCCCGCCAAAGATCGGCGCAGATTCTGAATCCCACGCTGGTATCGCGAAAGGAGGGCTCGGTCACGGCCCGCTCCGCGACCTGGCAGGAGTTCTCGCCGTAGTAGTAGCTGCCGCCGCGCGCGACGAAGCCGTCCTCCTCGAGAACGGAGCGCGTCCACTCCCAGGCGTTGCCCGCCATGTCGTCCAGACCGAAAGGCGAGCGGGAGGCCGGGTGCGATCCGACCTCGTCGGGACCGATCGCGCCCGGCTTTTTTCCGTAGGTGTCGTCGTAGTTTGCCTCGTCACCGGACAGCGTGTCCCCGTGCGGGTAGCGGCGGTCGTCGGCTCCGCGCGCGGCCCGTTCCCACTCCAGCTCCGAGCAGAGGCGGGCGCCGGGCACGCGCCCGGTCTCGTCGAGCCAGCGCGCGTAGGCCTCGGCGTCGGCCGCGGTGATTCCGGTCACGGGAAACAGCAGCCAGTCCTGGACAGCGCGGCGTTCGCGTGCGGGAAAGCGGATCTTTTCCCCGGATTTTGCCTGGAAGCGCTCGCTGGACGGCTCCAGAGTCAGCTCGTAGCGTCCGTCCTCCAGGCGCCTGAGGCCGAGCGCGCCCTGGAATCCACCTGCTCCCACCCGCGGCGTGCGCTCCTTCCTGAGCGAAGGGGAGAGTGACTCGAGGTAGCGCAGCCAGTCCGCGAAAGTCGTCTCGCGCCTGGCCACGAGGAAGGTCTCGGTGCGGCGCGGGTGGATCGGGACGGTGTGGAAGAAGTCGCGCCGCTGGCTGTCGGGAGCGCCGCTGCCGAACAGGAGCTCGCCGGCCGGCACGAAGGCGAAGCCGTCCGGGACCAGGCCCGCCTCGGGCAGCGAGACTTCGATTCTCGTCTCGCCGTCGCGCCGCAGCACGAAAGGCATCCGCACGCTCGTTCGTCCGGGGGAAGACAGGCGGGCCAGGTAGGATCCCGGCGGCAGCTCCGTCTCGTCCCCGGGTCGGATCCGATCGGAGACCGGCTCCAGGCTCCAGCGTCCCTCTGGCCTGCGAGCGTAGCGCTGGATCTCGATCTCCGAGTCCGGCGGCTCCACCTCCAGCCGCAGCCTGCCCGGGGCGTTCCAGGCGGCGACGCGGCTGCCGTCCTCGTCGTAGAGCGCGAGACGCCCCAGCAGCTCCTCCACCGCCCGCTCTTCCTCGCCTCGTTCGGCGGCGAGAGCGCGCGCCAGGATCACGTCGGCCAGCGCCTCGCGCGTCCGCCGGCGCTCGGGCGCGAGCAGCAAAGCCGTCTCCAAATGTCGCGAGGCTTCTCCGAAGGACTCTCGAGCTTGCGCTTCGAGATCCCTGTACTCTTTCCAGGCGCGCTCCGCGGCGTCCAGATCGGGCTCGTCGAACAGCCGCAGGGCGCGCTCGCGGGCGGCTCGCGCTTTTCGCTCCAGCTTCTCCGCCAATCCGACGCGCCGTTCGGCCTCGTTCACTGCGAGGCGCACCTCCTTACGCCTCTCCGCTCGCGCGGCCGCCTCCATTCCGAGGTAGACGCCCATGACCAGCGCGCAGAGAGCGGCCGCGACTCCGATCGCGGCCCAACGGCGGCGATGGCGCGCCCGCCGCGAACGGGAGAGGAAGGCGCGCTCCGTCCTCGAGAGGGTAGCGGGATCGACGCGCTCCACCTCGCGGAGCTGAGCGGCCCCGAACAGCCCTTCCCGGCCTCGGCCGAGCCGTTCCCAGTCGGCGGCGGCGCGGCGGAGACGATCGCGGGCCAGGCGCGACTCGGCGTCGCGGGTCAGCCACCCGGACAGCGTGGGCCAGCCTTTCACCAGGGCCTCGTGGGCTATCTCGTAGGCCGGCAGCCCCTCGGACTCGCGGGCCACCACCAGCCTGCCCCTGACCAGCGAGTCGAGAGCCCGGCGCGCGCTCCCGCTCTCGTCCGTGCCCAGCTCGGCATCGCTCAGCCTGACCCGCGTTCCGTCGGGGCCCACCAGGCGCAGCAGCAGGCGGCGGGCGGCTTTTCGTTCTTCGGGGAGGAGTCGGGAGAGCACGTCGTCGGCGTGCCTGGCCAGAGCTCCCTCGACGCCGCCGATCCGCTTCAGCGCGGTTTGCGAGATCGTCCGCTCAGCGGGGCGGCGCACCTCCCACAGCTCGGCGAGCGCGAACTGCAAGAGCGGCAGGCCGCCTCGAGAGCCCGTCGCCGAGGAGACGAGATCTTCGACCAGCTCCCGCGACTCGAAGGATGTTCCTTTGGCCAGCGCCGGCCCCACGATAGCGTCCCGCATCCGTTGCTCGGTGAGCGGCCTGAGAAAGTACAGGGCGCGTCCCAGGTCGTCGCCGAGCGGTCCCAGATCGGCGAGCCGACCGAGAAAATCTCCCCGAACCGTGCCGAGCACGCGGATTCCCGGCGCCGGGACGGCTAGCCAGTGGAGCGCCTCGGCGACGAGGTCCGCCTCCTCGGCCGCGGACAAGGTGACCAGCTCCTCGAGCTGGTCGATCAGCAGCACGGCACCGTCGCGTTCTCCGAGCCCGGTCCGCAGCCAGCGCCCGACGCCGGCTGGCTCCTCCTCCAGCAGGCGTTTCGCCTCGCGCTCCGGCGCGCCGGCCAACTCGGCCAGCGCCGCGGCCAGCGCTGCGACCGGGTGGCGGCCCGGGACGGCGCTCGCGGTCTTCCAGCGGCGCGGCGGCTCCACCCAGCCGTCCATCCGGGGCAAGACGCCGGCGCGGCCCAGCGAAGATTTGCCCACTCCCGAGTCGCCGACGACCAGTACCAGCGGATCGTTGGCCAGGCGATCGAGGACCATCCGGATCTCGGAGTCGCGACCGAAGAACAGGCCGCTGTGCTCCGCGTCGAACGCGTTGAGGCCGCGGTACGGGTTTCCTCCCGGAAGCACCCCCTGGCGCCGGCGCAGGGTCAGCCTGGAGATCGCAGCGCGCAGCTCCTCGCCGTCGGAGAAGCGATCGGAGGGGTCGAGCGCCAGGCAGCGGTCGATCACGGCGCCGAGCTCGGGCGAGATCGAAGGGGCGGCGTTCGCCGCCGCGGGAGGAGCGCGGCGGGGAACCACCCGCGCCAGCTCCTCGACCGCGAGCCCGGCGTGCGGGGGGTTCCCGCTGCAGAGCGCAAACAGCAACGCCCCGAAGGAGTAGACGTCCGAGCGGGTCGAAGCCGGGCGCCCCAGCCAGATCTCGGGAGCCATGTAGGCCGGCGTGCCGAGCGTCGCGCCGGCGCGGGTCAGATCCAGGGTGGGATCCGAAGCGTTTTCGGTCTCGGATACTATCGCCGTGCTCTCCGGGTCTTCAGTTCGGCGCGGCTCGGGAGCGGTCGGGGTCTGCTCCGTTTCCGTCGCCGGGCTTTCCGGAAGCAGCTTGGCGATCCCGAAGTCGAGCAGCTTGGCCTCGCCGTCGCCGTCGAGGATCACGTTGGCCGGCTTGATGTCCCGGTGCAGCACGCCGCGGCGATGGGCCATCGACAGCGCGCCGGCCAGACCGGCGGCGATCCGCAGCACGCGGCGTTCCTCCAGGGGCGGATCGAGCGAGTCCAGCGGCTCGCCTTCCACGTACTCGGAGACCAGGTAGGGAACTCCGTCCAACTCGCCAATGCGGTGCACGGCGACCACGTTGGGATGCTGCAATCTGGCGATCGCGCGCGCTTCGACGGCGAACCGGTCGCGGGAGCGCGCGTCGGTTTCAGCGGCGGTGACCAGCTTGACCGCCACCGGCCGGTCGAGCAGCGTGTCGTGGGCGAGCATCACCTCGCCCATCGCTCCTCTCCCCAGCGGGCTCACCAGCCGGTATCCGTCGAACTCGGTGCCGGGCTTCCAGCGAGACACTCAGCTCCTCTTTCGCCTGCGTCGCCCGCTCGGGATGTGCGAGAGGCCGTACAGCTTGAGCTTGGAGACGAACGTCCGCAGCGGCATGCCGATCAGCTCGGCCGCGCGGTTCCGGGTGCCGCCGGTCGCTCGCAGCGCCTGCTCGATCCGGGTCCGCTCCAGCTCCCGGATCTCCTCGGCCAGCTCGCGAAACGGCGGCGGTTCTTCGTCCGTCGGCCGCCCTTGGGGCGCGGGATCCATCTCCCGTCCGCGCCTCGGCGGCGTCGATTCGCGCCGCAGCCACGGGGCCGCCCGCGCTCCGATCTCGTCGGGCAGGTCCTTTGCTTCGATGCGGCGCGTCCCTCCGGTGACGGCCAGCAGCAGCCCGCCGAGGTTCTGCAACTCGCGCACGTTGCCGGGCCAGTCGTGGAGCAGCAGACGTTGCATGGCGTCGTCGCCCACCGATATCGGTTCTTCGGCGCCCTCGGGGGTCAGGAAATGGCGCAGCAGCGGCGGAACGTCCAGCGGACGCCGCGACAGCGGAGGAACCGTCACGCGCGCCGCGCAGAGCCGAAAGTACAGGTCGCGCCTGAAGCGACCGGCCTCGACCTCGATCTCGATATCGCGGTTGGTGGCCGCCAGCACGCGAACGTCGATCCGTTTTTCTTCCACTCCGCCGACGCGGCGCACGCGCTTGGTCTCCAGCGTGCGCAACAGCCCGGCCTGGACCCGCGACGAGGCCTCGCAGATCTCGTCCAGGAAGATCGTGCCGCCCGCGCAGGCCTCGAACAGCCCGGGCCTGGTCGCGTCGGCGCCGGTGAAGGCTCCCTTCTCGTGACCGAACAGCTCGCTTTCCAGCAGGGATTCGGCCACCGCGGCGCAGTTGACCGCGGTCATTCTGCGCGACGATCTCGGCGACCACTCGTGGAGCGCGGAGGCGACCAGCTCCTTGCCCACTCCGGTCTCTCCGCTGATCATCACCGGGATCTCGGCGGCCGCCAGCTCGCGGACCAGCTCCAGGGTGCGCTTCATGGTCGGATCGGCGCAGACCAGGCGATGCTCGCCGATCTCGATCCGTTCGACCGCGGCGGAGAATCGCCGGAGATCGCCGCGGTCCGAGCAATGCGCGGCGCGGCGAGCGCTTTCCAGTAGATCGTCGGTCGCGATCGCGTCGGCCGGGCAGAGCGAGATCCCGGCGCCGGCGGCGACAGCGGTCTTCTCCAGGGCGGCCAGCAGACGCCGCGCCGGAATCTCGACCGCCTCGCCGCCGGTCTCCGGAAACAGCACGACCAGCTCTCCGGCGTCGGTCTCGCCGATCACGTCGACGACGCGGACGACTTCCGCGGCGATTTCGGCCTCCGCGCGCGACAGGCCCCCCGGGGCGGTCAGCAGCAGCAGGGCCAGCGGGCGACGGTAGCGCAGCGAGCGCTCCACCTCCTCGGAGAGCCGGCCGCGCAGCGCCGTTTCGTCCAGGATCTCCCGCCGGCCTCCTCGGGCGAATCCGCCGCGCGCCACGACGTGCGCTCCGGCCAGCTCGACGGAGTCTCCCGAGCGAAGCAGCCTCGACTCGAGACCCGAGTCCTTTTCGCTCTCGGCTGCAGCGCGGTGAGGCTCGAAGCGGATCCCGTCCTCGCGCAGGACGAAGCAGGCCAGCGCACGCTCGGGCCGCCGGGGCGAGATCGAGAGGAGGTCGTCGTCGTCCAGACCGGCGTACAGCGTCCCTACGGTCGGGAACGGAACGGTGCGGGAAGAACGACGGCCGAGCACGAAAAGCTCCGCTGCGGCTCGATCGTCAAAGCGGTCTCCACGCTCGGCGCCGGATTCGTCACGGTCTTCGTCCCGCAATTCGCCGCTCCTTCGAAGGAGGCAGATAGCCGGCATTGGCCGCGCGCATGCGCCTACATGCGCCAGCCCGAGGTTCGGTCATTGGCCTCGTTTTTTCAAGAAGGCGAACGGGGCCCGGCCGGGCTGGCGTCTTTTGCCAGGCGCGCTAGAATCGAGGCGATGGTGCGGCTGCGTTTTTTCGAGGTGCGCCCGGTGTTCGCTATTCTCTCGGTGGTGCTCGCGCTGACCGCGGTCGCCTGCTGCGGAGATTGCGGAGGCGGAAAGCGGGATCTCGACCTGGTGGGCGCGCCGGTCGAGGCCTCCGCGCCGGACGGCGGCGAGCCGAGGCGCGTGGCCGCGGACGACGAGCGCTCCCGCGACCGCTTCGTTTTCGATCTGATTCAGGACCTGGTCTTCAGGAAGCGGCGCGACGGCTGGACGCTGACCACGCCAGAGGCGCACGTCAACGTCGAGAAGCTGAGGGCGGCGGGCGTCGACCTGCTGCTGGCGGCGATCGCCCCGCTTCCCGGCCGCGATCCGGCCGATGCGCTGGAGGAACAGCTGTCCGCGACCGAGGAGCTGGTCGAGGCGACGGACGGTGCGATGCGGATCGTCGTCGGGCTCGGGGAGGCGGACGAGGCGCGGCGGCGGGGCGCGATTCCGGTGATGGTGCTGCTCGAGGGAGCGGACGCGCTGGTCGGGAAGGACGAGGAGCTGTACGACCTGCGACGCAGGGGCCTGGCGGCGGTCGGGCTGGTGGGATCGCATTCGAACGGCGCGGGAGACTCGGTCTCCGATCCCCGCGATCCGGGCGGCCTGACCACGGCTGGCGAGGAGCTGGTTGCGGCCCTTCGGGATAACTCGCTGGCGCTGGACCTGACTCACGCCACGCGCGAGCTGTTCTGGGACGTGATCGTCGGCCAGCACGTGCCGGCGATGGTCAGCCACGCCGGAGCGCGGGCCCTGCGCGAGCACCCGCGCAACCTGGACGACCTCCAGCTACTGGCGCTGGCCCGCAGCGGGGGCGTGATCGGCCTGGTGCTGAACCCGGACCTGCTGGTAGCGGGGCAGAGCGGCGCGGATATCGAGGACGTGGTGGCGCACGCCGAGCACGTCAAGTCGATCGGGGCGCTGAAGGCGCTGGCGCTGGGGACCGACTACGGGGGGATCAGGCCGCCGCGCGGATTGGACGACGTCTCGCGCCTGCCGAAGCTGATCGAGGCGCTGCGCGCCGCGGGCTGGACCGGGGAGGAGATCGACGGATTGCTGGGAGGTAACGCGCGGGCCTTCTTCGAGCGGGTCGAGCGCCGGGTGGGGACGGCGGAGATCGCCGAGCGGGAGCCTGGGCGGCCGATCGCGCTGGAGTGCGAGACCCTGATCGGAGAGGTCGAAGGCGCTCCGGCGCTGGCCTGCGACGGCTACCTGTCGCGACCGGCCGCCGAGCTGCCCCCCGAGAGCCGCCAGCGGTTCCGACTCCAGGAGATGGATCGCACTCCCTTGAGGCTGGAGCTGTTCGGCGATCCGGGCACGCCCTGGCAGGTGGAGGCTCAGAACCTGGAAGGGGACGTGATCGTGCAGCGCGTGGTGATGATCGACGAGAGCGGCAGGGGATCTCTGTCGATGCCGGCCGACCGCGGTCTGACCCGCCTGTTCCTATCGCCCACCCGTCCCTCGGCGCTCAGGGAGGCGGTCGTCTGGGGTCGTTGAGCGCGAGCCCGCGCAGCCTGGATTCCAAGGTGCCCAGGTCGGCCAGCGCCGGCGGCCCCTCGTCTCCCCCGCCGATATTCGGCGCTCGCGGAAAGAGTCGGGCCAGCAGCGCGACCAGCGCCGAGAAGCTTTTTCGGGAAGTGGAGTGCGGGGCGCTCATGAACTCGGCGTAGCGCAGCTTGCTCTCGTCGAGCAGCAGCACGCGCGTCGGACCCGGCCCTCGGCCGGCGAGCAGCAGGGCGAGCAGCAGCACCGGCGGGCGGGGGATCGTGCCCGAGGTGAAGAAGCGCCCGGCCGGCTCGGGCTCTAGACGGTCGACGCGAGCCGCGGCAAAGGCCTTCACCTGGCCGGGGGCGACAAGCAGCTCCTCGCCGCGTGTCGTTTTCAAGTGAAAGCCCGCCGAGCCGATCCTCTCGAGCGAGACCTCGGCTCCGTCGGCGTGTACCCGAAGCGTCGCGCGATCGACGCTCCGCGCGCCGCGAGATAACGCTGCGCCAGCTCGTCCGCGCGCCGCTGGTGGGCGGTTCCCTCGCTTCGCTCCAGGTCGGCGACCCGCGAGAGGAACGCCGTCTTGCGCAGCTCCTCGTCCTCGGAGGCCGGCAGCTCTGGCGAATCGGCGAGCGGGGAGCTCTCGAGAAACGACTCGACCTCCTCGGGGGCGGCCGCGTACCAGGCGATCCATTTGCGGTGCTGCTCGTAGCGGCGCTGCTCCGAGTCGCCAAGCCCCGCGACCACCTCCTCCGGCAGCTCGATCCAGGGGTGAGCCTCGTAGAAGCCTATCAGCTCCGAGAACCGCCGCGACTCTCTTTTTGAGTCTCGCTCCATCGTCGAGCAGGTCGTCGCGAAGACGGCGATGTTGAGCGCGATGATGCCGAAGGTGGCGAAGGGAAGCCGGCCGACCGTGAGCCGATCGTGGCCTATCGGGATGATGAAGGGAACGAAATCGAGCATTCTCCCTTCCCGGACGCGAGCGTGCCGTCAGAGCGGTCGCCCGCGGAGTTTACCCAGGTAGCTGGCGGTGCAGTCGTCGTTGCTGCTCACGCCGGTCGCGTCGATCGAAATCATACTCGTATGGAATCATACGATGTGAGCGTTCGGTTGTCACTTGCGGGAAATAGCGGAGCGGATGCCGTTGGAGCCGGGATGATCGGCTCAGTCCTGGAACCCGGGAGGCGGAGGCGGAGGCGGAGGAGACTGCGGCTGCGGCTGCGGCTGCTGCGGCTGGTACCCCGGCGCCGATGGTTGCGGCTGCTGGGGAGGCTGCGGCTGTGCCGGCGCTCCGTATCCTTCCTGTGCCGGCGCTCCGTATCCTCCCTGTCCCTGTCCCTGGGAAGGCATTCCGAACCCCGAGGGCGGCGGAGCCTCGCCCTCCTCGTGGATGATCGCCTGCTTGCAGGTGGCCGGGCCCTTGGCGGTCGGAGCCGGGCAGTAGAACACCTTGGTGGTGAAAACCAGGGCGATGAGCTTGACGTCCTTCGTGTACCAGATTTCACCGGTGGCCGAGGTGCTGGGAGCGCGGCTGGAGGCGACGTAGGTGCAACCGCCGAACGCCAGGGCCAGCGCCAGGATTCCCGCTATCGCGATTGCTCTGCGCATGGCAGTCACCTAATCCCTTTCCTGCTCGCTGACGGGCCAGCACTCGGGGTTGCCGTCCGACGCGTCGCAGTAGAGCATCCCCGTGCCGAAGATGCTGCCGTCCCTCACGTAGGCCTTGCCCTCCGTGGCCGGCGCCGCGGTGTGCGTGATGCATCCTCCGAGCAGCGCCGCAGCGGCCAGCGCGGCGATGACTAGAGCTTTCTTCCAACCCATCTCGTCTCCTTCCGCAAGGAACACGGTTTTCGCACCGAGACTCGAAGCGATGGAATTTTGCGTGACGAGCACCGACGATGTCAACGGTTTTTTGGCTCTAAATGGGTGTCTCGTCGAAGATCAAGAAGGGAAAAGCAGACGAGACCTTCTGTTGGAACGTCAATTGCAACACTGTTGTTTCGAGGCTACTGTATACTCCAATCAGCCGAGGAGGGCAGATCATGAAAAAGAGCGCCACAACGACGGCGATCGGGCTGTTCGTGCTGTTGCTGGCCGGCGGCTCGGCGGCATTCACCGGCGGCGAGCGCCGGGTGGAGAGCGTACCGCCCGGGACGGAGTGGCTCGCCGGGCACTCCGGAAGCTCGAAGATTGGGTTCGTCGGGGAAGGCCCCGCCGAGCTGAGCGAAAGGTACGGCGGAGAGTGGACACAGCGCCGCGGAGGGCCTACCGGGGATTTTCGGCGCATCTGGGGATCGGGTGTCCCAGTCGGAGAGGCGGCGGTCGGCGACGAGCTGGTGGCCTGGGACGCCGCCGAGGCGTTCTGGACGCGAAACGAGGATCTGCTGCCCGGCGGAGCCGGGGCGGCGAACCTGGAGCCGGCGGTCACCTCTCTGTGGCGAGGGCTGCGCACTGTCACCCATCGCCAGACGGTGAACGGCGTGCCCGTGCTCGGCTCCAGCGCCACGCTGGCGATCCGCGCCGGCAGGATCGCCTTGATCGGCGTGCACCTTTTTCCGGTAAGGCCGGTCGAGACCGAGCCCTCGCTGAACGTGGAAAAGGCGGAGCAGGCCGCCGTCGACGCGCTTTCCGAACGCGGAATAGCGGCCGACGTCGAGCGGTCGGAGCTGGCCCTGTTCCCCGTGCTGCGCGAGGACGCGCCCTCGCTGCGGCTGGTCTGGGCGGTGGAGCTGCAAGGCACCAGCTGGGGACGCTGGACGGCCTACATCGACGCCCACCGCGGGTCGCTGCTGGCCCTGCGGGACGAGCGCCTGTTCGTGACCGGCTCGCTCAGGGGCAGGCACCACGAGCGGCACCCGGGGGGCGACGTGGTCGAGAGCCCGCTTTCCCATCTGTACATTTCTACTGACGACGGAGACGACACCACGGACGAGGCCGGCGCCTTCTCGGTCGTGGGCGACACAACCGCGCTGCAGGCCTGGCTGTCGGGAATGTACGCCACGATCGCAAACAAGAGCGGCGGCGACCTGTTCATCGACGAGATCGACGTGGGCGCCGACCCGCTCGTGCTCGACACGGAGGCCTCGGAGGCCGAGTTCGCCCAGGTGCACGCCTACGTCTTCACCAACGAGGTTCGCGACCACGCTCGTGCGCTGATGGACGATCTGGCCTGGCTGGACGCCCCCCTGCCGGTCAACGTCAACAACATCGATCTGGACGGCGACCAGCAGCAGGACTTCTGCAACGCCTGGTTCGACGGCCAGTCGCTGAACTTCCTGATGGCCGGCGATCCGGGCTGGGGCATGGAGTGCAACAACACCGCGATGATCGGGGACATCCTCTACCACGAGTACGGCCACGGCTTTCACCTGGAGAACGCGATGATCGGCTCGATGGTCTTCGACGAGGCGATCAGCGAGGGCTTCGCCGACACGATGGCCTCGTCGGTCACGCTCGATTCCAAGATCGCGCCCTACTTCACCACCGAGGGTCACCACATCCGCGACCTGGAGCCGGACCTGGTCTGGCCCACCGACGTCTCGGAGGATCCCCACCAGACCGGGCTGATCGTGGGGGGAGCCTACTGGGACCTGCGGACCACCTTCCGGGAAGAGTACGGAGACGATCAGGGCAACGCGATGCTGGATCTGCTGTTCGCCGGGGCCACGCGCGTCGCGACCGACATCCCGTCGGCCTACGAGTCGACGCTGGTGGTCGACGACGACAACGGCAACATAGAGGACGGCACGCCGCACTTCTGTCAGATCTACGACGCCTTCGCCGCCCACGGGCTCGCCTCCGAGGGCACCGGGCGGATCGCGATCGAGCACGAGCAGCTCGATGATCTCTCCGACCCCTCGCAGCCGGTGGTCGTGGAGGCCGAAGTCTGGGTGGCGGAGGAGGCCTGCAACGAGATGGGCCAGGTGCGGATCGCCTACAGCCTCGACGGCGGCGAGACGTGGACCTCCGAGGAGATGGAGAACGTCGGAGCGGACAGCTTCAGCCACGAGCTGGGGACGTTCGCGGAGGGCACGGAGCTGCTCTACCGGATCGAGGCCGACGAGAACCTCAGCGGCGACGTGATCACCCGGCCCAGCAACGCGGCCGAGCCGTACTACCGCGCCTATGTCGGACCGCTCGAGGAGATCGTGTTCGACGATTTCGAAAGCGAGGACGATTCCTGGACCCACGAGCTGACCGAGGGGATCGAGCGCGAGGGCGCCGACGACTGGCAGTGGGGGGTCCCGGCGGGCAAGGGCGGAGATCCCGACGAGGCCTACAGCCCGACCCACGTCTGGGGCAACGACCTGGCGCCGGCCTCGAACTGGAACGGCGAGTACCAGCCCGGCAAGGTCAACGCGCTGATCAGCCCGGCCTACGATCTGAGCGAGCACGATCTGGTGCGCCTGCGCCTGCGCCGCTGGCTGACAGTCGAGGACGGCTACTACGATCAGGCCACGATCTACGTCGGCGGCGAGGGAGACTGGCAGCCGGTCTGGACAAATTTCGTTTCCGAGGGAGACCAGAACGCATCGCACGTCACGCACCACATCGATCGCGAGTGGGTGCTGTTCGACCTGGACATCAGCGAGTGGGCCGCCGGGCGGAGCCAGGTCCAGATCCGGTTCGAGATCGCCTCGGACGCCGGCCTGCAGTTCGGCGGCTGGACGATCGACGACTTCGGTCTCTACACCAGGGCCCAGGCCTCCGATCCCGGCGACGGGGCGGACGCCGGGGCCGACGCCGGAGACGGCGGCGGATCCTCGGGAGGCTGCGGCTGTCTCGCGGCCGGCGGAAGCAGCTCCGACGGCGCCCTCGAAACCCTCTTTTCGCTGATCTGATCAGCCGTCCGGGTTGTACTCCAGCGACAGCACCCAGGATTCCCACTCGCGCTGGAAGGCGTCGAGATCGTCCACCCCGAGCAGCCCTCGCAGTGTCGCGACGCCGCGGGGATCGTCGGCGACGTTGTCGCGGAACTCGCGGTAGAAGCGGCGCAGCAGCCCGCGTTCCTGCAAGTAGAGGCACAGGTAGCGCGACTGCGCGTAGTTCGTTCCGGGGTCTTGCTCGTAGAACTCGTGATCGTCGAGGGCGAACAGCTCCTCGAACGCTGGGAGATTTCCGGAGCGGATCGCGCGGACCAGGCCGGGCAGTCTCCAGTTGGCCAGGCCGTGGATCCGCCCCTCGCGCTCGACGCACTGCTCGAACAGCGAGCCGAGGCCCTCGTTCAGCCAGGGCGGGCAGCCGGGGAAGTCGGCCTCGACGAAGGGGTGCACGATCTCGTGGACCAGCGTGCCGCCGCCCGTGGCGATGTTCATCACCAGCGCGCGGTGCCGCGGGGAGTAGTAGCCGAAAGGCGTGTCCGGCCGCCGGCCGAACAGCTCGAGGGAATGGCGCGAGTAGCTCTCCGCGCCGGAGAAAAGCCAGATCGAGATCGCCGAGGTCGGCTCGGCGTCGAAGAACCCGGTCCGCAGCCGGTCGACGGCCCAGCGGATCGTGCGCTCGGTGAAGCGGCGCAGCTCCCGCGGCTCCAGATCGCCGGTCACGACGAACGGAGGAGCCACCAGCACGGCGAAGCCTTCGGGCGCCATCTCGGCTACTTTCGCCTTGCACTGCCGCATGTCGTCCGGCGCGGGCGGCGGCGAGCCCGATTCGGCATCGACCTGCGCCTCGTCGGGCCGGGTCGCGGGAGTCGGCTCGGCGGCGGATTTGCGCGAGGGAGTCTCGGCCGTGCCGCAGGCCGCCCCGACCGCCAGCAGAGCCGCGAGCAGAAGAACGGACGCGATCCCGAGCCTTGGAGCCATCTCTCCTCCCGGCGGCCTCGCCTCGGGCATGATAGCAGACGCCGCCAGGGGAGGGAGAAGATGCTCTTTTTTTGGCTCATCCGGATTCAGCCGCCTTCGTCTCGGCGTCCTTGGAGCCGCGCCCTGAAAAGGGCGCGGTCAGGATGACCTTTGCTCCTTCGGCGCCTACGACACCGCCGGCCAAGCCCGGAGGGCTGACGACCAGCACCGCCACCACGGCCTGTCCACGACGATCGCCGCCTGGGAACCGACCGACTGAAGCCCGCTGGGCGCGGCCGGTTGCATCGCAGGCTCGAGAGGCAAGGAGGCCATCCTGACCGCGGCCTCATGAGGCCGCGGGGGAGAGCCGGAGCTGCTTTTCGACGTCCGCCGGGCGCCAGGCCCCCGGCCGGCAACGATCTTTCCACAGCGCGGATTGCTCGCGGGACAAGAGGCTCTTTAAAAAAACAGCGAATAGCGGATTGACGAGCAAACCCCCGATCAGATATCCTTCAACAGCTCGAACCAACTGCCGACAGGAGGGGCAAGATGGGTCTATTCGATTTTTTGAACCCGAAAAAGGGCGCGCAGAAGAAGCTGATGAACGCGGTTCAGGACCAGGTCATGGACAAGGTCGACGAGGAACTCGATGTCACCGACGAGGCCGATCTGAAGGACAAGCTGCAAGAGATGATCTACTACCAGATGCAGGATCAGGCCACCGAGATCATTCCCGAGCCGCTGCAGAGCGTGTCCGACACGATTATCGACAAGGCCTCCGAGCAGCTGACCGCGCAGATGTACGATCCGGTCCGCAAGAAGGTGGCCCACAAGTTCGAGCCGCAGCAGGGCGCCCAGGCTGCGGCCGCTCAGGCTCCCGAGGGCGGCGGCGAGGGCGGCGGCGAGGAGCCGCAGGGCTGAGGCCGAGAGGCGGCCCGCCGCCTTTTGTCGTGCTGGAAAACCCCGCAGTTTCTCGGCGAATCACGCGAGAGTGATTTTCGGTCGATTCACGGCGCGGCGATCGCGTCGAACGGGATCAGCACCAGCGCCGCGATCAGTGCCAGCAGCGCGAGAATCGTGCAGCCTACCCAGCGATCCTGGTCGACCGACCAGCGTTCCCTGCGCAGCGCGGCGAGCAGCGGGAAGGTGCCGAGCAGAATCAGCACCGGGTCGTAGGGAATCCGATAGCGAATTTCGCCGAAGTACGTCGCCGACGCGTAGAGCAGCGTGGCCACGTACAGCGACGCCAGCTCCAGCCCGGGCTTGAAACGCCGGGCCAGCAACGCTATTCCCAGCGCGGCCAGCGGCAGCAGGATCGAAGGGGCGACTCTGCGCCACCCGTTGGCGAGCTTGGGTCTCCACCACTGCTCCGCCTCCATTCGCCGCTCGGCCAGGGATCCGGCCAGATCGATCTCGGCCGGTCGGTGTTTTCGCGGGGCGTTTTCTTTTTGCAGCTCCCACGCCCGCTTCTTCTCGGCGAAGCTCCCCGCGTAGCTCTTCCAGTTGTACTCGGGCCACATCCTGTTGCCGTAGGCCAGCGCGACGATGTTGCGCCGCAACGTCGACAGCTTTTCGAAAAACGATTTCGATCTCCACACGCGCCGTCGCTCCGGGTCGAGCTTCTCGGCGTCGGCGATGTAGCCCTCGAAGCGAAAGACGCCCTTGCAGCCGAGCGCTTCGGTCCGCGCCGGCGGGTAGAAGCTGCGATTGTCGTGGTTTTCGATGTGGCCGTAGTCGGTGGCGGCGAAGAAGCGCCCGATCGGCGCGTTGCCGGATATCAGCGCGACCTCGCCGGTGAAATGGTGGTAGCGGTAGACGCTGAAGGCGACGACGAGCGCGATCGGCACCGCGATCCAGGCGAGGTGACGCCGGCGGAAGTGATCGAGGCGGCGCTGTCGCACGACCAGCCACGCCAGGCAGAGCAGCGATGTCATCAGCATCTTGGGCCGCAGGGTGAACCCCACCGCCTGCGACAGCCCGGCGGCCCAGGCTCCGCGGCCGGTCTGCGCATAGCGGATCCAGAGCCAGAGGCTGAGCGCGATCGCGCAGGAGAACGGAGCCTCGGAGGTGAAGTACCCCGAGTAGGCGATCTGAGGGTACCAGAGGGCCGCGGCCGCGCCGACGATCACCGCGCCCGGCAGGGAGGCGAAGCACCTGCGGGCCGAGAGCATGGAGAAGGTCGCGGCCAGTGATCCGACCAGGGCCTGCACCACCGCCATCGCGGTCATGTCGAGACCGGCCATCCGATGGCGCAGTTGGTCGGCCAGGCCCGAATCGGCCAAGCCGAACAGCCACAGCTGAAGCGCGTAGAAGTAGTGGACGCCCCAGGGGAAGAGCGCGACATCGAGCTTGCGGGTCTCGGAGACCTCCTGCAAGTCGGACAGCAGCCACACGGCCCTGAAGACGTAGGACCGCATGTCCGAGAAGATCGCTTCCCCCGGAGGCTGGACCGCCAGCGCCCAGTAGAGCCTGAGGCCGAAAGCGACCAGGGAGATCGCGACTATCGAGATCGCGAAGCGATCTCGCTCGCCGGACAGAACCTCGCTCAGTCGTCGGATGCGAAGAAACATCTGCGGAACAGGAGCCGGAACGCGCCGATGCTCATCGCGGAGGCTACCGGCCCGCGCCCTGGGCCTTGGCCGGTTTTCCCTGGCGGCCGGGCTTGCCCCCGGGGCCGCCCGGCTTCTTTTTCGGTCCGGCCTCGTCCCGCGCGGCCTTTCTCTTTTCGACCTTTTCGATTCTCTCGAGAAGCCGCTCGGCCCTCTTGCCGACCTTCTCGTCCTTGTCCCTGGAGGCCTTCTTGATCGTCTTTTTCACCTCCGGATCGGTCGGCGCGATGCGGAACAGGGCGTTCAGCGCGTCGATCCTGGTCTTGGCGTCGTCGGCTCCGGCCGCCTTTCTCAGCGCCGCGACCGCGGCCGCCGCCTTTTCGCCCATCGCGCCCAGAGCCACGGCGGCGTTGTGCCGCAGCGTCTCGTCCGCGCTGCCGAGCGCCTCGATCAACGGCTGAACGGCCGCTTCTCCAATCTTCTTAAGCACGATCCTCATCGGCACGAAGATCGAGCGCAGGGAGTGCTTCTTGCCCTTGCGCTTGTTTTTCCGAACGACGCGAAACTTGCGATTCGCGTGCGGCGAGTCCGAGCGCAGGTGTCGAATCAGCGGGGCGACGGCCGGCTCCCCGATCGAGGCCAACCCGTTGATCGCGGCGACGCGAACGCGAATCTCGGCGTCTCCGAGAATGCCGATCAGGGCCTGGAGCAGCTCCTCCTCGACGGGGCGTCGTTTCCCCAACTGGGCGGCCGCCTGCGCGCGGACTCTCGGGCTCTTGTCCTCCAGCGCCGCCGTCAGCTCGTCGGCGTTCGCATCTCTCAGCTTGGCGACCGCCTTCTCGACGCGCTCGCGCTCGATCTGAGCGGGAGTCTTCTTCGGTGCGGCTTTCTCGACAACCGCCTTTTCGGGTTCCTTCTTTTCGGCGTCCCTTTCGCCTTCTTTCTTCTCGGCCGAGCAGCCGATGCAGGCGAGAGCGGCGGACAGGACGAGCGAGATGATGGCTGCGACGTGTCTTTTCATTTTGTTCTCCCTATTCGACATAACCCAGGCCGCGAAGCGATTCCACGGTCTCTGGATCGAGGTCGACGGTCTTCGAGTCGAAAACCGCCCGTTTCGCCAGCTCGGCGCGCTTGGCATCCAGGGCCGCGACCATCTCGGCGTACCTGGGATGCTCGTAGCCGAGCTGTGCTTGTTCTCTCGGATCGTTTTCCAAATCGTACATATAACTCGTTTTCGAGTTGAGATCCCGCACTATTTTGTACCTGCCTTCCAGCAGCAACGCGCATTGGTCTCCGCGGTACAGGTTGTTCTCCATGTAGCACGGCCGGTGCTGTTTTTCCTCGCCGCGGATCAGAGGCAGGAGGCTGGCCCCCTCGAACTCGTGAGACACCTCCCGCCCCAGCATCTCGAAAAAGGTGGGGGCGAGATCGATATGGCGCGCCGACTGCGCGATTCTGGAGCCGGCCTTCCAGCGCCCGCCGGGCGGGCGGAGAATCAACGGGACGTGCGTGACCTCCGCCTCGTAGCGGTGCCCGTGCTCGAAGGTGCCGTGCTCCCAGTGCTCCTCGCCGTGGTCGGAGGTCAGGATCACCCAGCTGTCGCCGAGCAGGTCGAGCTTCTCCATCCGCTGCATCAATTCGCCGATCTGGTCGTCGGTGAAGCGCACCTCGGCGTCGTACAGCGCTCGGATGTACCGTTTCTCCTCCTCGTCGGGGACGACCCGTCCGTTGCGGATGTCGTTGACCCTGGTCATCGGATTGCCGAACCGTTTCGGCTCGGCGTCGGTGAACCTGTTGGCGATCCTGCGCGGCGGGTTGTAGGCCACGTGCGGATCGAAGTAATGGACCATCAAGAAGAACGGATCGCCGGCGTTCGCGGCCAGCCAGGACGAGGCCAGCTCGGTCACCTGGTCGGCGCTGCGCATCTCGATCGGCTTGGCCGGGTGGTGGTCGTAGTGATCGAACCCCCTCGCGTAGCCCATTTTCGGTCCCAGGAAGATGTTGTTGACTATCGCGGCCCGGCGCATGCCCTTCAGCAGCTGGGGGAACGACGTCAGCTCGTCGGCGAGGCTGTTGATCCGTTTCTTGTCGGATTCGTGGCTGGGATCGAGCTTGCGGCCCGCGCCGTGGATCGCGGGCGTGGTCCCGGTCAGGATGCTGCCGAACGAGGGGGCGGTCCAGGGGCAGGCGGCGTGAAAGCGGTCGAAGACGATGCTCTCCTCGGCCATGCCGTCGATCGCCGGGGAGCAGGGCAGATCGTAGCCGTAGCAGCCCAGAGTCGATGCCTTGAGCGTGTCCACGACGATCAGAACGACGTTTCTCGCCGCGTCGGGCTCCTCCGGGCGCTGGGCCGGCGGTTTCCCTTTCTCGTCCGAGCATGCGGACAGAATCGAACCGGCCGGCAGAAGCGACCCCAGATAGCCCAGCGCTCTTCTTCTGGAAATGCGTTTCATTTCAGCTCTTTCTAGTCAGAAGAGACTACTAGATCCAATTTGCAATGGGGGTTGTCAACGTTTCTTTTTGCGATATACGGTGGCCGCAAGCGATGAGAGCCCATTTGCTCGAATGTTTTTTTGCACCATCCGGCGAGCTTTCATACCGCGGTTGCCAAGGCGCGGAGACAGGGGACAACGGGTGGAACGCTATGAGTGAGGCGGACGGCTCCGATCCGATATCGGCTCTGAGAGGAGCGGGAGAGAAGGCGAGGGTGGCGCGCGCGCTGCTGGACACCGCGGGGATCTCCGCGGACGAGGTGTGTCCGCACCTCAGGCGCGGCTGGATCGAGATCGAGCGGGCCGCGGACGCGATCGAGGGCTCCGGTCAGTGCTCGGCGCTCGGCGCGGGCGGCGTTTCGTCTCGCCTGCGGGACGCCGCGCGGGCGGATTCGGAGCGAATCGGGCGGGCCTTCGAGCTGTACGCTCGCGGCGAAGAGACCGGAATCGACCGCGCCGAGTGGCGGGATCTCGTCCGCAACCTGGAAAGGGCCCTGCTCGGGCTGCGACGCTGGCGAATTCGGCATGCGGCGCCGCTTTGGGAACGCGCGCTTCACTGGGGAGGGGTCTCGGCCGCGGCGCTCGCGGCGGCGGCGGCGGCGGCCCTCCTGGTCTGGGGGCTGGCCGTGACCTGCTCGGTGCCGGGGCCGCGCGAAGGCCTGGCCGGCACCTACTTCCGCGCCAGGGGATTCGAGGGTCACAGCTTCGAGCGGCTCGACCACGGAATCGATTTTCGCTGGGGCCGGGAGCCTCCGCTGAGGGGGATGCCCGGCGACGGTTTTTCGGTTCGCTGGGAGGGATGCATCCGCGTTCCGAAAGGCGGTCGGCGAATCGTGGCCGGCTCTGACGACGGGATGCGCGTCTACGTGGACGGAAAGCTCTTGGTCGACAACGGCGGCGGTCATCCTTACCGCGAGAAGGTCTCGCCCAGGAAGATCGAGCCGGGGGTGCACCGCATTCGCGTCGAGTACGAGGAGCGGCGGGGAGCGGCCAGCGCTTACCTCGGCTGGGTTTCGCCGGGCGGCGTTCGCAATGCGGTTCCGGCCGAGCATCTGTCCCCGCCGGGCGGCAACGAGAGCTTCGCTTGCCCGCCCCGGCCGGCCCAAAAGAGCAAAGGCATGCGAGCGCGTCCTCGAATGCGCCCGCGCCCCGAGCGGTGAGTTCGATGAACGGGGCTGCCGGCCGAAGAGAAAAGAAGTGGATCGGGAGGCTGGCCGCGGGCGCTCTCTCCCGCGGTCGCTACGCGGTCCTGCTCGCCGCGATCTGCGCGGTGGCGCTCGCCGTGCATCTCCCCCTGCTGGACGGGACGTTCATCGCCGTGGACGACGGCAAGCAGATCGTGCACAGCCCGGTCGTCCACGATCTGTCGTGGAAGAGCATCGAGCAGACGCTCTGGGGCAACTACCTGAATCGCAACCACGCTCCGATGTACACCTCGTTCGTGCTCAACTGGGCGCTGACCCCCGGCAGCTACACCGGCTTCGCCGTGTTCAACCTGTTCTGCCTGCTGGCGATCATCATTGTCTTTTCCCGCTTCGCGGCGCTGTTCCTCGCGGACCGTGTCTCGCAGCTGGCCGCGACCGCGCTGTTCTCGGTGCACATGGTCCACGTGGACGTGGTGGCCTGGATGAGCGCGCGCTGCCACCTGATGGGCATGCCTTTCTTCCTGCTGGCGTTCGTCGCCTGGCGCCGCTACCGGGAGGACCCCGGGGCGTTGCGCCGCGCCGCCTGGTACGGCGGGGCGCTGCTCGCCGCCTGGATCGCGATCTGGAACAAGAACATCTTCTTTTCGGTCGGCCCGCTGCTGATTCTCTTCGACGTCTACCGCAGGCGCAGGCTGTCCGCGGGCGCGGTGCTGGACAAGATTCCGCTGCTGGCGATGGGCGCCGTGCCGGTCTACATCCTCCAGGCCTCGACCAGCTACCTGGGGCGAGTTGAAAGGCCGGCGCTGGGCGAGACGCTGATCGCGACGCTGCTCAACGACGCCAATCTGCTCGTGCAGTACCTGATCCACCTGCTCGTGCCGCTGCCGACCTACATCTGGGTCAACGTCTACGGCGTTTCCGGTCCGCTCGATGTCTCCCAGGGAGCGGGGCTGGCGGCGATGCGGATCGCCCCGCTGGCGGCGATCGGAATCCTGGTCGCGGTCGCGCTGTCGCTCGTCTGGGCGGCCCGGCGCTTCGGGCTCGGCCTACCCCTCTTCGCCGCGGCGGCGAGCCTGATCGCGCTGGCGCCGGTGATGAACATTCCGCCGCGCTGGGTCGAGTTCGCCTTTCGCTACGACTGGATACCGTCGGCGTTCGTTTGTCCGGCGATCGTGGCGATCCTCGCTCGCTGGTGGCAGGGTACGGGACGCGCCGGCTGGCGCTGGCTGGCTTTCGCGTCCTTGCTCGCTCTGGTCGCCTGGCACGGAGTCGGCTCCCATCTGCAGGCGCGTGCCTGGACCTCCGAGAAGCGGCTGCTGGCGCGCTGCGTCGAGAGCTTTTCCGACGCCAAGCAGTGCCATCTGGGGCTGGCCCGGATTCATCGCGGCCTCGGCAACTTCGAAGAGGCGATCGAGCTGTCTTCGAAGATGGACTCGCTGGTGACCCGCAAGGATCCCAGGAGGACGCCCTATCCCGCCTTCGAGCTGGCCAGGACGTACGAGAAAATGGGTCGCTGGGAGGAGGCCGCGTTCTACTACCGGCGCGCTCTGCTCCGCGAGCCGCTGAGAGGCAAGAGGCGCCGCCTGGCTCGGAGACGAATGAAGGCCGCGCTGGAGCGGATTTCCGGGGACGGGGACGACAGACCCGATGCCGGCTCCGACCGCGGCGCAAACGGAGGCGGATGATGGGTCTCCAAGAGATCTGGCGGCGGCTGAGCGAGTGGTCGATGTTTCGCTACCTGGTCACCGGAGGCGTGCTGTTCCTCATCGACCTGGCGGTCTTCCTCGGCCTCAAGGAGATCGAGACACCCACGCCGGTGGCCCAGGCGATCAGCCGCACCTGCGGCGCGCTGATCGGGTTCGCCGGGCACAAGCTGTACTCCTTCCGCAACCGCGACTGGAAAGGGGGCCGCCTGGCGGCGCAGGGAACCGGATACACCGTGCTGACCGTGGTCAACATCTTCTTCTCTCCGGCGGTGGTGACGGGTTTCGAGTGGCTGCTGCCAGGACGGCTGGTGCTGGTAAAGGTGCTGGCCGAAGTGGTAATGGTGAGCGAGACGTATTTGGTTCTCAGGTGGTTGTTTCGCGCGCGACGCGGTAGCGGGGAGATCGACGGATGAGTGTCGAGATCAGCGCGATCGTACCGATGTTCAACGAGGCCGACCTGGCCGCGCAGAGCGTGCGCCGCATCGAGGAGCAGCTGGGGCGGGTCGCGGCGTCGTTCGAGGTGATCTGCGTGGACGACGGCTCCAGCGACGGCACCGCCGACGTGCTGGACGGGATCGCGGCCGAAGACGAGCGCGTCGTGCCCGTCCTGCTCTCGCGCAACTTCGGCAAGGAGAGCGCGATGGCGGCCGGCCTCGACGCGGCGCGGGGCGAGGCGGTGATCCTGATCGACGCCGACATGCAGCACCCTCCCGAGCTGATTCCCGAGATGGTCCAGCGCTGGCGCGAGGGCTACGACGTGATCGAGGCCCGCAAGTCGGACAGGGGACGGGAGGGGCTTCTCTACCGGGGCTTCTCGGCGCTCTTCTACAAGATGATCGGGCGTGCCAGCGGCGTCGACCTGCGCGGCTCCTCCGACTTCAAGCTGCTCGATCGGCAGGCCGCGGACGCGCTGCGCTCCCTTCCCGAGCGATCGAAATTCTTCCGCGGGCTGGTGGGCTGGATCGGTTTTCGCAGGGCCTCGATCGAGTTCGCGGTCGCCGAGCGCGCCGGAGGCCGGACCAGCTGGTCCAGCGGCCGGCTGATTCGCTACGCGGTGAGCAACATCCTCTCTTTTTCCACGTTCCCATTGTACCTCACCGCCTGGGTCGGGCTGATCACGACCCTGCTGGGGGTGGGGCTCGGAGCACAGACGCTCTACAACTACTTCTCCGGCAACGCGGTCAGCGGCTTCACCACGGTGATCCTGCTGGTGATCCTGTTCGCCGGGATCACGCTGCTGGCCGTGGGGACGGTCGCGGTCTACCTGGCCAGGGCGCTGGAGGAGATCAAGCGGCGGCCCGTCTACCTCGTGCGGCGTCCGCGCGGTGCCGATCGCGCCGCGAACCGGGACGTTGCCGGAGAAACAAAGGACGGAAAAACGCGATGAGCGAACCCGTTCAGCCGTCGCGTCGAGGTGAGGCGGAGCAGCTGCGCGCGGCTCGCAGGCGGGCCCGCGCCGCCGGAGCGCTGCTGGAGCGACGCGACGTCGATCCCCGGGATGCGGCGCCGTTTCTGCTCGAGGGCTGGAACGCCCTGCGGCGCGCGGCGAGACGGGCGGACGACGATCGGCTCCGAGCCTGGGGCGCGGGCCTGTTCGAGCAGAGCATCGAACGGATCGAGCGGGCGATCGGCGAGGACGCCGAGCCGGACGACGACGAGTGGAGACTGGAGCGGGATCGTCTTCATTCGGCGATACGCCGTTTCGCGCGGAGCCGTCGCTCCGTTCGCGGCGGACCGCTTCTGCGCGTCGCGCGGCTGGTCGCCTGGGGCATCGCGGCGGCGGCGCTTCTGGCGTTGCTCGCCGTGGTCGCCTGGGGCGGCGCGCAGATCGTCTCGGATCTGGAGCCGGGCGAGGGCCTGACCGCGACCTACTACCAGCGCCCGGGTTTCGCGGGGCATCCGTTCGTGCGCGTCGACCCGGAGCTCGACTTCGAGTGGCGAGAGCTTCCGCCTGTGCTCGGCCTGCAGCGCAAGGGCTTCTCGGTTGCGTGGGAAGGATGCCTCGTGGTGGAGCCGGGAGAGCGGCTGCGGCTGGTGGCGTTCGCATCCGGCGCTCCGTTGGCGGTCGCGGTAGACGGCCGGCCCGCGATTGCGCTGCCGAGGAGCCGAGAAGGGGTGCGACGAGAGGCCGAGGACGTGTTGGAGCCCGGCGTGCATCGCCTGCGCGTGGAGTGCGCCAGGGCGGGGCTGCCGATGGAGGTGGAGCTCGGCTGGAAGGCCGACGGCGCCGGGGAGGAGATCATTCCCTGGGATAGATTGATCTCGCTGGGAGGAAATGACAGCTACCACTGTCCGATCGAGTGGGAGAAAGGCGAATGAGCCCAGCGAGGCCGGAGGAGACGCAGAGCCGGCGGCGCGTGCTCGGGTTGCAGCCGCGGCTGTGGCTGGCGCTGATCTGCGCCGCCGCCGTTCTGATCCACCTCCCGCTCCTTCGGGGCGAGTTCACCAACTTCGACGACGGATGCCAGATCACGCAAAACGACGTGATATCCGAGCTGAGCTGGGAAAACCTCCACAAGCTGCTGACCACGAACTTCGAGAGAAAAAACGCCAACCCGATGTACATCAGCTTCATGCTCAACTGGGCGCTGACGCCCTGGAGCTACACCGGGTTCGCCGTGTTCAACCTCGCCTGGCTGGCGGTAACGATCCTGGTCTTCCACCGTTTCGCAGGGTTGTTCCTCTCGACGCCGCGCTGGCAGCTGCTCGCCACGGCCCTGTTCGCCGTCCACAGCGTCAAGGCCGACCTGGTGGGCTGGATGAGCGCCCGCTGCCACTTCATGGCGATGCCGTTCTTCCTGGCCGCGTTCATCGCCTGGCAGCGCTACGTCGATGCCGTCGAGCCCAAGCAGCGCGCTCGCTGGTACGCGCTGGC
Source organism: uncultured Myxococcales bacterium (assembly GCA_964530995.1). Taxonomy (GTDB): domain Bacteria; phylum Myxococcota_A; class Polyangia; order JAAYKL01; family JAAYKL01; genus CAZHCG01. The sequence continues at coordinate 28,380 of CAZHCG010000005.1, forward strand.
GTTGCTGTCCGCGTTCGCGGCCGCCTTGAACAAGAACCTGTTCGTAGTGGTGTTTCCCCTGCTGGTCGTCTACGACCTCGCCCAGCGGCGCCGGCCGGGCGCGGCGTTCTTCCTCGACAAGCTGTTGCCGGCCGCGCTGGCCTGGCTGGTGATCCACACGCCGGGGCAGATCAAGTGGAGCGTATCCCACTACTCGGACAACTGGCTGGAGAGGCTGTCGCAGGTCTGGCAGACCGATTTGAACCTGATCATGCAGTACCTCTACCAGCTGGTCGTGCCGGGAGCCACCTCGGTGGCGGTCAGCGTGTTTCCGGTCCGCGGCCTGTTCGAGGTCTCGGAAGGAGCGGGTCTGCCGTTCATGGAGTTCACCGCCGCGGCCAGCATCGCGGCTCTGATTCTGCTGGTGTGCGCGGCCGTGCTGGCCTGGCGCTTCAGCGGGCTGCGCCTGCCGTTCTGGGCGCTGGTCTGGACGATGGTGGCGCTGGCGCCGGTGCTCAACATCATTCCTTTCTGGTTGGAGTTCGCGTTTCGCTTCTGCTGGATTCCGCTGACGATCTGGTGCGTCGCCTCAGTCGGTATCTTCGCGGTGCTGGCGAGGAGGCTGGGAAAAACCGGGCGCCGGGTCGCCTTCGGCCTGCTGGCCGCCTACCTGGCCTGTCACGCGGGCTACTCGGCGGCCCAGTCCGCGAGCTTCGAGTCGCCGGAGCGCTACTTCTCGCGTTGCCTGGAGAACTACCCGGATTCGCGCATGATCGCTTTCAAGCTGGGTCAGTACCGCAAGAACAACTACCCCGCGGCGGCCCTCGACGCATACCTGGTGGAGGATCGCGCGCTAGTCGAGAAGAGAATGGGCAGATCGTTCTTCTCCCGCTTCGCGCTGCCGAACGCGTTCGCGGATCTGGGCAGAAAGGACCGGGCCTCGTTCCACTACGAGCGATTGCTGCTGCGATCCAGGGGACCGGAGTCGCTGTCGTTGAAGAGGAAGGGCAGGGGGCGCATTCGCAGATTTCTCGAGAGAAATCCGGTCGACGAAAAGGGGTACGACCGTTTTCGGCTGCAGCAGATACGCGAGCTGGTGGAGGCCGGTGAGAGATGAGCTCGAGCGAGCGAGAGCCGCGAATGGCCGACGGGTCGGACAGGAATGCGCGCTTCGACGTTCGCGTGGCCGAGGCCGCCGGCAGCGCGGCCGCGGCGCGCCACCTGCTGGGCGCCTGGGGCGTCGCCGCCGAGGATGCGCTGGTTCCCCTGCGAAAGGGTTGGATCGCGGTGGATCGGGCTCTGGAGATCCTGTCGGGCGGACAGGGTTCGGCAGAGGACGACGGCGCGGTCTCCGCCGACTCGATCCGATCGCTGGTGCGCCCGTCGCCCGAACAGCTGGCCCGGCTGGAGGCGGCACACGCCGACTATCGAAGCGGGCGCCCGTGCAGGACGAGCCGCCGCGAGCTGAAGCGGCTGTCCCGTTCGCTGTCACGCGCGGCGGCCGCGCTCCAGAGCTGGCGGCGGACGCAGGTCGCTCCGACCGGGCCGGATCGCCCGGCGCTGCGCTGCTGGCAGAGCTGGGCGGCGGCGGGAATCGCGTTGATCGGAGTGGTGGGCGGGCTGATCGTTCTCTGCCGGGAGATGCCGGACGAGCGGGACGGTCTGCTGGGGAGCTACTACGGCAAGGGCTTCGACGGCGAGCCCGATCTGCGGCGAATCGACCACGGCGTGGATTTCCACTGGAAGCGAGGACGTCCCGCTCCCGGCATTCGCGCCGACCACTTCAATGTGCGCTGGCGAGGCTGTCTGCTGATCGATCGCGAGCAGCCGACCTACATCTACGCCGGCGCCGACGACGGGATGGACGTCTGGATCGACGGCGAGAAGGTGATCTCCGGCATGCGCGGCAAGACGTTTCACTGGAAGCGGTCGTCGCGCAGGATCGAGCCCGGCGTGCACCGGATCCGGGTCGATTTCATGGAAAAAGGGGGGCACGCGCGGGTCAAGCTGGGCTGGGTGACTCCCAACGGTTATCGCGGCGCGGTTCCCGCGCGGAACCTCGCTCCTCCCGGCGGCAGCACGAGGTTCGACTGTCCGTAGACTCTCGAACGGCGCCGGTGGATCTGTTATAGGATCGTCTCGATGTATCGATCCGGAATTCTGATCGCCGCCGCCCGGTGGCTGCGCAGGTACCTGGTGGCGTTGGCGCTGATCGGGACGCTGGCGGCCGCGATGATCCAGGTCTATACCACCGGCGTGGGGCCGAGGCCCCAGCAGCCTCCCGAAGGCTACGTCGTGGAGCGCGACCGCGCCTCGCTGCAGTGGGACAAGGGCACGATCGAGAGGCCGATCGAGCTGCAGGTGTCGATCGACGATCCCGAGTTCGGCAACCCGGCGGTCGAGCGCAAGACGAGCGGGACCTCCCACTCGTTGCGCGATCTCGAGCCGGGGAGCACCTACTACTGGCGGTTGGTCCAGGACGGCGAGCCGAGCCGCACGGCTAGCTTTTCGGTCTCGAAGTACAATGTCCACATCTGATCGCCAAGAGAGCAAGCCGCCGGGGCGGTTGCGCCGCGCGGCGCGCTGGACCGCCGGGCTGCTGATGGCTCACGGTCATCACCTGCTGCCCGCGGCCGCGGCGATCATCACGCTCAGCTCGACCTACCTGATCCTGGGGCCGGTGCTCAATCGCTCGGGCGACAACATGTACCACCTGCTCAACGAGTGGGCGCTGGTCCACGCCTTCGCGGTGGGAGACGACCCGTTCGGGCCGCTGGGCCTGGAGTTCGGCCAGCCGATCCTGCGCTTCTACCAGTGCCTCTTCTACCTCGTGAACGCGCTTTTGCACGGGCTGACCACGCTCGACATCCGCTTCTTGCACAACCTGACGATCGTGGTCTGCTTCGCGCTGTCGCCGTTCTCCTACGCCTACTTCTTGCGCAAGCTGGGCCTCGACAGATGGGCGGCCGGGCTGGGCGGGATGCTGTCGATGATCTCGATCGCCGCGTTCGGCAACTCCTTCGAGGCGTACCACCAGGCGGGAATAGTCACCCAGTCGATCGGAGGGCTGTTCTTTCCCTGGTTCATGGGCGCCTTCATCGGGATGCTGCGCGGCGAGAACAGTCCGGTCACGCCGGCGTTCCTCTTCGCCGTGGCGTTTCTCTCGCACGCGATCATGTCGGTCTTCACCGTCTTCGCCGGGGCGCTGTACTTCCTGGTGGCGGACGTGGGGCTGCGCCGCAACTGGAAACGGCTGGGCACGTTCTCCCTGATCGGCGCCGCGCTGGTGGCGTTCTGGGTGCTGCCTTTCGTCGCGCACACCAGGGAGATGCGGCCGGTGCCCGACTCGATCATCCGCGGGCGCGGCGTGGTCTGGTTCACCAGCGCTTCGCGCAGCGAGCTGGCGATGATCCTCTCCACCGGCAGGCTGCTCGACGACGGCAAGGCGCTGGGGGACGACCGCGTACCGGAGGATCGCTTCATCGACCGGATCAACATCATCGGGACCCTCAAGCCGCGGCCCTCCGTCCTGACCGCGCTGACCGCGCTGGGATGCCTGCTGGCGCTGCCTCTGCTGCGCCGCAATTCTGTCCGGTACCTGCTCGCGGGGCTGGCCTTTTCGCTGATGCTGTTCGCCGGGCCGGACGATTTCGGATTTCTCAGGTACCTGCCGTTCATCGAGCACATCCAAACATTTCGCTGTACGTACCTTGTCGAGTTCTTCGCCTTCGGGCTGGCCGCGTTCGGCTCCGAAGCGGTCCTGCGCTTCTTGCTGGGCTACGCGCGCACTCGCAGAGCGTTTCTGCGGCGCCCGCTGACTGCGGCCTGGATCCTGCTGGCCGGCCTGGGCCTGAGCTGGGTCGGAGCGGAGATCTACGCCCTGGGACAGAAGCACCTGGTGGTCCGCAGCCCGCGACGTCTGAACGAGATGGTGGACGCGATGGCTCCGCTGCCCGATCGCGGCTACCCCTACCGCGTCGACGTCCAGTTCAAGGGGCGCCACAAGCTGCGCCACGGCTGGCTGCGGTTCTACGGCTACCAGCCCAAGTGCACGCACTGGAAGGGCACGGGGCCCAGCTCGGCCTACCACCTGTGCCGGACGCTGGGCAGCGCCACGCGCAACCCCAACCTGTACGCGCTGGCCGGGATCCGCTGGATATCGGGCCAGGAGGACGAGGTGGAGCGCCTCGTGGAGCACACCGACGACGACGGCGATCCGCTGCTCGATCGCTGGCCCAACGGAAAGGATCGCCGCGGGCGCGACAACGACTGGCACTACCTGCTGGACACCGGGCGCGATCACTTCCTGCGGCCGCTGGTGGGAAAACCGCTGCCCGTGGTCTGCACCCACAAGCAGTGGATCTGGATCAACCGCTCCTGGACCCACCGCTACCGCGGCAAGCTGTGGGCCGAGGAGACGCCGATCGCGATGCGCGTGCCGGCCGGAGAGCTGGGTGAGAGCGGATTGCTGGACAGCGCGCCGACGGTCTTCTACTTCGACGCCTCGCGACTGGAGGAGGATCGCGAGGCGCTGGAGACCTACGAGGCAGAAGGCGGGAAAGTCGTGGCATCCACCGAGCTGGAGGGCATCGAGGCGACCGTGCTCGAGCAGGAGCCGATCTGGAAAGCGCTGCCCGCCGAGATGCGGAGGCTGCGCAGCAACCGGCCCTCCGAGCTGGAGCGCGAGGAGCTCGATCCCGGCCTGGCCGTGACCCGCATCGAGCGCAGCCAACCGCTGAGCCGCAGCCACCAGTACTTCGAGTTCTGGGTCGACGCGCTCGAGCCGGTGGTCGCCGTGCTTCCGGCCGAGAGGGTGCCCGGATGGCGGGCCGAGCTGGACGGCGAGCCGTTGCCGGTCTTCTCCACCGGTCCCGATCTGTGCGGCGTGCTGCTGCCGGCCGGCGCGCACCGGCTGGTGTTCCACTGGGAGATGCCGGCCTGGCAGCGCGCGATGCAGCTCGTCTCGCTGGGAGGGCTGGTCTTCGTCCTGGGCGTCTGGGGCATGGGGGCGGCGCGGAGGCTGCGGCCGAGGAGGCGATCGTGACCCGGCCCGACCTGTGGACGATCGGACGCTGGAGCCTGGTCGCGCTGGGCCTGGCGGTCGTGCTGGGAACCCACGCGACCCTGACCGGAATCTACCTGGAGACCAGCAACATGGGCGCGGACGAGGGCTTCTACGCGCTGGCGGCCCGCAAGGCGCTGGACGGCGAGATCCCTTATCGCGACTTCGGCTACACGCAGATGCCGCTGCTTCCCTACCTCAACGGCTTGGCGATGGAGATCGCGGGCTACGGGATGACCGAGCAGCGCGCGATCAACATCGCCTGGTCTTTCGTCGCTCTGCTGGCCGTGGTGCTGGCCCTGCGCCAGCGCTTCGGAAGCTTCGAGCCGGGGCTGGTCGCCGCCTGGTGCGTGGCCGCCTCGCCCCACTGGGCGGAGATGATGTCGATCGGGACCTCGCACGGATCGGCGAGCATGGCGATGGCGCTCAGCGCGGCGGCGGTGCTGACCGGCTGGAGCCCGGTCCGGCGCGCCGCCCTGCTGGCCGTGTTCGGCACGCTGGCTGTCGGGATTCGCCTCTCGTGCGCGCCGATGGTGGCGGTGCTGGCACTGGTTCCGGTCGTCGAGGCCGAGAGCTGGCGGCGGCGGCTGCTGGCCGCGGCGCTGCCCCTCGTCGTGGCGCTGGTTGCGCTGGGTCCGTTCTTGCTGGCCGCGCCCGAGGCGATGCTGTTCAACGTCTGGGACTACCACCTGGCCTCGGTCTTCGATCGGCGCGGTCTGCACCAGGCGATGGAGTGGTGGCGCATCTCTCCGGCGGGGCACCTGGTGCTGGTCGCCGGCGCGGTGGCGCTGCCGCACCTCTTGCGGAGAAGGCTGTGGAGCGAGGCGCTGCTGATCGGCGCCGGCCTGGCTGGCGTGACGCTGCCGATGATTTCCGAGAGCGCCTACGGCGTCTACATCACTCCCGCCGCGCTGGTCGCGGCCACGGCCGGGATCAACGCGTTTTGGAAAAGCGGCCACGCGCGGGGCAACCCGTTCCGCCACGTGATCTGGCTGCTGCCCGCGCTGGTGCTGTACCACCCGCTGCCCAAGCAGGTCGCGCGCGGCGACAACTCGATCGAGGTGGAGGAGATCGGCGAGTATCTGCGCGAGCGGGTTCCGCCGGGTCCGATCCTGACTCCCGTGCCGATCGTGGCGGTCGAGTCGGGGCGCGAGGTGGTGCGCGGAACCGAGATGGGGATGTTCGCCGCGATGCGCCCGGACCGCGAGAAGATCGCGCCCCGCCTGGGGTACACCACCTTGCCCGAGCTGACCCGGATCGTGGAGCGCAGGGAGCCGGCCGCGCTGGTGATGATGAAGGGCGGGTCGCGCTGGAACTTCAAGTGGCGGATCCCGACGCTGCGCCGCCAGCCGCGCAAGGCGTACGCCCTGTTCCGCCGCGCCGTGTCCGAGAGCTACAGGACCGTTCATCGCGGCCGGCGGATGGAGGTCCTGCTGCCGCGCGACGGGGTAGAATAGCGCCGGAGGTGATCGCGATGAGAGCGTCCCACCGTCTCCGGCCTCTGCGAGCAGTTCGAGTCGATCCTGCCCCGCTGCGAGTGAGCCGGGCGCCGGGATTCTCGGGCGGCGATCTGTTATCGTACCGCCGGTATGGTAAGAGGTCCTTACCTCAGTCGATCACCCCGATCGTGGTGCAGTCGGTTGCGGTGGACGGGGAGAGAACTCCGTCGATCTCGACTCCGTTCTGTTCGGCGTTGATCCTGATCCTTCCCGCTCCGCCGCCTCCCGAGCCGGGGATGTAGCAGGGCGGATCATCGCAGAGGCCGTTCTCTCCGTCGGGATCGTCCCCGGCGCCGCCGTTCCCTCCGGCGTTGTGCGGGCTGTCCGGATCGTAGGCCCCGCCGGCCGGCTGGTCTCCGATCAGACCGTTCCTGCCGTCTTCGCTTCCCCCGCCGCCCCCGCCGCCGCCGTTGGCCGCCACCACTCCGTCGATCACCACCGAGGGCGCCTCGAGCAGCACCGCGCCGCCGCTACCGCCCCCTCCGTTCTGCCCGCCGCCGCCGGGAACGCTGATCGCCCCGCTGCCCGTTATCCAGATTTTTTCTCCGGCCACGATTTGCAGCGCGCCCCCGCCGCCTCCGGAGAAGATGTTGCCCCCGCTCGATCCGCCGATCAGCGGCACGATCGGGGCGTTGCCGTAGACGTCGCCCCTGTTTTCTCCGTTGCCTCCCTGTCCTCCCTCGCCGCAGTAGCTGCCGCCGCCACCGCCGTGGTTGCCCGAGCCGGCCTCGCCGCCTCCCGGCCCGCGGCCCTCGTGGCTCGAGTCGGTGACGTCCGGAGAGTCGAAGCCGCCCGACATGCCGTTGGTCATCAGGCTCGGCCCTCCGTCCACCACGCCGGCGATCGTCACCTCGCCGGTCGCGACCAGCGCGATCGGCAGGCTGCCTTGAGCCCGCACGTCGATCGCCTGCTCGACGCGAATGTTGCGCGCGGCGAACACCCCGACCAGGCTGCCGTCCGACTGCTCGAGCTCGAAGTACTCGTAGCTAGAGTCGTCGCTCGTGCAGCCCGCCTCGCCCATCTCGAAGTTGAGCTTGCCCGTGTCGCAGGTGGTCCCGTCGAAGACCAGGTCGCCGTCCAACCCGTCGAGGTCAAGCCCCTCCAGGTTGGACGGGACGAACGGCAGGCCGTCCACCCCCTCGTCCGCGCCATCGGTGTCGGTGTCGCAGTCGCAGTCCTCGCAGAGATCGCAGCTCCCGACGAGCAGGGCCAGGCAGGCTGCGATCGCGGCCTTCACAGTTTCGTTTCTCGGTCGTGGTTTCATCTCGAAAACCTCCTTTCACCACTACATCGACCGTTTGCCCCGAAGAGTTGCAAAAAAGTCGAACGGCCGGGCCCGGTGAGGGGAACGAGGGGGGGTGAGGCTCAGGAGCGCAGGGCCTCGCAGGCGGCGGCCCTCGGTTGGGAGTCGGCGTCTCGCCCGGGCCTTGCTCGCTCGGTCTCGCCTTGCCTCGAGAGTGCCTCGCTCCTCTCGCCGGCTCGGTAGCGGGTTACGATCGTCTTGGGCTGCAGGCCGTCTCCCAGCATCGCGAGCCTCAGCTTCCAGATTCGCATCAGCGTCGCGGCGGCCCGGCGCTCCAGGCGCTCCCGCACGGTGGGAGGGCCCAGCTCCCGGTCCAGCTCGGCCGACAGGCGGCCGGCGCGCTCTCGCTCCAGCTCGCTGGGGGCGAGGCGGGCCAGGCCGGGCAGCATCGCTCCGTACTCTCGCGCGCGGCGGGCCAGCCGCTCGCGGCGTACCTCCAGGTTGGCGTCCCTGTCCGGCAGGGCGTCGAGCTTGCGGTAGCCGCGCAGCGCGGTCTCGGCCACGCGGTACATCGAGCTGGAGTTGACCTCGAAGTCCCGGCGGAAGGCGCGCTCGATCCAGCGCTGCGGCTCGTCCTCGTCGAAGGCGGGATGGCGGTAGTTGAGATACTTCTGCCCGTGCCACTCCTCGTAGGGCAGATCGGTGCGCAGGATCCCGCGCGCCTGGTGGTCGAGGTAGAGGCCGGTGACCGGCATCGAGGTCAGCAGCATGAACTGCACCATGTCGGCCTCCAGCCCCACCATGAAGTCGATGTCCTCTTGCATGTTGTCCGGCGTGTGGTGCTCCATGCACAGGATGCCCGAGGCCAGCACCGAGATCCCGTGGTCGCGCAGCTCGCGCACCATCGCCGCGGCGTCTATGCCCTTGTTCTTGGCGTACTCGTCGCGGCGCGACGTCGACTCGAAACCGATCCAGACGAAATCGACTCCCAGCCGCACCAGGTTCTCCACTCCGAAATTCTTTATCGCCCTGGCCGACGAGAAGATGTGGAAGTCGAAGAAGCGCTGGTGACGCTCCATCTCGTCGAGCAGCTCCAGCGCCCGCTCGCGGTTCTCGAGGAAGTTCTCGTCCATCACGAACAGGGAGTCGCTGCCCAGCTGGTCGGATACGCGCCGGGCGGTGCGGAACAGGTCTCGCCCGTCTTTCAGGAAGGACGAGTAGCGTTTTTGAAAGAAGTGAGAGGTCGCGCAGAACTTGCACCCGTTGACGCAGCCCACGCCCGGGACGAGCAGCCCCGCGGTGGGCCCCGGCACCGGGACGCCGAAGATGCGCTGGTCCTGGGTGCTCGGCAGCACCGGGTGGGAGATGGGTTCCGCGGGATCCTGGCCCAGGTAGCTTCGCAGCCAGCGGATGCCCTCGCCCTTGACCACGTGGTCGCAGTCGATCAGTCGCTCCAATCCCTCGATCGCGGTTCCGTGCCCTCCGAGCAGTATCTCCGCGCCCGGCGCGTGGATTCTGGCCAGCCCGGCCATCTCGCGGGCCTTGAGGAAGTTGGGCGCGATGAAGGAGATGCCGACCGCGTCCCAGCCCTTGCGCAGCTCGCTGACGAAGCGGCTCTTGGAGGGGAAGTCGAGGACCGTCACGTCGGCGTCGACGTTCTCGGCCAGGAAGTAGAGACCGAACGAACGGTGGTGAAAACGAAACGAGACCGGGCCCTGTCCCTTGGTCACCTGGTTGTGGAACAGCTCCATGATGTTTTCTTTGCGCCCGTACTCGTCGTCCACCCCGTAGGGGCCGAAAACCCCGGCGAGCAGAATCCTGGGAGGCGAGTCGCGGTGGTGTCGCTTCATGTTTTCAGCTCCTTGCTGGCGTTCGGCCTCGACGCCGAGGCCATGCTCATCTCACTGCAGCATGCCTCACCGAAGTCACGATGAGGTCATTTCGGTGTGGACACTCGAGCACTGTCCGGTCATGGTTCTGTCATCGGATCGGGCCGGGCCCCGACATTCGACAGGAGGTGCCATGCCACTCTACGGCACGTTCGACACCATCCAGCTGGCCGATTTGACCCAGTGGATCCAGGGATCGCGGCTGGACGGGACTCTGACCGTGACGGTGGATACCGAGGATACCTACCTGGTCTTCGAGGACGGCGATCTGGTCGCGCTGGGCTCGGACGACCCGCTGCGCCGCGATCTGGGGCAGGAGCTGCTGGCGCGCGGGCTGGTCTCCGAGCCGGATCTGCACGAGGTGCTGAGAGGCTCCGGGGGAGGAGCCGAGGCGGTGACCGCCCTGCTCGAGACGGGAATCGTCGGCGAGGAACAGGTCGCCGAGGTCCAGCGGGAGCACGCGCTGGAGACGGTGCTCGATCTTTTCTTCCACACCAGCGGAAGCTTCCACTTCTCCAGCGGGGAAGGCGGAGGGCTGCTCGACGAGGCGGCGCGGCCGGAGACGACGCCGCTGCAACGGCCGATCGCCACGCGGGAGCTGCTGGTCGAGGCGATGCGCCGGCTGGACGAGTGGCACCGCATGCGCGAGGTGATCCCCAGCCAGTGCTCGGTGGTGCGCGCGCTCGAGGGCGAGTCCGACGTCCCCGCGTGGAGGGAGCTGCGCGCGCTGGGAGCGCCGGTCTCGGTGGAGGCGCTCTGCCTGCGGTTGAATGCCAGCCGTTACGAGGTCTACCGGCAGCTGTACGGCCTCCACTCGGAGGGGCTGGTGGCTTTCGACGAGCTGGGGGGAGGGCAGAGCGATCACGCCCGCCTGGGCCCGGTGCACGTCCTGGTGGACAACGCGCGATTGCTGATCGAGGAAAAGCAGTTCGACGAGGCGCGCGAGGTGCTCTCCACCGCGGTCAACCTCAACCCGGACAGCGGCGAGGCGCGCGAGCTGCTGCGCGAGCTGAGACGCCTGCAGCTGGAGCACCTCTACCAGCAGCTGCAGCCGCACCGCGTGCCGCTGCTCACCGCCGCCGCCCAGCGCCTCGATTCGATGGATCTCGGTCCGCGCGAGAAGTACCTGATCTCGCGCCTCGAGGGCGGACACGACGTGGCGACCCTGGTGGTCGCGACTCCTCTCGGCGAGCTGGAGACGCTGCGCATCCTGAGCAAGCTGCTGCACGCCGGGATTGTCCGTCTCTCCTGATTTGTCAGCCCACCACGCGCGAGCGGGTGGCCTGGATTCGCAGCTCGATGTCGGTCAGGAAGAAGAGGCACAGCAACGCGTGCTGCCTGGAAGGCGCCGGCTGGCTGACGGCGTCGCGGAAGCGCACGTAGTGGGCGCCGTGCACGCCCAGCGCCAGCAGCGCCTCGGCGAGCGTCGATCCGGCGCCGGCCACCGCGGTCACGTGCTTTTCGAGCAACCGCTCCGCCCGCTCCACGGCCGCGATGTTGTCGCCGATCGCGATCGACTCCTCGATCGCGGCGATCTCCTCGCGATTCTCGCCCGGCTCCCAGAGGTCGGAGAGGGTCACCATCCCCGGCTCGGCCTGTTCTTCCCCCGCCGCGGGCAGCTCGGCCGCGCTCTCTCTCGCGCCGAGCTCCACGTGGGCTTCGATCGCCTGGGCCAGACCCGATTTCTCGGCTTCCCCGTCGGTCGTTCCGATCTCCCACTCGCCCGAGGGCGGTGACGCGGCGGTCGCGGCTCCGGCGCCGCTTTGCGGCCCGGAAGGCTCCTTCGTTTTTTTCTGCTCGCCGTAGAGGCCCTTGACCCGCAGGTCGGCCAGCACGAGCTTGGTGATCGTCTTGAGCGAATCGAACAGGCCCTTGCCGGTCACCGCGCAGGTGGGAAACGACGGAACACCGCGCCGGTTCAGATCGCGGTCCATCTTCTCGACCGGCATCGCTCCGGCGATGTCGCGCTTGTTGTGCTGCAGAACCAGCGGCACGGTCTCGGGGTTCATCCCGTGGGAGCGCAGGTTGTCCCAGAGGTTGTCCATGCTCTCCAGGTTGGCGTCGCGACGCTCGGGCTGGGAGTCGGCGACGAAGACCACCCCGTCCGCGCCTTGCAGAACCAGCTTGCGCGTCGCGTTGTAGTGGACCTGGCCGGGAACCGTGTAGAGAGACATGCGGACCGTGAAGCCGCGAATCTTGGGCAGCTTGACCGGCAGGAAATCGAAGTAGAGGGTGCGGTCGATTCCGGTGGCGAGCGAAATCATCTGGCCGCGGTTGTCGGATCTCAGCGAGCGGTGAATCGACTGAAGAGAGGTTGTTTTTCCGCCCAGCCCGGGGCCGTAGTAGACGATCTTTATGCTCACCTCGTCGGTGTGCAGGTTGATCGAAGACATGCGCTGTGGCTCCTCTCGCCGGGGGTTCCGGCCGAAACGATAGGGACCGGGTCGTTTTTTTGCAAGTGGCGCCGCCAGCGACCTGATTCCTCCGGAGCTGGACGCGACCTCGGTGGCTCGTATAGAAGAGTGCTGTCGATCGTCCCGCCGAGTGAGCGGGAGCGACAGGGTGTGGTGCCGATGGCGTTTTTCGGTCAGCTGATGCTCTGCGTCACCGCGGTTCTCTCCGCCGCCGGGACGGCCGTGTACGTGGCTCGGGGTCAGCAGCGTCGCTACCACCGGGTCGGGCGCGATCTGCTGCTGGGCGCCGCGGCCTCCAGCGCGGTGGTGCTGATCGCGCTGCTGTTCCTGCTGGTCACTCGGGACTACCGGGTGGCCTACGTGCACGAGTACGCGGACCGCACGATGTCGCTGCGGTACCTGGTCACCGCGCTGTGGGGAGGGCACGCCGGGTCGCTGGCGCTCTGGGCCGCGCTGCAGACCTGGTTCGCCGCCGCCGCGGCGGTCTGGATCGGGCGCCGGCCCTCGCTCGAGACGGCGCCCACCGCGCTGGGAGCGCTCGGCGGGCTGGGCACCTTCTTCACCCTGATCGTGCTGTTCCTCTCGGATCCGTTCGTCCCGCTGGGCACCAGCGCCAGCGAGGGGGTTGGAATCAACCCGCTGCTGCGCAATTTCTACATGGCCTTCCACCCGCCGACGCTGTACCTGGGATTCGTCGGTTTCTCCGTGCCGGCCGCGTTCGCGGTCGCCGCGATGGTCCACCGCCGCTACGACGAGGCCTGGAGCGGAGCTCAGCGGCACTGGATCCTGAGCTCGTGGATCTTTCTCACGGTTGGAAACGTGCTGGGCATGGTCTGGGCCTACGAAGAGCTGGGCTGGGGAGGCTACTGGGGATGGGATCCGGTGGAGAACGCCTCGCTGATGCCGTGGTTGACCGCGACGGCGCTCTTGCACTCGACGGCCGCCGAGGAGCGGCGCGGGGCGTTGAGGCGCTGGAACGTGCTGCTGGTCTGCCTGACCTACTCGCTGGTGGTGTTCGGCACGTTTCTGACCCGTTCGGGGGTGATCGATTCGGTGCACGCCTTTGCCGACTCCTCGACCGGTCCCTGGCTGCTGGGTCTGATCCTGGCAAGCGCCGTGATTCCGATCGTGCTGCTCGTCGTTCGCTGGCGGGATCTCGCGCCCGGGCGGCCGCTGGGCAAGCTGACCTCCCGCGACGGATTGATTCTGCTCGCCGACGTCGCGTTCGTCGTGGCGACCGTGCTGGTCTGGGTGGGGACGATGATGCCGCTGCTGGCAGAGGTGACCACGGGGGAGAAGATCACGCTGACTCCGGAGGCGTTCAATCGCTGGATGACACCGGTGGGGCTGGCCGTGCTGGCGTTGCTGGCGCTCTGCGTGGCGCTCCACCGCCGTTCCGGAAAGGGCGGCGATCGATTCTGGCGGCTGGCGGCTCCGCTGGTCGTCGGAGCGGCCTCGGCGCTGATCGCGGCGATCTGCGGCGGTTTCGGCTCCGGGCTGGAAGGCGCGATGGCGTTCGCTCCGGTGGCGGCGGTGGGGTTGATCGGAGCGGGAGCCGCGGCGGTTTTACAGGAGCTGCGGCGTATCCTGGCGCGGCGCAATCGCGCGGAGGGATCGGAAGGCGGATCGCGTCGCGGCCTGGGCGCGCAGATTGTCCATCTCGGGGTGCTGGTGGCGTTCGCCGGTTTTGTCGGATCGGCTTTCACCGTGGAGAGCGGCGGAGCGCTGGGGCCGGGCGAGACGCTGTTCGCCGGTGACTACAGAATTCACATGATCGGGTTGCGCGTCGACGGCGACGCCGAACGCGAGGCGGTCTTCGCCGACTTGCACGTGCGGGGTCCCGAGCGCAGGCTGGGCGTGATGTCTCCGGCTCGTTTCACTTATCACAGCCACCCGGGGCAGCCCACCAGCGAGGTCGCGATCGACTCCTCGGCCGCCGGGGATCTCTTCCTGGCGCTGGGCGAGATCGACGGAGCGACCGGCAGGGCCGTGATCCGCGCGGTGATCAATCCGCTGGTGCCCTGGATCTGGGCGGGCGGGCTGCTGGTCGTGCTGGGCACGCTGCTGGGCATGGTGCGGCGCGGTGCGCTGGCGAGGCTGATCGCAATGGATCGACCGCTGCGGTCGCGCCTGCTTCCTTTCGCCGCGGGGATCGCCCTGGTCGTGGCGGCCGCCGGCGTCGCGGGAGTTCTGCGGGGCGCTCCGGCCGCGATGGTCGTGCTGGGGGCGGTCGCGATATCGCTGGCGGCCTACCTCGTGGCTTCGGCCGCGGGAGGTCTGGCGGGATCGAGAGGCGAGGGGCGATGACGCTCTGGCTGGCCATTCTGCCGCTGGCGCTTCCGGCTGCGGTCGCGGACGCCGAGTCCGGGGATGCTTCGTTCGAGCCGGCGCCTGATGCCGGAGCCGGCGAGGTTTCCCCGGTGGAACCGCCTCCCGGGAGCGTCACGCTGGAGCTGCGCGACTCCGAGGGCAGACCGCTTCCGGGCCGGAAGGTGTTCGTCGAAGCCCGCGATTCCGCGGGGGACGTTCGTCGGCTGGAGATGGAGACCAACGAGAGCGGATGGGCGCGCGCGCTCGGAATTCCGGTGAGCGGCTCCGAGCAGCTGGTCGCCGGGATCTCCGGTCCGGACGGCGAGACCCTCGCCTCCAGCGGGTCTTTCCGCATGCGCGAGGGCCCGGGGATTCGAATCGTGCTCGAGGAGCCGCGCCGCAGCGATGATCTCTCCGAGGTCGTGGTCGGCGATTTGCACGTGGTGCTGGAGCGCCTCGGGGATCGGATCGAGGTGACGGAGGTGCTCTCGCTGCGTTCGCCACGAGGAGTCGCGGTCGAAGGAGAGATCCTGCTCCCGTTGCCGGCGGGGGCCGTTCACCCCCGCGTCTCGAAACGGGAGGGCAGCTCTTCTGCGGCGCGCGTCGCGGAGGAGGGCTTCGTGATCGATGGTCCGTTCTCGGCGGCGGGCCGGGACGCCACCCTGGTTTTCGAGGTGCCGGTCGAGCAGGGGGCTTGTCGCATCGAGCAGGATTTCGGGCGGCCGGTGGAGGCGGCTCGCGTGATTTCGGCCTGGACGGCGGGCGGGGCCGATCTCGTGGCGGACGGTCTTGATCCCGCCAGGCGCACCGAGGTCGGAGGCGGCCTGGAGGCCCTGGTGTCGACGGGACGCCAGATACGAGACGGGGTTGTCGATATCAGGCTTTCCGGGCTGGAGCTGGATCCGATCGGGAAGTGGCGCAGCGCGACGTTGGTGTTGGCGTTGCTCTTGCTCGCGCTGGGCGTCCTGCTGCGCTGGCGTGACCGGACGCGCCGGCGCGGATCGAAGAACGGTGAGCAGGGATGAGCGGTGCGATCGAGCGCGTCGCGATCGAAGATCTGTCGAAGGTCTTCGGCCCGGTGCGCGCTTTGCGCCGAGTCGGGCTCGAGCTGCGCGCCGGAGACTCGGTCGCGGTGATGGGTCCCAACGGAGCCGGCAAGTCGACGTTGCTGGCGATTCTATCGCTGACGACCCGGCCGACCAGCGGGCGCTTGCTCTTCGATGACAGGCCCGCGCGACCGTCGGATCCGCAGCTGAGATCCAGGCTCGGGCTGCTTTCCCACCAGCCGATGGTCTATCCGGATCTGACCGGCCTGGAGAACCTGCGCCTGTTCGCCAGGCTCTACGGCGTCGCCGAGCCCGACAGGGAGGTGAGCCGGCAGGTGGAACAGCTCGGTCTGGGATCGTACGTGGCGGATCGCGTGGTACGGGTCCTCTCTCGAGGGCAGCTGCAGCGGATCGCGTTGGCGCGCGCGATGCTGGGGAGACCGGATCTGCTGCTGCTGGACGAGCCGGCGGCGGGCCTGGATCGGGAGGCGGTGCGGCGAATAGCGCGTGCAATCGGAGCTCACCGCGAGCGGGGTGGAATCGCGGTTACGGTCACGCATGAGCCCGAGCTGGCGAGCGAGGTGGCGGATCGAGCGGTAATGCTGGCGCGCGGCGAGGTCGTCTCGGACGAATCCTCGCCGGGCGGCGCCGACGATTGGCGCGAGCTGTACGGTCGCTGCGCGGACCAGGGGGTGTGATGGGGTTCGCTCGCGCAGTCTGGTTGGTGCTCGCCAAGGATTTGCGAGTGGAGCTCAGGTCCAAGGAGATAGTGATCAGCACGGCGCTGTTCGCGGTGCTGGTGGTCGTGCTGGCCGGTTTCGCCCTGGGGACGGCGGGTCGACCGAGGGCGGAGGTCGCGCCGGGCGTGTTGTGGCTCGCCGTTGCCTTCGCCGGTGTGCTCGCGTTGAGCCGCACTTTTTCGAGGGAGAGGGAGCTCGGGGTCTGGACGGCGCTGTTGCTGGCGCCGGCCCCGCGTGCGGCGCTGTTTCTGGGCAAGGCGCTGGGCGTGATCGTTTTCCTGTTGGCAGTGGAGATCGTTGTGATTCCGGTAGTGGATCTGATGTTCAACGCTCCGTTGCTGTCCAATCTGCACCGCCTGGCTCCGGTGCTGTTGCTCGGAACCGCGGGTTATGCGGTGACGGGGACTCTGTTCGCCTCGATGGCCGTGCGTACCAGGCTGCGTGACTTGCTGCTGGGCGTAATTCTCTTCCCGCTGGTCTCGCCGGTGTTGATCGCGGCCGTCAAAGCGAGCGCTGCGATCGTCGCCGGAGAGGGGATGGAGTCCTGGGCTGATTTGACGGGGTTGCTGGTTGTTTTCGATGTTCTGTTTGTCGTGTTGGGATTGTGGCTTTTCGGTCCACTGATGGAAGACTGAAGCTTCGACGCAAATTTGGAGTCGAGCTACCGTTTTTGCGACCCCGGTTACGAAGATGATGGATATATGACGCGGTACGCCGCATAATGTAGATATTCGTATGGCCTGGGGTCAGGAGGTGAAGGATGCTCTTCCACCACAACGGAATTTCGATCGCCGCGCTGCCGCTGGCGTTGCTCGTCGCGGCCTGCGGCGGAGGCGGAGGCGCGGTTCTCGCTACGACGCCGACACCGGATGCGACGACCACCTCGGTGGAGATTCCTCCGCTCGAGGGCGGCTTCGAGTGCCCCGTTCCGAAAGGGGAGTGGACTCCGGTGATGATCGCGGGTGAAGGCGGCGCGCAGCTTTCGTCCGCCCTTTCCGATCGCGGCTCGGTGATGCTGCTGCTGGGCCGGGGCATGGATGCTGCGGAAGAGGACCGGGTCTTCCAGATGGTCAAGGCCGCGGCCTCCGAGACGGCGGTCGTGGCCCGCGATCGGGGCACTCTGGACAAGCTGCTCCAGGAGCGGGGCGAGATTCCCTACCGCACGACCATGGAGCCGGCCGGAACCGACATGTTCGGTCGTCCCTACCTGCTGCCCAAGCACCACCCTCTGCGCACCGAGTGGCTGGCAAACGAAAAGGCGCTCAAGGGAGCGGAGGGTATGCTCACCGTGCGACGCATTCGGGTCGACGACCAGAAGCTGCGCGAGCTGAGGCGACGCCGGCGCGGTGACTGCTCTCCGTTGAGCGAGGTGTTGGCCGGCGGAGTCGAGTCGGGCAGGAGCCTGCTGGCCGCCTACGAGCAGGCGGCCAACGCCTCGTTGGAGCGGGCGTTCCGCCGCCACCTGGAGGTGGCGCTGTCGTTCTGGCGCGAGGAGGTCGCGGCGGCCCGTGTCGAGGCCGATCCCTCCGGCGAGGCGATCCGCTGCCTGGACGCCTACCAGCAGATGCTGGAGAGCTACGCGCCATGCCTGGAGAGGGACTGCGGACTGCAGCCGGCGATGCTGCTTTGCGCCGGCGGAGCGATCGGGATCGACCGCGGTCCGTTCAACGCGTTGCCCGATCGCTGTCCGGCGGCCGGCGTGCGGGACTACTCCGCCGAGATCCGCGAGCTGGCCGCTCGCGCCGCGGACGAGGTGCTGCCCTCGCTCAACGGACCCTGGACCGGAGAAGTGCTGCGCCTGGCCGCGCTGCAGCGCCTGCAAAACGGAATCGAGGATTTCTGCGCCCCGCGGCACCGTCGTTTCTCCGCGCGGGATCTCGAATCGGCGAGGGAAGAGCTGCGCGATCTGATCGCGCGGCTAGGCCGGAAGGATCTCGACGGGGAGTGGTATCCTTCGAGCGGCATGGAGCGGGCGCCCGGAACCGGACCGGTGGAGGTGGTCGCCAGGTTGCGCGCGTTGGGCTCGGATCCCGATCGCGACGTCGAGGAGATGCTGGACCGGCTGCGCGGCATCGAGCGCTGCCACCGGGGCGGAGAGCGCACCGTGCAGGCGGCGCTGGTGGATGTGGGCAGTTCCGAGGTGGTGTTCATGGGCATCTTTTTCGAGGAGCAGCTCCTTTGCGAGGATCTTCCGCCGGGCAGCCCCTGAGTCACTTCTTCGAGCGGCTGGGTCTTGTGCTTGGTTTTGTCTCGAGATTGTCGTATTTTCGAAATCGAGCTTCTTGTTCAGAAGGGACGTCGGTCCAATCCGGATATCGAATCCGGAAGGAGGTTTGGCGATGAGAGATCCATGGAGCTGGATTGTCGTTGCTCTGTCGGCCGTCGGGCTCGCGATCCTGGCGCCTCGGCTCGCCGCGGCGCAGGATGACTCCGAGGAGGACGAGGAGGCCGCCGCGGAGGAGGACGCGGACGAGGAGACCTCCGAAGAGGACGATGTCGACAC
The DNA here is from genome assembly GCA_964530995.1 of uncultured Myxococcales bacterium. GTDB lineage: Bacteria > Myxococcota_A > Polyangia > JAAYKL01 > JAAYKL01 > CAZHCG01. Next base: position 47,065 of record CAZHCG010000005.1, read on the forward strand.
CGAGGATCTGTTCGGCGCGGACGACGAGCTTCCGCCCGAAGCCGGCGCGGGCGACGAGGAGGAGGAAGAGAGCTCGGCGCCGCCCGAAAAGGTCGAGCCCAAGCTGCTGCGCGGCACCTGGACCAGGTCGATCGTGTTCGCCACCGACGACGGGCAGTTCGAGTTCCAGCCGCGGGGCTGGGTCCAGCCGCGTTTCGGGATGAGCATCGTTCCGGACAACGACGACACGCTGGCGGGAACCGGCTTCACGCTCAAGCGCGCCAGGTTCGGTTTCCAGGCCAAGCTGTTCGACTGGGCGCGCATCTACCTGGACAGTGGTTTCGCCTCGGGCCAGGGGCGCCTGGTGGACTACTTCGTGGACATCGATCCCTTCGACGGGATCGCGGCGCTGCGCGTCGGTCACTTCCGGCCGTGGTTCTCGCGGCAGTTCCTGATGTCGACCACCAGGCTGCAGATGGTCGAGTACGCCCAGGCCTGGCAGGATCCCGTTTTGGGTCTCGGGGTCGGCCGCGATCTGGGCGCCTCGATCTTCGGAATGATCGCCGACACGGTCGAGTACGGAGTGGGCGCCTGGAACGGCGAGGAGGACAAGTACGGTCTCGGCCCGATAGGCACTGAAAACGATCTCGTTTCGCCGGGCAACATCGACTTCGAGGTGGGCGGCCGGATCGCGGTGCACCCCCTGGGTCCGATGGATGCGGGCGAGCCTTTGCCCCTGGGCGACGAGTCGGACAGCGCGATCTCCGACAAGCCCAGGCTCGTGGTCGGAGGCGCGGTGCTGTACAACAAGCGGCACAACAACGAGGTGGAAATCGCTCCCGACGTCTGGAATCTGTACTACGACCACCAGCTCAAGATCGGAGCCGAGCTCGCCTTCCAGTGGATGGGTTTCTCGTTCATGGGCGAGCTGTTCTGGATGCAGACCAAGGTCCAGGACGATGCCGACCCGGCGATCAAGGCAGCGGTGCGCAACCTGGACGGCGAGCCGACCGGTCTCGGCACCTACGCTCAGCTGGGCTACTTCGTGATGCCGCGGCAGCTCGAGATCGCCGCGCGCTTCGACATGGTCGACGAGGACACCGCAGTGCGCGGCACGCGGCTCTACCCCGGAGTCGGGACCACCTACTACCTGCACGGCAACAACCTCAAGGCGCAGCTGATGTACCGCCTTTCCGTGGGGCCGGGATACGAGAAGCCCGATCCCAACTACATTCCGATGGGCCACGAGATCTTCCTGATGCTGCAAGCGTCGATCTAGTCTGAAGCTCCCTTGCCGAAAAGGCGAAAAGCGGCGTTGATTCAGGGGTTGTGCTGCAAGGCCGGTGCACGCGACTGTCTACAGAGTGATCTCCTTGATCAGGTCGAGGGCTTTTTGTTGGTAGGGGGTCGGGGTCGAGTCGATGACGAGCGGCGGCAGGTCGAGCTTGCTGTCGCGGGTGCAGTGGTTTCGCACGATCGAGCCGAGGTGCTCGAGGAGCGAGCGGAAGCTGTGGACGGGCTCGTCGTCTTTGGTGGTCTTGAGCGCGGCCTTGGCGAGGGCGTCGTCGGAGCGCTTCGCCGGCGCGACCGGGTCGCGGGTTGTCTTTGCGTCCTGGTCTTCATCGGCGAAAGTGATCGGGCGCCAGGCCTGCGTCATGTGCCACTGCACGTAGTACGAGAGCATACACAGGAAGATGTGCGCGCGGACGCGGTCTTCGGTGCAGTGGTGGATCGGCCGCACGAGCAGGTCGACGGTCTTCAGGGAGCGGAAGGCGCGCTCGACGTTGGCCAGCGACTTGTAGTTACGCACCGCGTCCTCGGGACTCATGCGCTCTTCGGGCAGGCTGGTGCGCACGATGTACCCCTCTGTTGCAAAGAAAAGCTGAGAAGCAAATTATATAAAAGCTTGCGGGGCCCCTTATTCTCTGGGTATTCTCGGTTTGTACAAAATCAAAAACGCCCGGATCAGGAGGCCACCGCAAGTGAAATCCAGTAAAGCACAGATTCACGCCAATTTCCACCCCGCCGACCGGGGCGACCTCGAGAAGCGCCCGGCCCGCTGGGAGTTCGAAAGCCTCGGCACCATCCGCCAGCACCTGCTCCACAACGCCGGCACCCTGACCAGGCCCCAGGGCGAGCTGACGCTGACGATGAACGCCAACGACGCCGTCCGGGAGGAGATGACCCGCTACCTCGACGGCTTGATGGCGCGGGCCGCCTGAAACTGAACAGCGGCTCTCTTCGACGCTCGAAAAAGAACTGAAGCAACCGATGCTGTCGCCATATATGCATGGCATAAAACCCCTATAATCTCGGCGAGTCGGGGCGAAGACAGCCGACTCGGCTTCCTACCGGGCGGCCTCGGGTCTCGAGAAGTACTCCCTGAGCAGCAGCGCCGAGGCGGTGGCGGCCTTGATCCGCCAGGCGGGACGGTTGACCACCAGCACGGCCAGCGCCACCTCCGGGCGCTCGGCCGGGGCGATCCCGACGAACCAGGTGTAGCCGCGGTAGGGATCACGGCCGGTCAGCGTGCCGGTCTTGCCGGCCACGGCCACGTCGCCGACCAGGGGCCGACTTTCGGGATCGCGAAAGGCGCGTCTGGCCGTGCCCCGCTCCACCGTCAGCCTCATCGCCTCCAGGATCCGCGCCGCGTGCTCGCGGCTGGTCACGCGCGACACGAAGGCGGGCTCCGACTCGTAGAGTGTCCGGCCGTCCTCGGAGATGATCTCGTCCACGATGTAGGGACGCAGCATTGCGCCGTCCTGCGCGATCGACTGGGCGATCATCGCCGCGTGGAGCGGGGAGAGATGGGTGTGCCAGAAACCGGCCGCGGCCCGGGCGCGCTCGAGCCGATCGCCCGGAATCTCGGCGCGCGACTCGGCCAGCGGCAGGTCGAACGGCAGCTCGCGGCCGAAGCCGAAGCGGCGCGCCGCGGCGGCGATATCGGATCGCTCCAGCCGGCGGTCGGCGAGCTTGGCGAACACCGCGTTGATCGAGCGGCCCAGCGCGGAGGCCAGGTCGGCGCAGGCGGTGTCCAGCCGCGGCGAGTCGACCAGGTTGCTCTCCGTGAGCTCCTGCCAGCCGCCGTGGTAGCAGACGCGCTCGTCGAGGTCGGTCTCGCCGCCGTCCAGCAAGGCGGCGGTGGTCACGATCTTGAACAGAGAGGCGGCCGGGGGCGAGGGATCGAGCGCCACCGCGTCGCTGTCCGCCGCGTTTTCCTCGAGACGATGCTGGGAGAGCGCCAGCACGCGCCCGGTTCGCGAGGCGATCATCACCGCGGCCCCGGCCGGCACCTCGTAGCGCTCGAACAGATCGTCGGCGTAGCGCTGCATGCGGGGATCCAAGGTGAAGACCGCGGTGCGTCCGTCCTCGAAACGCCGGGTGTAGCGCCCGTCTTCGATCTCGATCCCGGCGAGCGAGACGCCGGCCAGGGGATCGGTCTTGGAGCCCGGCTCCTTGCCGCCCTCTGCCGAAGCCGCGCCCGGCCCGAAAACCGCCGCCAGCGCCAGCAGCAAGACGAGCGGAAGCGATGCGAGCAACGCCGAGCGTTTCACGCGCGAGGACATGTAAAAAAGTTAGATCGCCACGCGGCCGAGGGTCAAAAAAGCGGGCAAGACTGCAGTCCGGTCGAAGTCCCCGAGCTAGCTAATAAAGCAAGCTGCGATATTGATTTCGCATCAAACGATATGAAAAATTCATGGTGTCAGGCTCACTGAAGTTTGGACGGTTACCGAAATTCAGGGTGTCAGGGCCACTGAAATCTGGTTCTTTTTGCGAACTGTCGGGGCTCACTGCGAAGGCCGACTGCTCAGCGGTAGACGGCCCAGGAGGTGAATGTGGCGGACTCGTTGTAGATTCTCAGGCCGGAGAGGCCGGCCATCTCCGGCCAGACGTCTCCTTCGTCCAGCACCAGCTCTCCGTAGCCTCCCCCTTCGTCTTCGTATGTGCACAGCACGCTCAGGCCGTTGTAGTAGGCGCGGACCTTGTGCCAGCCCGCGGGCTCGGTCTGGACAGACACGTCGACCCCGTCGATCGGGCTGATCGAGCTGCCCCCCTCGAGAATCCAGGCGCTGAGCCGGTTGCTGTCGCGCTCGAACAGGCAGGTGATCCAGACCGTCTGCTCGAAAGGGAAACCCTGCTCGTGCGCGGCGAAGAACAGGCCGGCGTAGCTTCCTCCTCCGGGGTTCTGATCTCCGAATCGGAAGGTCGTCTCGACCGAGTAGATGCCCTCCTCGAGGAACGGCTCGCGGTAGTTGTTGGTGCCGTACGTCTGCATCGCCGCCGTAAGCGAGTCGTTGCCCCACGACCACTGCTCGCTGTCCGGATTCCACTGGTCCTGGCTGTCGAGCAGAGGATCGAAGATCTCGATGCTCTCCAACAGATCCTCGTTCCACGCCGCCTCGCAGGCGTCGCCCACGTCGTCGCCGTCGCCGTCGGCCTGATCGCCGTTGGGATAGGTCGGGCAGTTGTCGCAGTTGTCGTCGAGGCCGTCTCCGTCCTCGTCGTGCCCGTTGCCCTGGCAGTCGGTATCGGTATCGGCGTCCGAGTCCGCGTCGGAGTCGGAATCGGAGTCCGCGTCGGCGTCCGTGTCCGTGTCTCCGTCCGTGTCTCCGTCCGCGTCGGAATCGGCGTCCGAGTCGGCGTCGGTGTCCGCGTCGGTACCGCCGTCCAGCGAGAACGGTTGCGGCGCCTCTCCGGAGCAGCTCCAGGTCAGGAGCAACACCGGCACGATCGGCAGCAGTCTGAGCAGCATCTTCACACCTCCTCCAGGAGCATTGTAGCAGCAATCGGAGCGTTCGCCCGTCGAGCCCAGGACCGGCCCGCGATGCAATCGGCGGCTCTACTTCACCTCGCGGGCGAAGAACTCGGCGGTCAACGGCCGGCCGGTGCACTGCTCGACGAACTCCGGCCAGGGCACGGAGCGTCCCGGCGAGAAGACCCGCTCTTTGAAGAACTCGCCGAACTCCTTTCTGCCGTTGAAGCTCAGCGTGCGCGTCGGGCCCTCGTGGCCGGCCAGCTCCACCAGCTTGTCGCGCAGCTGGGCGGCGAACAGCTCGCCGAGCTGGTAGTTGTGGTAGTAGACCGGCGCGATCGTGAAGTGCGGCTTGGCCGCCCAGTCCGGCGCGTCCCTGTCGGGCGGGCGCTCGAGCATCTGGAAGCGCTCCACGTTGTCCCACCACAGCGCGCCGAGGTCGCGCTCGGGGTTCTCGTACATCGCCTTTTCGAAGTGCAGCATCACCATCGTCCAGCGGGCGAAGATCAGCTGCTCGCGCCTGCGCTGCTCGTAGATCGCCTCCTCCACCTCGGCGACGCGCTCCTCGTCCGCGCCGGCGTAGCCGACCATCCAGGTCGGGTTCTTGGCCAGGGCGCCGAACAGCATCGCCACGGCCTCGGTGGTGAAGATGTGCGCCATCTCGCGGAGGTTGTAGGGCAGATCCCGGTCGATGTGCAGGTCGTAGACCGCGTGGCCCTCCTCGTGGAGGATCGTGTCCATCCACTTGGCGTCCGGCTGGATGTTGAGCAGGGTGCGCACGTCGCCCGCGCGGTCGATGCTGATGCAAAAGGCGTGCTGGTGCTTGCCCTCGCGCTCGTAGAGATCGGAGCGAGCCAGGATGTCTTCGATCGGCAGCCCGATGTCGGCATAGAAGGTCTTGGAGATATCGACGATATCTTCCTTTTTCCTGTCCTCGTAGAACTCGTCGAGATCCACGGCGGCGGAGGGCGGAGCGGCCTGGAAGAACGGGTTGTCGTAGTGCCAGGGCATCATCTCCTCGGGCTCGATGCCGAAGCGCTCGGCCAGCTCGGCGTCCAGCTCGGCCTTCATCTCGGAGAACGGCCCGTCGGTCATCTCCTCGAGCTCGGCGAAGATCGCCATCAGCTGCTCGGGATCGTGCTCTTGCAGGTCGATCCGCATCTGCCAGAAGTCGTCGTAGCCCAGCTGCCTGGCCGCCTCGTTGCGCAGCCCGGCCAGCTCGACGATCATCGGCCCCACCTCGGCGCCGACCTGCTTGAGCGCCTTCCAGATCTCGAGGCGTCTCTCGCTCCCGTCGCACTCGGCCAGCATCTTCAAAAGGTCGTTGTTGGACTTCTTTTCGCCGTCCAGCTCGGCGCGGAAGGTGTTGAACTTCTCCTCGATCGCCGCAGACTTGTTGACCATCTTCTCGAGCAGATCGTCGGGGAGCTGGTTGCCCTTGAACGCCAGGTAGGCGGTCTCCAGCGAGCGCTCGACCAGCGGATCGAGACCTTCGGCCCCGCGCAGCTTCTCGATGCGGGAGAAGCGATCGGGATCCGAGTGAAGCTTCTCCAGCGCCAGGTCGGCCTCGGCGTAGGCCTCGAAGTCCTCCTTCTTCCCCGAGTTGGCCGCCTTCCAGTAGGCCAGGTTGGCCTTCTTCTCGAGCTCGGCCAGCTCCTGGTTGTACTTTTCGAGCAGGGCCTCGGCTTCGGCGTTCACATTTCCCTCCTCGGCGGCCGGCTCCGGTTCGGCCGCCGGCTCGACCGGCTTCTCCGCGGCGCCGCAGCCGACCAGCGCCGGCATCGCGAGCGTCGCTAACAGAGCCTTGGCGATCTTCCTCATCTTTCTCCTCCTAGTCGAAAAACATTCTATCGAGGCTTCGCCGCCCGCCGGCGACGGAGACCGCAACGCCGCCTTTTTAACAGGAGAACGGGGAGTCAGTCGAGAGGCGGGAGGCGGACCGCCCTATTGATAATGATGCGAGGCTTTGTTAATAATCAATGAAATGGGTTTTTTCTAAAATGGAGTAACAAAATGAAGAAGATGCGCAAGAGCACTTTGACGATGATCCTGCTGGGACTGCTCGCCTCCGCGCTGGCGTTCGGTTGCGGCGACGACGACAACGACGGCGACGGGACCGACGCGGACGCGGATTCCGACACCGATTCCGACAGCGACTCGGACAGCGACGGCGACAGCGACTCGGACACCGACTCGGACACCGGCGCGGGCTACACCGTGACCGCCACCGTTTCGGTGCCGTCCGACTTCGACGCCACGCCGGTCAAGATCGGCGCGCACTTCTACGACTCGCTGCCCCCGGCCGGCCCGCCGTCGGTGATGGGCGAGATCGTCGATGATCCGGAGATCGGCGTCGACACCCCCTACGACCTGGAGATGAACGGGGTCGAGGCCGAGGGCGATTACTTCCTGTACGTGGTTCTCTACGTCGAAGACGGCGGAGACACCATGCCCTCTCCCGGCGTCGATTACGTCGGAGAATCGGAGCAGCTGACGTTCGGCGAGGGCGACGTGGACGCGGGAGAGATCGATCTGGCGCTGGCGGAATGAGACGAGCTGACAGGATCGCCGCGGCGATCGTCGCGATTGCGCTTGGCGGCGGCTGCAATCCCACCGCGGAGGAGCGCTGCGGAGGCGGCTACGTCTGGAAGGACGGGACCTGCATCCCCGAGGACGAAGCCGACACCGGAACCGAGAGCGACGAGGACAAGGACGCAGACGCCGGGGATGCCGACGGGGGCGACGGACCTTCCGGTCTGGGAGTGGAGTGCAGCGAGGACGGCGGAGAATGTGAGGGTTTCGAGGCCGATTACTGCGCGCTTCAGCCCGGGCAGGAGACGGGCTACTGCACGGTGGAGAACTGCAACACCGATCCCGACGACTGCTACGGGGAGTACAGGTGCTGCGACTTTCCGTACAGCGGCGTGCCCAACTTCTGTGTGACGCCCGAGGACTACGAGATACTGGGATCCACGTGCGACGGATGAGAGGCACCCGAAAAGAAGCGTCTGCCGGAAAGGCGAGCCAGAGCCGATGAGCTGGTGCGCCCTGGCGATGCTGGTTCCGCTGGCCGCGGGGGTCGCTCCGCAGCAGGAGGCGGAGAACGCTCCCGACGAGCTCGCCCGAGCGGACGCAGAAGACGACGGGGCGCTGGAGGAGCGCGTCGAGAGCCTCGAGAACCGTGTCGAAGAGCTGGAGATGGCGCAGCTCGAAAGCGTGGGGACCGAGGATACTACGCGTTTTTTGGAGGTATATGGCTTTTTCGACGTGCTGCTCTCCAAGTTTTTCGTCGATGACAAAGGATTGTTCAACGGGATCATGAACGACCACCTCAGCTTCTTGATGCAGCACCTGAACCTCTACTTTTCCAGCCAGATGTCGGAGAGCTGGTCCGTGCTGGTCGAGCTGCGCTTCTCCTTTCTGCCGTTGGGCCAGGAGGAGTCGTTCGATATGGGGATCACCGACTACGAGCGGACCGACACCACGGTCAACGATCCGTACAGCGACGAGCGCATCCGACTGGGCGGCCTGGCGATCGAGCGGGCGCACGCAACCTGGCAGGCGGTCGACTGGTTCGGGGTGCTGGCCGGTAGGTTCCTGACGCCCTACGGCATCTGGAACATCGATCACGGCGCCACTGTGCTGATCCCGATCCGACCCCCGCTGTTGCAGATCCATCAGTGGGTGCCGACCGCGCAGACCGGCTTGCAGGTCTTTGGGCGCTTCTTCCCGGCGCGCAACCTGTACCTGGACTACGCGCTCACTTTTTCCAACGGGCGCGGTCCCACCGATTCGGTCTTCGACCTGGACCACGACAAGGCGATCGGCCTGCGGGCGAGGCTGATCTACGACGATACCAATCTGCGCTTCGCGGTCGGCGGGTACGGTTACACCGGAGAGTACACCGACGTGAGCAAGAGCGCGGTCACCACCCCGGAGTTCCATGTGACGGTCGAGGAGACCGAGAGCTACCGCGAGTACACCGGCGCCGCCGACCTGCTGCTCGAGGTGTCGGGCGTCAGGCTGCAGGGCGAGTTCGTCCGCGGACGGGTCTACTACGACGAGCGTCCGCCGCGCTCCCAGTTCCGCGGCGGGGGGTACCAGCCGGACTACGTATTCACCGATGTCTACAGCCTGCTGGCCTACACCCTGCCGCTCGACGAGTGGCTGGGAACCATGGATCTGACTCCTTACGTGATGTTCGAGTGGAGCGACATGGACGACTCGCTGCCCAAGATGATCGGGCACGTCTACGTGGGAGGGCTCAATTTCAAGCCGACGCCGTTCGTCACGATCAAGGGCGAGTACTCGTACAAGTACTCGCCGAACCTGGCGCACGCGGATTTCTCGGTGGCGTCGATGCAGCTCGCGGTTTCGTTCTGAGCGATGAGGAGCGCGGGGTGATCGGATCGTCGAGAACGAGCTGGAAAGCGCCGGGAGCCGAGGTCGGAGCGAGACCGCACGGCTTGCTCCGCTATTCTTTCGTGATCGCGGTTGCGCTCGCGCTCGGCGTCTCGTCAGTCGCGGCGCCGGCCGAGAGCCCGCAGGATATCCTGGTGGTGGTCAACCAAGACAGCGAAGTGCAATCGATCACCAAAGATGAGCTGCGCGACGTCTTCATGCGCCGCCGGATGTCCTGGCGCAGCGGCGAGCGAGCGATTCCGATCAACGCTCGAGAGAACACCGCGATCCGCGCGGTCTTCAGAGAGCGCGTGCTGGGCATGAACGCCGACGAGGAGACGCGCTACTGGCAGGACCGTCAGATCCGCTCGGGCAAGACTCCGCCCAAGGAGTTCGGCAACCCGTTGCGCGTCGTGTTCAAGCTGCACGACGCGGTCGGCTACGCCTTTCGCTCCGACTACAAGGAAGAGGTGGGACGGGTGGTGCTGGTAGTCCCCGCCGAGTGAGGCGAGCCTCGCCGTGTGAAGCAGTTGCGGCCTCCGACCGGAGCAGCGCGACCGCTCAAAAAATGTATTCACCGCCAAGCTTTTTCGCCCGGGGTGCGGATCGGCGGGGACGCTCCGCCTTGACCCGGCGGCTGGGCGGGGGGTATTAACACGGCGTCCGCCGGGGCGCGGGGAAGCCGCGTCTTTCGCGGCGGAACAATACGAGACCCTGGCTGTCCAAACAACGAGAGCGACGGGAGATCCGATGAGCGACAACCTGGAGAACAGCAACGCCTCACCCGCAGACGAGAGCTTGGTGGAGAACGGGGCATCCTTCGAGGGCTTCGAGCTGCTGCCCGAGGTGGCCCGGGCGATCGAGAAGCTGGGATTCGAGCGCCCCACGCCGGTGCAGGCCCGCACCTACGGCGAGATCATGTCCGGCCAGGACGTGATCGTGATGGCCCAGACCGGCACCGGCAAGACCGCCGCTTTCGGGATACCGATGGCCCAGAGGCTCGATCCGAACGCAGATCGCGTCCAGGCGCTGGTGCTGACCCCGACGCGCGAGCTGGCGCTGCAAGTCTCGCGCGAGGTCGACGCGATCGGCGAGCAGCGGGGGCTGTCGTGCGCGGCGATCTACGGCGGCGCCTCGTTTTCCAAGCAGGTCGAGGAGGTCCGGGCCGGGTGCGCGGTGGTGGCCGGCACGCCGGGACGCGTGCTCGACCACCTGAGACGCGGCACGATCTCGTTCGATGGGCTGCGCGTCCTGGTGCTCGACGAGGCGGACGAGATGCTCTCGATGGGCTTCGAAAAGGAGCTTTCCGAGATCATGGAGCGGCTGCCCGAACGGCGCCAGAACCTGCTGTTCTCGGCGACGATTCCGGACGACATCCAGCGGCTGGCCGGGCGCTACATGGACGAGGCGCTGCGCATCTCGGTCTCGGGCGATGCGGTGGCCGCGACGGAGATCAGCCACTACGTCTACCTCGTTTCGGGAGCAGGTCGCCCGGGCGATCTGGTGCGCGTGATCGAGGCCGAGCGGCCCGAGTCGGCGATCATCTTCTGCAACACGCGCGACGAGACCCAGGTGGTGGCGCGGCACCTGAGCAAGTCGGGCTACGACGTGGACTGGATCAACTCCGATCTGTCCCAGGCCGAGCGCGAGCGGGTGATGACGGCGACGCGCAGCGGCGAGCTGCGCTTCATGGTGGCGACCGACGTGGCGGCCCGCGGGATCGACATCTCCCACCTCAGCCACGTGATCAACTACTCCTTTCCCGAGTCGCTGGAGGGCTACGTGCACCGTACCGGGCGAACCGGGCGGCAGGGGCGCCACGGCGCCGCGGTCTCGCTGATCACGCCGCACGATATCGGCAACCTCTACTTTCTGAGGCTGACCTACAAGATCTTTCCGGTGGAGCGCACGCTGCCCAGCGGGAAGCTGGCCGAGCGCGACCAGGAGCTGGCCAGGCTGGAGACGCTCAGGCGCGCTCTGTCCGGCGGTCCCGACGGCGAGTTCATCGGGCTGGCGCGACGCGTGCTGCAGGACATCAGCGCGGATCGCATCGTGGCCGGCCTGCTGGCGGCGCACTTCGAGGGCCTGGAGAAGATCGCTCGTCTCCGCGACGAGAGGGGCGGCGGCCGCAAGAAGGATGAGGAGCGCAAGGCGAGCCGCCGTTCCCGCCGCAAGCGCAAGCCGCAGGCCGAAGGCTCCGTCGAGACGCCGCGCGAGGAGCGCGAGACAAAAGGCGATCGACCCGAGAAGAAGGAGCAATCCGAGCGGCCCCGCTCCGGCGAGACCAGGGACAAGTCGGCCGATCGCGACAGGGGCGAGGCGCGCGAGAGCGACGACACCGGAGCGAAAGAAACACAGGAGGGTGCGCGCGAGATCTACCTGGACGCCGGGCGCAAGGACGGGCTCAGGATCTCGTCGCTGATGAAGGAGATCGTGGAGCGCAGCGGCCTGCCGCGCTCCGCGGTCGGCCGGGTCCGCATGCTGACGAGATCGAGCTTCATCTCCGTGCCCGAGGAGAACTTCGAGGCGGTGCTCCGGGCCGCCGGCCAGATCGAGCTGGACGGGCGCAGGCTCGGCGCCGAGCCCGCGGAGGAATCATGAGCGGCATTCGCCGGTTGATCGCCTCCGCGGCCGTGCTGGCGATCGCCTCGGCGGTGCTGCTGGGAGGCTCGATAGCGGCCGTGATTCCGGCCGGCGACTTCGTGGCGAATCGATCGACATCCCCCGCTGACAACCTGCTGCTGATCGGAGGCCTGACTCTGCTCGCTGTACTGGCGGCGCTCGCCGAGGCGTTGTTGGTGATCAGGCTGATCTGGGGAGCGGAAGCAGTGGTCGGCAAACCGGCGTCCCGCGGCGGGGGGCAGGAGCTGGACACCGGCGCGATCAAGGTGACCGGCACCAAGAAGGCGGTCGTCGTGCTGCTCGCGCTGGCGATCAACATCCTGGTTCTGGATCAGCTCGGCAGCGGCGTGCTGGTCACCCAGACCAGGCGGCACAACGTGCTTTCCCTGCTGCGCTCCGAGGACGGGGGAGACCGGGCCGAGGCCGTGGAGGAGGCGATCCAGCTCGTCGGCGACCCGCGCGTGACCGAGCAGCTGAAGCGCGTGCTCTCCGAACCCGGAGAGGGGCGCGAGTGGGTGGCCTACGCGGCGGGCGTGCGCATCGATCGACGGCTGGCGGACGAGCTGGCCGATCTGCTCGAAGAGGGAGAGCCGCTGGAGCGCGCGGCGGCGATGATGGCGCTGGCCCGCATCTCCAACCAGCTCGCGGACATCGCCGACGAGAGCGATCGCGAGCGGAGCCCCGAGGTCTTCGAGTCGCTGTCCGGGCTGGAGGAGCTGCGTCCGCTCCAAAAGGCGACCGCGTCCCTCTCGGAGATGGACGAGCACAGAAAGGATCTGCTGATCGGGATCGGCACCCTGGGTCGCAACAGGCACGTGGTCGACCAGGGCCAGGTCGAGCGGGCCGGGAGGGCGGTGGCCGGCGCGCTGAAGAGCGGAGAGCTGGGAAACGAGGAGGCGGTGGTGGGGATCTGGGTGCTGGGCCGGCTGGGCTCGCCGGCGGCGCTCGAGTACCTGCACAAGCTGCTTTCCGCCGAAACCGACCTGCGCGTGCTCTGTCCGACGATGGAGGCGCTGGGCCACATCGGCGCCGCGGTCAGCTCGGACCACCTGGTGAGCCTGATCGAAGAGGTCGACCGGAGTGAGCGCTGCCCGGAGGTCGTGGCCGAGGACTTCACCGGTCACGAGGTGCTGCTCTGCCGCGGCACGCCGGTCGTCGAGAGGATCCTCCGCGAGATCGCGCACATCGGAGACCGCCAGGCGATGCCGGCCGTGGAGCGGATCGCCAAGGACGAGAGCTACTCGCGGCGGGCGCGGGAGATGGCCGCCGAGATCGCCTACCAGATGAGGTTCGTCAAGGCCGATCAACGCTGAGAATCGAACGGAGAAAGCCATGAGCAGGTCAGTTTGGATTACGAAAATGGCAGCTGTGATCCTGGCCGCGCACTGCCTGGTCGCCTGCGGAGACGCCGAGGGCACCGCAGCGGATGCCGGGGACGCGGACACCGACACAGAGGCCGAGGAAGCGAGCACCGTCACCGCCACGGTGCGCCTGGTCGACGCGGTCGGCGGCGGCGCTCCGCAGGGAGCGACGGTCAGCTTCGACGGCGATCCGGTCGAGGTGGAAGGTGAGACCGCGACGGGGGAGGTCTCGGCCGACGTACCCTTCGAGCTCCGGGCGGAGGCGACGGGCTACGCCGACTACATGCTCAACGGCCACGCCGGACAGAGCGACTTCACGCTGACCTCGTTCGTCAGCTCCCGCTCCACCACCGACTACGTGATGGGAACGCTGGGAATGAGCGTGGACGCGAGCAAGGGCTTCGTCGTGGTCGGAGTGGACACTCCCGCGCTGGAGCCGGTGGTCGGGGCGCGCGTCGAGATCGACTCGACCCACGACGACCCGTTCGTCTTCGCCGGCAGCACGCCGCAGCTCGGCGACACGATACCCGACGGCGGCGCCGGCTTCGTCTCCTTTCCCAACGTGGACCCCGGGACCGCGGGCATCTCGGTGACGCCCCCGGAAGGCCTGAGCTGCAGCGTCTTCCCCGGCCCCGGAGAGCTGTCGGAGATCGAGGTCTACGCCGACCGCGTCTCGGTGATCTCGTACACCTGCCAGTAGCAGTAGGCGAACCCCCTGGCGAGAGGCTCTCGATCGGGTCCGCTCAGCCCTGGATTTCGAGGTTGGTAAGACCGGCGCGACGCGCTGCGTTGATCACTTCCTCGTATTCTTCGTCGGTGATGGGGCGCGAGATGCGTTCGAACTCGTGGGCTTTGTACATCGGACGGTACTGGGACATGATGTTGACATAGGTATCTGCGGGCAGGTTGGCTGCTATCCATTTCATCACGTCGACGCTGCCGCCGACGTCGTTCGGCATCACCAGGTGACGGATCATCAGCCCGCGGTAGATCCTTCCGTCCTCGGCCGGACGGGCCACGCCGACCTGGCGGTGCATCTCGAGCAACGCCCGTTCGGTGAGCTCGGGGTATCTCTCCGCTCCGGAAGAGTAGACAGCGGCCATCTCGGGATCGGAGTACTTGAAATCCGGCAAGTAGATATCGACAACGCCGTCGAGCAGCTTCAGCACCTCCACCCGTTCCCAGCCGCACGTGTTGTATACCAGCGGCAGACGGAGCCCGCGCCCGGCCGCCAGATCCAACGCCTTGACGATGTGAGGCGAGTAGTGGGTCGGGGTGACGGCGTTGATGTTGAGGGCGCCCTTCTCCTGGAGCTCGAGCATCATCTCGGCCAGATCTTCCGGGCTGCGTTCCGTGCCCCGTCCACCCTGGCTGATCCGCCAGTTGATGCAGAACACGCAGCGCAGGCCGCAGTTGGACAGGAAGATCGTCCCCGACCCGCCGCCGCCCACCAGCGGCTCCTCCTCGCCCCAGTGCAGCTGATGCGAGGCGACCTCCAGGACGGACGAGGCCCCGCAGAACCCCTCCTCTCCGGAGAGGCGATCGACACCGCAGCGCCGGGGACAGAGCCTGCAGTTGCTCATCGTCTCCCACAACGCGTCCCCCCGGCGGGCGAGCTCCCCGCTGCGATGGAGCTCGAGGTATCCCGGCCGCCCCTTTCTCCCTCCTCCCGCAGCGGTCCGCTGCTTCCCTCCGGACGCAGGACCGCCGGCGCACCCGCACCCATCGCAAGCCAGCCTGAGGCCGCCCGTCATCCCGGCGGCGAAAACGCCGCCCGCTCGCTTGAGAAAATCTCTTCTCGACCGTGATTGCATCCCGCCTCCCGGATCATTGTGCCACATTTTGCCGGCGGGATCTTCGGCCCGCTTCGAGCGACAGGGCCAGAACGCGGTCTTCTCGTTTCGGAAGCGCTCATCAGCTCGTCACACTGCGGTGAGAAGAAAAAAGGTAGGCTGCCTTCGAGGGAAGAGGCATTGATTGCACGCCATTCGGCTTTTGGTAAGGTGTTTTGATAGAAGTGGAAGAGCACATCGAGATGAGATCAGAGCCTGCTATTGAGAAGATCGTCCGTGTTCTGCGCCGGTCGCTGCTCCTTCCGATGGCGGCCGCCTGCGGTCTGTGCGCGATCACCTGCCTGTACAGCGGTGACAATCCGGATCTGGCGGGGCGCGACGTGCGTCTCACGATCCTGCACACCTCGGACATCCACTCCCGCATTCTGCCCTACGATCACACGCCGATGTACACCGAGGAGAAGCTGGGGCTGGTCGGCGGGCGCGGGCCCTACGGCGGGATCGCCCGCGTCGCTCACATCATCGAACGCGAGCGGAAGGAGGCCGGCAGGTCGCTGTACGTCGATTCGGGGGATCTCTTCCAGGGCGCGCCGATCTTCAACCTGTTCCACGGCGAGCCGGAGATCCGCGCCTTGAGCCTGACCGGGGTGGACGTCTTCGCGATGGGCAACCACGAGTTCGATTTCGGCCCGACCAACATCGTCGACCAGTTTCAGCAGTGGGCCGGCTTCCCCGTCCTGGCGGCCAACTACGAGTTCGATCAGGCCGCCAAGCGTTTCGCCGGTCGCTTCGACGAGCTGGTGCGGCCCTGGGTGGTGTTCAATCTCCACGGGCTCGAGGTGGGCGTGATCGGGATGGGCAACACCAGCTCGATGACGAGCCTGGAGGAGGGCGGCAACTCGATGGGGATCATCCCGTTCGACGCCGTGCAGACCGTCCAGGCGCACGTAAACGTGCTGCGTCCGGAGGTGGACGTGCTGATCCTGCTCAGCCACCTGGGGCTGGGCACCGACGAGCTGGTGGGCCGCAACGTGTGCGGTCTCGACCTGATCCTGGGCGGCCACCACCACGTGGCGCTCGATCCACCCAAGGTGATTCCCTACGACCCGGAGCCGGAGTACGTCGCCGGGATGGTCGAGGACGGCTACTACGACATCGACGAGGAAGGCGGGGGGCAGGCTCTGGATGCGGCGCAGGTCTGCCCCGACGAGTGGCGGCGCGACGTGATCATGGCCCACCCGCAGGCGTTCTCCAAGTTCGTCGCGCGCCTCGACCTGGTGGTGCGCGACGGCCGGATCCGGTCGCATCGCTTGGAGCTGTTCCCGGTGGACAACACGGTGCCGCAGGACCCCGACGTGCTCTACCTGCTGGAGGACTACGTGCGCCGGCTCTACCAGGAGTACGACCTGGGCCGCGTGGTGACTCGCGCCAGCCGGGACGTGAACCGCTTCGGGACCACGGGCGGCGACAGCATGCTGGGCAACCTGGTGGCCGAGGCGATGCAGTACCGCAAGTACGTCGAGACGGACTTCGCGATGACCAACTCGCTGGGCATGCGGACCAACATCCTCGGTCCGGACGGGGACGACGACGAGCCGCGTCCGGTGACGATTGAGACGATGTTCAACGTGCTCCCGTTCGAGAACACGATCACGACGATGTACCTCAGCGGCGCCGAGGTGCAGGAGATGCTCGACTACGCCACGCGGCGCAGCGCGGGGCGCGGCTGCTCGAGCCAGATCCAGGTCTCGAACCTCGGCTTCACCATGAACTGCCGCACCGGAGTCGCCGAGGACGTGGTCATCGCCGGAGAGCCGATGCGCTCGGACAAGGTCTACGAGATGGCGACCAACAACTACATCGCCTGGGGCGGGAGCGGGTTCGAGATGCTCAAGCGCAACACGACCAAGATCGACACCGGGATCTCGATGCGGGACGCGGTGATCGACTACATCCGCGACTACGAGAGCATCCCGGTCTGTTTCGAGGTGGAGCAGGGTACGGGGCAGTGCGTGCGCGGCATAGGTTTCGAGGACGGTCGGATCGCGCCGACCTATTGAGAGGACGAAGAGCATGCGGATGCTCGGAGCGAAACGAATGATCGCCGCGATCGGGGTCGCGCTGGTCGGGGCGGCGGTCGCTGCGGCGGTTTCGTGCGAGGTGCGGCTCGACAGCGAGCTGAAGGGCCCGGCCACGTTCGAGGTGACGCTGCGCGAGGGGGAGACCGGCTCGGCCGATCAGCCGCTGGCGTTCAGCTCGCAACCGCTGACCTACCTGCTCGACGTCCGCGCGGTGGACGGCGACGGCTCCACGGCGGATTGGTTCTCCGGAGAGGTGCACCTCGACCTGCAGCCGCGGGGCAAGCTCAGCTCCGGTCAGACGCGCTGGCTCGAGGTCAGCGAAGGAATCGCCGAGGGAGTCGAGGTCTCGGTGGAGAAGATCCATTCCACGGCCAGCATCTGGGTCGAGGACACGGGCAGCGAGGAACGGCCCGGCGGCTACGCCACCGGCCTTTCGCCCACGCTCCACTTCAGGCACCCCACGATCCGCAACGCGCAGGAGAGCGGGATGCACCTCGGCTCCGGGTTGCGCGGGGAGTTCGCCGAGATCGATCTCGAAGGACGGACAGCGGTGGTGACCGGGGTCTCGCGGGACGGGTTCTACGTGACGGACACCAGCGAGCCGGACCTGTTCTATAGCTCGGTCTATGTCTACAGCTTCTCTCGTCCCGACGTGGAGATCGGCGATCGGATCGCGGAGCTGCGCGGCACGGTGGACGAGTTCTTCGGCTTCACCGAGCTGGGCTTTCCGTCGTGGAAGGCCCAGGGAACGGCCGACTTGCCGGACGCAGTGCGGATCGACGCTCAGCTGCTCGCCGACGACGACTCGATGGAGCCCTACGAGAGCGCGCTGGTCGAGGTGACGAACGTCGAGGTCTGCCCGGTGGCGGAGGGATACCACACCTACGGGCAATGGAAGGTGCTCGTCGATCCGGCGGGAGACTGCTCCAGCGGCGAGGGCGCGATCAACGTGGTCAGCGCCTACACGGCTCCGGAGATCGATCCGGCCGAGCTGAGCGGAGAGACGATCGAGCGCATCGCAGGCAACCTGCGCTACCACATGGCGGCCAGCCCGAGCTGGATTGTCTACGTGCGGGGCTCGCAAGATATCGATATCGGCGGAGAGGGCCGCTGACGGCCAGGAAAACCAGCGGAGGCCGGGCCTCCGCCCGTGTAATGGAGGAGCTACGATGTCACTTTTCTTTCGCACATTGATCGCCGCGATGGCCGCCTCCCTGTCGGTGGCTCTCTTGATCGGGGCATGCGGCGCCACGGACAACGGAGACGGAGGCGGAGATTCGGATTCCGACGGCGACGGCGACACCGATTCGGATTCCGACGGCGACGCCGACACAACGATCTACGACATCCGCCAGGGCAACGTCGCCGAGGGGAGCCAGGTCGCGCTGAGCGGAGTGGTGGTCACCTCTCCGGCGCATATCGAGGGCTCGGTGGTCTTCGTCGAGGAGCCCGAGGCGGGACAGTACTCGGGAATCTACCTCTACATGTACAGCGAGGTGCTGGCCGAGCACGGCGAGGATCTGACTCCCGGCGCGGTGATCGACGTCTCCGGCGAGTACACCGAGTTCTACGGAGTGTCCGAGCTGACGGTCGAGGCGCCCGGTGACCTGACGATCAACGATTACGGCGACGTGCCCGGACCCGACGTGGTCGATCCGGCCGACATCAAGACCGGCGGCTCGCTGGCCGAGGCCTACGAGAGCGTGCTGGTGCGGGTCGAGGACGTGGAGGTGACCCAGGCCGATCTGGGCTACGGCAATTTCGAGGTTACCGGCGGGCTGGTCGTCGACGATTTCTTCTTCGAGGAGGGCGGCGGGCCCTCGGGTCCTCACCTCGAGCCCGGCCAGGGGGACACCTTCGAGGCCGTGGTCGGACCGCTGCGCTACTCCTACGAGGAGTTCCAGATCTCGCCGCGGGAGATGGAGGATTTCGTGGGGTACAGCGGCGAGGTCGACACGGACACGGATACTGAAGCGGATACGATCTACGACGTGCAACAGGGAGAGGTTTCCGAAAACGAGGTCGTGACCATCGAGGGAGCGGTCGTCACCTCGCCGGTGCACGAGGAAGAGCAGTACGCCTTCGTCGAGGATCCGCAGGCGGGAGCGTTCTCCGGGATCCTGCTCTATCTCTACAACGAGCCGTTCGCGGAAGCCGATCTGCAGCGCGGGGACGTCGTGGACGTCACCGGCGTGTACCAGGAGTACTACGACATGTCGCAGATCGTGGTGCAGAGCACCGGCGATCTGGTGGAGACCGGAACCGAGAGCCTGCCCGCGCCCGAGGTCGTGTCGTCCGCGGACGTCGCGACGGGCGGCTCGCAGGCCGAGGACTACGAGGGCGTGCTGGTCGAGATCGAATCCCCGACGGTGACCAACGCGGACGCCGGCTACGGCCAGTTCGTGGTGGACGGTACATTGCTGGTCGACGATTTCTTCTTCAGCGGAGGACAGGGGCCTTCCGGCGAGATGCCCGCGGTCGCGATCGACGACGGCTTCACCGCGCTGCGTGGCGTCCTGATTTACCACTTCGACGACTTCAAGCTGGCACCCCGCGACTCCGACGATTTCGTGAACTGACGGCGGCGGGACGCACGGGCGATTCGCCGCGTGAGCGCCCGGATGGATCAACGGCGAGAAGCAACTTCCAAGGAGCCGATCACAGATGAAGAGCACACCGAGATCAGCGGCGGCCTGGGTAGCGGCGATTCTGGCTCTGAGCGCACCCGCGCTGGTCGCACAGGAGCAGGGCGAGACGGAGGCAGAGGAGGCCGGGGCCGAACAGGAGGACGAGGTCGAACGGGAGGCCGCGAGCGAGCGGGACGAGTCTCTCGCTGCGGAGGAAGAGCCGGGTGAAGGCGCGAGCGAGCCTGCCGCCGGGACGACTCCGGCCGGATGCGTCAAGGACACCGACTGCAAGGGGGAGCGCGTCTGCGAGCAGGGAAGCTGCGTCTCGCCGCCGCGGGAGCTCGGTTGCGTCAAGGACGTGGACTGCAAGGGCGAGCGGATCTGCGAGGGCGGGCGCTGCGTACGGCCCGTCGAGACCGAGGAAGAGCAACAGCCGACCGAAGACGAAACCGGGGAGGACGGAGTCGATGGACAGAGGTTCATGGACACTCGCATCACGTTCGTCTTCAGCGACGACAACCTGTTGGCCGGAACCAAGGAACGATCGCCCAGCATCGGGATCGGACCCGCGGACGACGAGCTGTTCTTCGAGGGGCTGCAGCAGGAGAAGCGCGGCTGGGAGACCGAGACGCAACTGGTTCTGTACAAGAAGATGCCTTCCTACTTCCCGAGGCTCGACGCGGAGGCCGCCCTGGTCCTCGAGATGCAGAACTTCGTCGACAAGGACACGTGGGAGAACGAGACGGTGATCGGCGACGACGGCTCCTATCTCAAGCTCAACCTGTACACCGAGCGCGATGACTACACGGGAGACAACGTCAACCTGACGCTGTTTCCGATGGACTCGCAACGCTTCCTTCTGGGCTACACCTACGATATCACCTGGGGTGGGGAGAGGATCTTTCCCAACAAGAAGGGGCAGGTTCCCGGCGCGCGGTTGAAGTGGGATTTCAACGTGGGCGAGGCACATTCGGGATACGTCTTTGCCGGAGCCAAGACCGCGCGGCTGCTCAACAACGAGCTCAACGAGCAGCAGACGTATTACGGGGCCCTGGGCGGTTTCGGGATCGAGATCATCGATTGGCTCTTCTGGGAGGCGAACGGCGGATACTTCCAGCGCGGTCCGTTTCTCACCGCGGCAGGGACCTCGTTGGGCGGCGAGACGATGGAGTCATACGGGGGATCGACCCGGCTGACTCTGCACCAGGGGTTGCCGATCGGCACCTCGGTCGACTTCAGGCTGTACCGGGTGGCCCCTGATCCGGCCAGCGTGCTGACGGCCGAGCAACAGTACGACAGTGGGTTTTCGTGGTCATTGTCGGGAGAATACACCTGCGTGGCGCAGTCCCTGCTCAGCTTCGAGGAGGCGGAAAAGTCGATCGTCCAGCCGGCGATGGCCAGCTCGGCGATCGGAAAGCTGCGGTTCGGCAAGCTGCGCGTCCATGCCGATTTCATTTTCAGAAATCCGCACTACGTGGTTTTCAACGTTCCGGGCGTTTTTCCGTACCGGGCCTTTCCCGAGGGGGCCGATCTGTCTCCGGAGTGGTTCGTTGCCGGCGGCTTGGACTACTACTTCGAGAAGGCCCGGCTGACGCCGGGGATCATCTTCGGCTACAAGCAGCCGGCTACGATGACGACGGACGACAGCGACATGAGCACGGTGGTCGGGGACTGGCCCACGCTGGGCGCGGGACGCAGCACGCTGGTGATACGCTCCGAGGACGACTGGGAGATTCTGCCGGCGGGCGAGTCGGCTTTCGACATCATCTCCGCCAAGCTGACGCTCAAGTGGGATGTGGCACCTTTTTTCGTGGTGCTGGGAGAGCTGCGCTACACGTTGGACAAGAATCGCACGAAGTACGTGCGGGACGTGGAGCATGAGAGCACGGGATACAAGAAGTACGAAGACGACAATGTGACGAATAGACTCGGCTTCGCCCTGCTGGCCCAAGCCAAGTGGTAGCCCCTCAGACACGCTGAAGCGCAGATTATCGCCGGCGCGGTCAGGCCCAGGATCGCTACCAGGCCCTCGACCAGCAGAATGCCCGCGGTCCGGCCGAGGCTCTCGGTCAGCGCTCTCGCTCCCCCGGCTCCCACCAGATCGACGAGCGCCACCGGCATCAGGATATCGAATGCGATCGCGATCGAGCAGGAGACGATCAAGAGGCGACCACCGGTCGCGATGATACCATCCTCGGACCAGCACGCCTCGCCTTCCTTCGGCCCCCCTCTCCGGCGAGCGGAGAGGGGGATGTGTGGCGGACCGGCCGGCGGCGAAGGGGATGCGCGGGGCCGAGCCGGGATGCTTGGGACGGTGTGCTTCGATTGTGCTGGTGTCTATTCGGTTCTAATGTTTTTTATGGAAAAAAGCTGCTTTTTTTCACCCATTTGGGTGAGGTT
>CAZHCG010000006.1:0-54590 GCA_964530995.1 uncultured Myxococcales bacterium
CATCTCGACGCCCACGGCCTGGAAGTCGACGCCGGTGATCTCGACCAGCGGGGTGGCGGCACCGGTCGCGTAATCGATCGTGTATAGGTAATTGGTCCCGCCGTTGATTCCGTACAGCCCCCCGTCGCTGCCCAGCTCGTCGGACCAGGTGGCCCCCGATGTGGTGAAGTCCTCGCCGAGGCTTCCCACCTCCGTGCCGGTGCCTGTGCCGGGATCGATCGAAACCAGCAGATCCGAGGTGGTCTCGATTCCGAACAACCCCAGCCCGTAGTCGGCGGTGATTCCCGGAATCGAACCGTAGCCGGTGGGACCGACCGGAGTGACCTCGCAGGTGCAGGGATCGATGACGTCTATGTAGGAATCGTCGTGGTTGGAGGCGAACAGCACGCCGTTCCTGGAGAACGTGCTCGAGTGGTAGTTTATCTCGTCGTAGCCCGCCGGCAGCTCGCAGACGACGGTCCCCTCCCCGCTGGCCACGTCGATCTTCAAAAGGCGCGTCGGACTGGCAAGGTGATCGATGCTTACCAGGTAGAGCGGCGCCGATCCGGTGTCGCTGTCCGCGTCCGTATCGGCATCGGTATCGGTGTCGGTATCGGTATCGCCGTCTCCGTCCGCGTCGCTGTCGCTGTCCGCGTCCGTATCGGCATCGGCATCGCTATCGGTGTCGGTATCGGTATCGCTGTCCGCGTCGGTATCGGCATCGGTGTCGGTATCGGTATCGGTGTCGCTGTCCGCGTCGGTATCGGTGTCGCTGTCCGCGTCGGCATCGGCATCGGCATCGGTGTCGGTATCGCCGTCCGTGTCCGCGTCGCTGTCGCCGTCCGCATCGGTGTCTCCGCCGTCCGGCAGATTGATATTCGCCCCGCCCCCCGTCTCGCACCCACCCCCGGATACCGCGCAGACGACGGCGATTGCCAACCCCGCTCTCAGGAAAAAGTCGCTTGGCATCTCTCCCCTCTCCTCCTGTCCGCAAACCGACGACCGACGCTGCTCAGCCGCCCGGTCTATCGACGAGCTTCCTCTCGACGGCCTGCAGGATCGTATCGAAAGCCCGCTTGGGATCGTACAACGCCGCGCCCGCGATGACCACGGGCTTGCTCGCACCTTCAACCTCGATCACGATCGTATCGGGATCGGCCGAAAAAATGGCCGCCTGGCTGGCGTTCCTGCGGCTGCCGGTCGCCTCCACGGTCAGCAGGCCCGAGTCCTCGGACCCTCCGCTGGTCGAAACCTCCGAGACCCGCTCGTCGTGGAAAATGGTCCGGTAGTCGTGGGCCACGGTCCTGATCCGGTCCCACGGCACGACGCGCGTGCGCCCGCCCAGCTCGATGCGCAGCGCGGCGTCGTCCACGGTCAACCAGCCGGTGAAACGCCGGCGGACCGAGAACCACAGCGCCGCGGCCGCGGCCAACAGAAAAAGAATCAGCACGAACGCCCCGGTGTGCTCGGCCGGAGCCTCGATCGACAAGGCGTTCATGTGGACACCGAAAACAGCGACAAGCGCCGCCGCCGCCACCAGACCGCACGCGAGATAGGAGCTGAGGCGCATCGTGCCGTGGCCTAGCCTGAATCGCTGCGGTAGCTCCTCGCCGTCCATTCTCCGTCCCTCCGCACGGCCGGCTCTCCCGCCCCGCGCGTCCGAAGTCCGCCGACAACCGCCGATTCCCGAGTGAAACAAGTTAGGCCGCCGCTCTCCCGCCGTCAAGAAGGGAGCCGGAACGCGGCATTGACGCCTCCCGCAAGCGGGGATAATTTGCACGTAATCATTCGATCTTAACCTGGCCGGCACATATGACTTATTGTCGTCGTTGAAACCCATTGACGGAGGAACCAGATGAGATCGCGAGCCCCGTTCTTCCCAGCCACCCTTGCGCTGCTCTACGTCCTCTTCTCGCCGCTGGTCGTCGGCGCGCAGGGCGGGCAACCGCCTCCCTCCGCTCGAGAGCAGGTCCAGGTTCCGGACTCGAGCGGATGGTCGGTGCAGCAGGCCGTGGCCAACCTGCGGGCATCGGAGAAGGGGGTACGCCTCGCCGCGCTGCGGAGACTGGCCAGGGAGCCCGGCGAGAACATCCGCAAGTGGATCGCCGAGACGGCGCAGTACGATCCCGAGCCAAGGTTGCGTTACGAAGCGGTCAACATCCTGGCCAAGCGCGCCGAGTCCGCCAGCGTACCGGTGCTGATGCAGATCGCCCAGAACGAAAAGGACGATCGCGTCGCCACCGCGGCCCGCGTCGCGCTGCAGCAGTCCGGGCAAGCGCCGCCCGGGACGGCGGCACCGTCTCAGACGCCCACCGCCGGCGGACAGGCTGAGGCGGGGCAAGCGGCTGCCGCTTCGCCCGGCCAGCAACAGCAACAACCGCAGCAACAACCGCAGCCTCCGCAGCGCAAGGAGTACGACGAGGAGGGCAACGAGCTTCCGCCCGGATACCTGGACGCCGGAGGCGGCGGCTCGATGATTGACGAGGAGCTGCTGGCGGCGAGCAAGGTCGAGGAGCGTCTACACTCCGGCTTCCTCCCGGCGCTGGGGTTCGACGGCGAGATGGGGAGACCGCGCACCACCCTGGCCCGCTCGTCGGTCGGAATCCAGCTCGGGCTCGAGCACAGCGGCGTCTACAACGAGGTGCTGACCACCACGGCCAACGCGATGGGCGGCAGCGAGATCGAAGGGCTCAACGATTACGAGCTCACCGACTTCTCCATGCTGCTCGAGGGCGCCTGGTCGCCCTGGGAGTTCCTCGAGCTGGGGCTCGGCATCGAGGTGCTGACCGCCGAGAAGCTCTCGCACGACCAGCTCTGGAAGTACCGCGAGGGAAGCAACGAGGGAGAGACGATCGATCCCACCGAGAACGATACCGCCGCCGAATACGTCTACGGCGACTCGTCTTACAGCGGCGCGGCCTTCGGTTTTCTGTCGCTCGACATCAAGACGCTATTCCACCGTTCGGAGATCGCCCGGATCGGGATGGCGCTGCGCCTCACCTTCCCGACCCACACCGGCGAGCGCTTCCAGAGCGGAATCGGCGCGGCGAGCCTCTACCTGCCCGCGCGAACCTGGGATCGGGACGTGCACGAGACGAAAGACGCGACGATGTGGGGCATCGAGCCCGGGATCATCGCCAGCTTCGCCCCGATCGACCACCTCACCATCTACACGGACATCACCTACCTGGTGACCGTGCTGTCCTACACCGAGTACGAGCACGGCCTGGAACAAGGAAGACAGGCCCAGGAGGAGGAGGACCTCTCGGCGGCGGGAATGTTCTTGATCCCCAATCTGGGGGCGCAGTACCGCCTGCTCGACGAGTCGCTCGGCATCCAGCTCGCGCTGCAGCCCACCGTCTACCTGGGCACGGCCCAGAGCGCCGCGATGGCCTCGTTCGGGATCGTGCCGGGCGTGTTCTACACGATCGCCGACATGATCGATCTGTCGCTCACGGCCAGCATCGAGGCCGGCGGAGACGCCTCCAAGCCGCTCTACTGCACCGATCTCGAGCCCAGCGACGATTCGCCGCCGATCCCATGCGGAGTGGGACGGCGCTTCGGGGTCGCCCTCCAGGCCGGCTACGTCTTCTGAAAAGGCCGAAGAAAAACGGAGTGAATCGTCAGCTCAGAATTTCGACGGTCACGACGGTGATGTTGTCCTTGCCGCCGCGCTGGTTGGCCGTCTGCACCAGCTTCTCGCTGGCCTTTTCTATTCCGTCTTCGAAAAACCCGGGTATCTCGCGGCGCTTCACGTAGCCGTGCAGCCCATCGGAGCAGATCAGGAACATGTCGCCGACCTGGATGGAAATCAGCTGGGTGTCTACCTGCACATAGTCCCTGTTGCCCACCGCCCGGGTAATCACGTTACGATGCGGGGCGCGGCCGGCCTCCTCCGGGCTGATCACTCCCTCGCGAATCTGCCAGTTTATCAGGGTGTGGTCCTCTGTGAGCTGGATCGCCTCATTGTCGCGGACGCAGTAGACTCGCGTATCTCCCACCTGCGCCGTGATGCCGTATGCCCCCACCAGCAGCAACACCGAGACAGTGGTGCCCATCCCCTGGTAGCCCGGATCCTGCTCCGCGATTCCGTACACCATGTAGGTCGCGGACTGCACCGCGCTCTCCATCAGCCTACAAATCGAAAGAGAAGTCTCCCTGGTCAGCGGCTGCTCGCGAAACCGATCGATTACATCCGCACCGCGCAGCACCATGTCGTGGATGACCTCGACAGCCTCGCGCGATGCCACCTCTCCGGCGGCGTGACCGCCCATGCCGTCCGCCACTATGAACATGCCGATCCGATCGTCGCAGAGAAAGGAATCCTGATTGACCTTCCGCCGCCTTCCAACATCGGTTTTGCCGTACGACCTGAGGCGCATCTCGAATCGCTCCATCCCTTGGCTCTGCGAGCCCAACCAAGTTTGGCAACATTAATCGGCTGCGCTTCCGGACACAAGCCCGTCCCTCGTTTCCGCTCGGAAACGAAGACAGCTCGGGTGAAAGGGGGCTGTCTTCGGCTTTGAGCCGAGGCAATCAGAAAATTTCGAATCCACCGAAGTAGAACGCCACCTCGCGGGCCGCCGACTCGGGCGAATCGGATCCGTGCACCGCGTTCTCGGTCATGTTGTCTCCGAACAGCGCTCGTATGGTATCCGGAGCGGCCTCGGACGGATCGGTGGCACCCATTATCTTGCGACACCTGCCGACCGCGTCCTCGCCCTCCAGCACCATCGCCACCACCGGCCCTGAG
Organism: uncultured Myxococcales bacterium; assembly: GCA_964530995.1. Taxonomy (GTDB): domain Bacteria; phylum Myxococcota_A; class Polyangia; order JAAYKL01; family JAAYKL01; genus CAZHCG01. The sequence continues at coordinate 4,733 of CAZHCG010000006.1, forward strand.
GTCATGAAATCCACCAATCTGCCGAAAAAAGGTTTCCGGGAGTGCTCGGCGTAGAACGTCTCGATGTTGCTTCGCCCCGGCTCGGTCATCCGCAGCGCCGCGAGGCGCAGGCCCTCCTGCTCGAAACTTCGAACTATCTCGCCGATGCGGTTGGCCCGCACGGCGTTGGGCTTGATCACGCACAACGTCCGCTCGCTCATCTCAGTCGTCCTCCTCGCTGGAGTCCTCCAGGTCCTGCTCGTCCACTTCGAGATCCTCTTCGTTCTCGGCCTGCTCGCGATCGGTCGCCGAGCCCCGCCCGCTCTTCTTCCTGGAGTTGCTCTCCTGGTCGAGCGCGACCTTTGCGAGACTCGCCGCGGGCGGTCGGCCGTATTCGTCCTGCAGCTTTCTTTCGAACTTGTCGAAGAGCATCACCTCGACGTACCCGGGCATTCCGTTGACACGCAGCCGCACGCGCACCAGCTCGCGTCCCTCGTCGACCAGCGGCACAACCTCCATGGAAGCCCTGTAGGTGCGTCCGCGGTCCTCGTACTCGAACAGCAGATAGCCCGCCGTGTCGTCCTTCTCCAGCACCTCGAAGCCCTGGTCCACGCGGAGAAAGCGAACGGCGCTGTTCCAGATCTGGCTCGCCCGGTAGGTCAGCTTGCGGTCCGTATCCGCGCCGGCAGCCGCGCTCGCGGCCAGCGAGGCGACAACCACGACGGCGATCAGAGTTGGGCGATTCATGCGTCACCTCCGTGTAGTTCTATATACTACATAGGCGCACCTCCTCAAAATTTTTGGCGGAACCATGTCTCGTGCTCGACAAAAGGGCAGAATTGACATGATTTGAACCGACTGGAACCAAAGGAGAAGGAGGCCGAGATGACCGACGAGAAACAGATCACCGCGGAGATTGCGCTGAGCCGCCTGGTGGACGGCAACACCCGCTACGTCTCGGGCGAGACGACTCATGTGAACCGAATCGGGCCAGAGCGACGACGCGGGCTGACCGAGGGGCAATCTCCGTTCGCCTCGGTGCTCTGCTGCGCCGACTCCCGCCTGCCCCCGGAGCACCTGTTCGACGCCGGGTTGGGCGAGCTTTTCGTCTGTCGCAACGCGGGCAACGTGCTGACCGACGCCGCGCTCGGCTCCTTCGAGTACGCCGCGATCCACACCGCCTGCCCGCTGCTGGTCGTGCTGGGACACAGCGACTGCGGCGCGCTCACCGCGGCGGTCGCCGCGGCCTGCAAGCCGACCAAATCGGAGAGCCCCTGCATCGACGACGTGATGCGCCGCCTGCTGCCCGCGGTCCTGGCCACCGAGGACGCCGGTCGCGACGACCCTGCGGCTCGCGTGAACGCCGCGGCCGAGAAAAACGTGCACCTCGTCTGCGAGCAGGCGCTCCAGCGAAGCGCCATCCTCGCGAATCTCGTCGAAAGGTCTCGGTTCGGGGTCGTGGGCGCCTGGTACGACCTCGGCTCGGGACGAGTCTCGATCATCCGCGAGTGAGCCGCCGACAGAGACGCCGAAACGCCGCGCCTACTGGCAGCCGACCATCTGCACCTCGTAGCTGATCGCCGGCGAGACGCCCGTCACCTCAACGTGGTAGGTAGTGCCCGGCTCGCTCGTCCAGCCGTTCGGAACGAATCGAATCGCGTGCTGCGATCCGTATCCGCTCAAAAGCGAGCTCACATCGACGGGCATCTCTGTGTCGTTCGCCGTGACCGTGACCTCCGCGCCGGAGAGACTGATCGAGTCGCTCTGAATCGTCCAGCCCGTGGAATCCACCGAGTCCCAGCTCACCTCTCCGATCGCCTCGAAGGGAAAGACGCCCGGAGAAGGCCAGGCCGTGTAGGACGCCCCGGCGCTGCCGCTGCCTCCCAGCACCCAGTGGCACGAAAAGCTTCCGGTGCTGCCGATTCCGACCGGACCGAGGCTGTTGGAGAGGATCCAGCGCCTGTGCCCTATCGTGCTGGGGTTTCCCGGATCGACCATGTAGAGGTCGATCGCGCTCACGCCGGGCGTGGAGGAGATATTGCTCTGACCGGCGGCGGAGGCGCCTTCTGACGAGTAGCAATCCCAGCTCGACGGCGGATCGTGGCTCAACTGGCCGTTGGCGGTCATCATCAGCGCGCATTCCTGGGCGCCGGAGTTGCGCGCCGAGTCGTCGCTCACCGCTGGCAGATCCGCGATCCAGCGATAGAGGTTGATCAGCTTGAGAGCGTTGGCGCGCCCGTCCGCCGAGACATCCCCGGCGTCGCAACTCGTCGAGTTCCCGCTCCAGCTCCCCTCGCCGAGGTCGGCCCGATCCTCGTTCCAGCGCTCGCAGATCGAAGCATCCGTATCGGCGTCGCTGTCCGTGTCCGCGTCGGCGTCGCTGTCCGTGTCCGCGTCGGCGTCGGCGTCGCTGTCCGCGTCGCTGTCCGCGTCGGAATCGGAATCCGCGTCGGCGTCCGTATCGCTGTCGGAATCCGCGTCCGTGTCGCCGTCGCTCCCGCCGTTCCCTTCGTCGCAGGCCGGACAGACGGCGAGCATCGCCAGGACCGCACAGCCGATGAAGACCGATCGCATTCGCTCCTCCTTTGTGACATCACCGATGATACGACTATTCTAACCGCAAAATCGGTCGGCCCGAAACACCAGTTTGCACGAGCAACTCCAAAGCGCCTACGATGTTCGTCATGGCAATTCCGATTCGACCGTACATCTTGGCTCTCGCGCTGACCTCGTGCGCTCCGAGCGCTCAACAGGTGGGCGAGACGGACGGCGGCGAGGACGCGGGGGCCGACGCCGACGCGGATACCGACACCGATACCGACACCGACGCGGACACGGACAGCGACGCCGACAGCGACGCGGACGCGGACACGGACGCCGACAGCGACGCCGACACCGATTCTGGAAGCGATCCGCTCGAAGACCTGGAGACCGTGCTGCGCGCCGCGTGCTACTGTATCGACTGCTCGCTCGAGGAGACCCTGAGCGCCGTCGAGCTGGGATGCAGGTACCTGCGCTTCGCGGTCTTCCCCTGGGATCCCGAGACCCACGACACGCCCTACGACCGGCTCCAGAGCCTGAGCACGGCCTGCGCCGGCAGCGCGATCGTGGAGTTCGGCATTCCCGAGTGGGTCTCGGACGCGCACCTGGGCGACGAAGTGGACGTCTCGGCCTACCACGATTTCATCGACGACTCGCTTTCATCGCAGCTGGGGACCAGCACGCAGCTCGAATCCGATGCTCCGTTCGATCGCTGCGGGGTCTGCCACCAGTGCGGCCACGTCCCGGTGCTGACCCAGGACGAGGGATGGGCCTGGCACCTCTACATGGCGATCCGCGCGATCGACGCCGGCGCCCGTTCGATCTACCTGCCACAGCTCGACCTGCGCCTGGCGAACAGCGAGGATCTGCCGCGCTTCGCGGCGCTGGTCGACTCCATCCAGCAGTACGCCCAGGCGCAAATCGGACAGGAAGTGGTGATCGGGTCCGAGTCGCTGGAAGGATACGAAACCGGCGCCGGGCTGGCGGATCTGATCGACTTCGTCAAGCGCCCGCTGGACACCGACGTGGCGCTTCGGGATCAGCTGGGATACTTCGCGCTGGACAAGGACGACGAGAAGGTGCGCTGCCTGGGAGACGACGAGCTGCTGGAACCCTACGACGAGATCGTTTCCTCGGCCGAGATCGCCCACTTCCATCCGGAGATGCCGATCGGCCCGCTGTGTGTCCTGGAGGAGTCCCGCGTCTACAACTACGGCACCTACGACGGACCGGGAGGGCACCAGCACCCCGATCCCCTGCTCAACAGTCACGGGATCGCCCACGTGCTCTGGGAGCTGGACGGCTGCCACGCCATCCACTGGAGCTACTCGGGTTCCTTCGAGCAGTTCCGCGACGATCACCTGCTCTCCCCTCTTCTGACCGGCAACGAGGAGTACGCGGTCTGGTTCAAGATCCCCGGCGACGACAGCGTGACCTACGCCTTCGGCAACGTTCGCACCGGGCTGAGCACGACCATCCAGTTCCTCTCCCGGCCGCAAGCGGTGCGCAGGGCATTCATCGGCTACATGGCCGACCTCGCCGCCGCGATCAGCGCGAGCGACGACCAGGCGAGCTTCCACTTTCCCCAGCCCTACAAGCTCGACCAGAACCACACCTGGCAGGTCTCCTCGGGCTCCAACCTCTACCAGCAGCACGTGGTCAGGCAGTGCCCCGACGACGGCGGACACCCCGTCTCTCTGCCGGGGGTCTGCTACTGGGCCGAGCAATGCGACGACATCTCGGCCATCGAGCGGGCGCTCTCCGGCGCCGGCCTGGACGGAGCCTGCGGCCAGGCGGCCGACAGCTGCGCGCAGGGAACGGCGGACACCGACGCGGCGGCCGACACCGCCGAGGAGCACAGGTGGATCTGCAAGGGTCTCGAGGGAGGCAACGACTCTTCGACCTGCTCGGCTCCGATCGATCTGCCCGACGAGATCGTCTTCGCGCCCGGCGAGCTTCTGCTCGGCCCCGGAGAGTCCGTCGAGACCGCCTCGGCGCGGCTCGTGATTCAAGACACCGACGGAAACCTGGTCCTCTACCACAAGCAGAGCGGAGACCCGCTCTGGGCCGTGGCCGCGCAGGAGCCGGACTACGACGGCGGCGCGAGCGGCGACCGCGACTGGGCGGTCCTCACCGAGCAGGGCGCGCTGGTCGTGGCCAGCGAGATGGGCCGCAGCGCCTGGTCGTCCGACTGGTCCCACGGGACGGGAGATCAGCTCGTTCTCGGCGCCGACGACACGCTCTCGCTTTTCGACGGAACAGAGATAGTATGGAGCACGTCCAACTGAGCTAGAAGGGAGAGCCTCCATGGGAAAGTTCTTGCTTGCAATATTGGTCGCCCTGACCTGTGCCTGCTCTGATTTGAGCTCGAGCTCGGAGCCTGGAGTGGACACGGACGCCGATTCCGGCGCGGATGCGGATACGGACGCCGATACCGATTCGGACACAGATGCCGACGCGGATACGGACGCCGACACGGATGCAGACACGGACACGGACACGGACACCGACATGGACACCGATACCGACACGGACACAGACGCCGACACCGACACGGACACCGATACCGACACAGACACCGATACCGACACAGACACGGACACCGATACGGACACGGATACCGATACGGACACGGATACCGACACGGACATAGATACCGACACGGGAACGCCGCCCGACCCGGTCGACGGAGAATGCGGACAGGATCGGAACACCTGCCTGGCCGGGGAACCGAACGACGAGGCGGTGGACGACGGCACGGTCGAGTATCGCTGGATCTGCGAGGGGCTCCACGGAGGAAGCGACTCGTCGACCTGCACGGCTCCGATCACGGAGATCAGCTTCGCTCCCGGCGAGCTGGAGCTGATGCCCGGAGAGTGTGTCGAGACGGCCACCGCGCGGCTCGTGATCCAGGAGACGGACGGCAACCTGGTTCTGTACCGGAAAGAGGACAGCCTGGCGCTCTGGGCCACGATGTCCGAGGAGTCGGCCGACTACGATTTCGACGCCAGCGAGCCGGAGAACAGGGTGAGGTTCGAGGCCGACGGCGATTTCGTCGTTCGCAACTCCTCGGAGCAGATCGTCTGGCAGACATCCACCTCGTACGGCACCGGCGACCTGCTGACCCTCGACGAAGACAATATCTTGGCTCTCACGAGCTCGGGAACCCCCGTCTGGAGCACGCAGTAGCCGAGACCCGATTGTGCGTTGTCCTGCGTCGGCAGGTGTGCTACTTTTCTTCGTAACAAGAAGGACAGCGCGTGCCCGATCGGCGTCACAAACCCAAGTGGACAGCCTCCGAAGCCAACCGGATTCCGGCCTACCTGGAGGACGGCAGGCGCAGCGTGCGCTCGATCACTCCTTCCGACCTGGATGTCGTTTTTCAACCGATAGTCGACCTGGCCAGCGGCGAGCGCTTCGCCTTCGAGGCGCTGGTCCGCGCCAAGTGGGAGGAGTACCGCAGCCCTTTCGAGCTGTTCGTCCAGGCCGAGCGCGAGGGGAGCTGCGGGCGGTTGGGTCGCATGATCCGCGAAGTGACGTTCGAGCGCGGCTCCGGGCTGCCGCTGTTCGTCAACATCCACCCCGCCGAGCTCGAGTCCCGCTGGCTGGTCAGGCCCGACGATCCGCTCTGCTTCCACGACGAGCAGCTCTTCATAGAGATCACCGAGTCGGCCACCTTCGAGCACTACGACCTCTGCCAGTCCGTGCTCAAGGAGGTCTGCTCGCGAACAGGCGCCCACCTGGCGATCGACGATCTCGGCGCGGGCTACTCCAACCTCAAGCGAATCGTCGACCTCGAGCCCAAGGTGGTCAAGCTCGACCTGGAGCTGGTCCGCGACGTACACCTCAGCAAGCGCCGCCAGTCGCTGGTGCGCCACCTGGTGGAGCTCTGCCGCGAGCTGGAGGCGCGCGTGGTGGTCGAGGGCATCGAATCCGCCGAGGAGCTGCGCGCCGTTCGCCGGACCGGCGCCGACTTCGGACAGGGGTACCTGCTGGCGCGTCCCTCCTACCCGCTCCCGCGCGTAAATTGGCCTTTTTGAACCACGGTTCATTCTTCGAAAAGATGCGCTGATCCTTTCCCGCCCCCGCGCGTAGGAATCCCACAGCACACGAGATGCCCCGGAGCGGGCAGCGGGAACAGACGGTGATTCTCGCTGTCCTACTGGTATAATCGACGGGCTCAACCGAGGAGGGAACCATGAAACGCGCCTCGTTGCTGTGTCTCACGTGTATCCTGATCGCGGCCAAGTGCGAGGAGCCGCCGCCCGAGCCGGCCGCGCCGCTCGACGCGCGGGTCGAGCTGGCCGCCGGCGACGTGCGCCTCGCCGCCGAGGACGGCGCACAGCGCCTGGTCAGCGGAGCGATGCTGCCCGAAGACGCCGCGATCGAGCTGGGTCGAGGCGCTCGCGCCCTGATCAAGCTGGGCTCCGGAGCCGCGATCTTCCTGCGCGGCGGATCGCGGGCGATCGTCTCGTCCGACGCGGTCGAGCTCAAAGCCGGCGAGCTGTGGGCCGATCTACCCCGCGACGAGGAGAACCTGGGGCACATCGAGGCCGGAGACGCGACGGTCACGGCCGCCGGCAGTGGCCTCGACGTGGCGTTCGACGGCGAGACGACGACCGTCTACGTGGCGCGCGGCCTGGCGGTGGTCAGCTCGCCCGGGGGACGCGCCGAGGTCCAGTCCGGCGAGCGGGCCCGGGTGGCGAAGAAAGCGGAGCCGCGGGTCGAGCCGGTCTCCTTCTGGGAGGACTGGACCGGCGGGATGGCCGACCGCGGTCTGCTCGCCTGCGGAGGAGGCCGCGCCGCGGGAAGGCTGTACGGAATCGACCGCGATCGCCCCGGCTCGCCGCCCGGCGAGCTGCAGATCGTCTCGCAGAAGGTGCGGACCTTCATCCGCGACGGCGTGGCGCAGACCACAGTCGACCAGGTCTTCTTCAACCCGGACAGCTCCGAGGTCGAAGGCTGGTACTGGTTCACCGTGCCGGAGGGCGCAGCGGTGGAACGCTTCGCCTGGGAGGTGGACGGCCGCCTGATCGAGGCGCAGATGATCGAGCGCAAGACCGCGGCAGCCGAGTACGAGGCCGCGGTGCGCAGCCGCACCCGCGATCCCGCCCTGCTGGAGTGGGTCGACGGCCGCTCCTTCCGCGCGCGGATCTACCCGGTCCCGGCCACCGGCCAGCGACGGCTGCTGCTGACCTACACCGAGCTGCTCCCGCTGAGCGACGGCGTCTACCGCTACGTCTACCCGATGGGCGGCGAGGACGAGGTTCGCATCCAGGAGTTCGGCCTCGACGTCGACCTGGGCGACGAGGGCGACAAGCTCGAGGTGGCCACCTTGCAGGACGCGCGAATCGACGACGAGGGCCGGCACGTGACGATGCGCCGCTCGGGCTTCGTCCCGCGCTCCGACTTCCTCTTGGAGATCAGGCCGCGCGAGCCGGTCGAGCCGCTGCGCGCGATGCGCTTCTCCGCGGGCGGAGACCGGGCCGACTTCGCGATGCTGCGCTACTCGCCCGAGGTCGACTGGGGCGAGGAGAAGGAGATCGAGGGCGACGTAGTGATCGTGCTGGACACGTCGGCCGGAGGCGGCGAGTCGGTCCGCCAGGTCTCGCAGGAAGCGACCTTTGCCATCCTGCGCGCGCTCTCCGCCGGAGACCGCTTCGCGATCGCGGCCGCCGACCTGACGCCGCGCGTCGTCTACCCGGCCGACGGTCTGGCCTCGGCCGACGAGGAGCATGTCGCCGCGGCGATGGAGGCGATCTCGGAGGTCTCCTCGGCGGGCGCCACCGACCTGGGCGAGATGTGGGGCGCGGCGCTCGAGCTGGTGCACGAGTGCGAGCAGCCGGCCGTGGTCTACGTCGGCGACGGCCGCGCCACCGTCGGCGAGCTGAGCGCGACCGAGCTCTCCGAGCGCCTGCGCCGCAGCCTCAGCGACTCGCGCGCGCGGCTGTTCACGATCGCGGTCGGGTCCGACGCCGACCTGCCGCTCTTGGAGCGGCTGGCGCGCGTCGGCGGGGGCCGCATGTTCCGCGTCGACCGTCCCGAGCAGGTGGTGCAGGAGGCGCTGCGCTTCGTCGGCCGGGTCAAGACGCCCACGATCACCGACCTGGAGATCGACGCCGGCGGCGGGCTGGACCAGAAGTTCTCCAGCGCGTCGAGCAAGATATCCGAAGGCGAGGAGGTGGTGATCGCGGCGCGCACTCACCACGCCCTGCCCGACGAGATCAGGATCACCGGCCGCCTGGGCGGAGAGCCCTTCGAGCAGACCTACGAGCCTGACGTCGCCAGCGGGCCGGAGAACGGCTACCTGCCCTCGATCTGGGCGCGGATGTACCTGGAGCGGCTGATGGGAGACGGCGTGGAGGAGAACCGCGGCAGGATCATCTCGCTGGGTCTCGACCACTCGCTGATGACTCCGCTGACCTCCTTCTTGGCGCTGGAGGATCCGCAGGCCTACCGCACGCGGGGAATCCCGATCCGATCGCGGTTCCGCCTCGGAGCGCTGGACGGCGAGCGCGGACCGGCGCTGGCCTCCGCGGCTGCGGCGCCGGCGCTGGGATTGTTCGGCTGCTCGGAGACGAGCAGGGAGGAGACCGCCGCTGACGGAGAGATCGTAGCGCAGGCGGAGATGAGCGAGCGGACCCGGACGCAGAGATCCCCGGCCGCGCCGCCGCCGCCGCCGGCCGCCGCTGCGGCGCGACAGGCCGGCGAAGCTACCGGGGCGCCGGGCCGCGGTAGCTTCGAGGAGAGCGAGCCGGCGGGCGACGAGGCGACCGTCGCCCGGGACAGGCGCACCTCCAAGAAGAAGGTCGCTGCGCGAAAGCCCAAGAGGGAGGCCATGGATAAGCTGGCGGCCGAATCCGGCGCTCCCGGCCTGCGCGGCATCGGGAAAGGCGGTGGCGGTTTGGGCGCGAACGGCCACGGCGGCGGAGGCGGCAGCGGCGCCGGCTACGGCCGGGTCGCCGGGGCGCTCTCCAAGACGGCTTCCGGCTCGCTGGGCACGACCGGCCCCGAAAGCAACAAAGATGAAGAGCTGCAAATCGCGGTGGACAACCCCTACGACGACGGGCGCGCCAAGCCGATGTTCCGGATGCGCTCCTGCTCGGACGCCTCGCGCCGGCCGCTCTACCAGCGCCGCCACCTGTGGAGCCGGCGGCTGGCACAAGCCGAGGACGCCTCACAGTACCTGCGGATCTTCACCGAGGCCGGCGAGCGCTGCGAGCTGCCCAGCCGACGCGCGCGGCGGGTGCTGCTCAACCTGATCGAGGGCCGCGTCCGCGACGGGGGCCAGGTGCGCGCCCTGCTGGCCGCCTTCGGCCGCTACCCGAGCGCGCGGCGTCACCTGCGCCGCCGCATCGTGCGCCACGCGCTCGACCCGGACCGCACGATGGGGCTCTGGTTCGGCCAGGGGGTCAACTGGCTGGTCGTGAAGCGCGGGCTGGTCGCGATCAAGGACCCGGAGCGCCGGATCGAAGAGCTGCGCAAGATCCTGGCCAAGCACCCGGACGACCCCACCGGCCGCAGCCTGCTGGTCCAGGAGCTGCTCGAAGCCGAGCGCGTCGAGGAGGCGCGCGCCGAGGCCTCGCGGCTCAAGCGCGAGGGGCTGGCCGGGCCGTCGGTGCTGCGCGTGCTGTGCGACCTGCAGGCCGAGGCCGGAATGGAGGGCGAGGCGCGGCGCACTTGCTCGGAGCTGGTGGAGTTCAACCGCGACGACCCGCTGGCGCGCAGCCGCCTGGGAGACCTGTTCCTGCGCCACGGCTGGTACGACGCGGCCTATCGCCAGTACCGCACGCTGGTGGAGCAGCTCGGAGACGAGCCGGCCGCCCTGCTGCGCCTGGCATCCGCCGCGGCCGGGACGGGCAAGGTGGACGAGGCGCTGCGCGTCGAGCGGCGCGTGGCCTCGGGCGAGGGAGAGATCGGCCCCGACGACCCGCGCCGCTGGGCCAGGATCCACTCCGCGGTCAAGCTGGCCAGGATGATGATCGAGGCCCGCGCCGACGGGGACGAGCAGCGCGCCGAGGCGATGGAGCGCAGCCTCAAGCGCACCCGCGCCTTCCCCGAGCCCGGATCGCTGGTGGTGCTGGTCTGGGAGGATCTCTCGGCGCCGTTGGAGATATCCGCCGAGGCAAAAGGAGAGGAGATCCCGGTCCAAGAGCGGGTGCTGGCGCCCCAGGTGGGGCTGGCCGCGCTGGACGTGGGACGCGATCCGCCCGCCGAGCTGGAGCTGGCGATCCGCCTGGCCGGAGAGACCCTGCGCCGCGCGGTTCCCTACACCCTGCTGACCCTGCGATTCGACGGGGAGCGCTTCAGCGTGGAGGAGACCGAGGGCCGGCTCCAACCCCGCGAGGAACAGACGACCGCCACGATCTGACGGGCCTCCGATTTCAGTGTCACGCCGAAGCGGACAGGTTCGTTATGCTGCCATGGCAGCCTGACCTTGGAAACGAGCGGTTTTCGGGATCGCCTCGGAGTCCACGGGGAGCGGAGTGCTCTGACGCAGGTCATGGTTGCGTTGTCCCGCAAGCGGTGTAAACAAATTGAATTCGCAACAAAAGGAGCCGCCGATGACTGAACGCAAGCTGACCCCAGAAGAGCTGATCAAGAAGGCCGAAAAACCCTCCGAAGATGCGATGAAGCTGCACCCCTTTTACAAGGGCAAGGTCGAGGTCGTCCCCAAGTGCTGCATCCGCGACATGGACGACTTCGCGATCTGGTACACGCCCGGCGTCGCCGCTCCCTGCAAGGCGATCCACAAGGATCCCGAGGCCGTGCTCGAGCACACCGCCAAGTCGAACATGATCGCGGTCGTTTCGGATGGCACGCGCGTGCTGGGTCTGGGGAACATCGGACCGGCGGCCGGCCTGCCCGTGATGGAGGGCAAGTCGATCCTGTTCAAGTACCTGGGCGGCGTGGACGCGTTCCCGCTCTGCATCGACGCCGAAAACGCGAACGAGATCATCGATTTCGTCAAGATGATCCAACCCACGTTCGGCGGCATCAACCTCGAGGACATCTCCAAGCCCAAGTGCTTCCAGGTGCTCGACACGCTGCGCCAGGAGGCGAGCATCCCGGTCTGGCACGACGATCAGCAGGGCACGGCGGCGGTCACGCTGGCCGGCCTGATCAACGCGGTCAAGATCGTGGGCAAGCCGATCGACAAGGTCAGGATCGGCATGCTCGGCGCGGGTGCCTCCAATCACCGCATCGCGATAATGCTGGCCAAGGCCGGTGTCGATCCCTCGCTGACGTACATGTGCGACTCGCGTGGAATCCTGCACAAGGACCGCGAGGACCTGAAGGACGATCCCTACAAGATGGAGCTGGTCGAGATCACCAACGGCGAGCAGCGCAAGGGCGGCCCGGCCGAGGCTTTCGAGGGTGCCGACGTGATGATCGCGCTGTCCAAGCCCGGACCCGACACGGTCAAGCCGGAGTGGATCCGTTCGATGGGCAAGGACGCGATCGTGTTCGTCTGCGCCAACCCGATTCCCGAGATCTGGCCCTGGGAGGCCAAGGAGGCCGGCGCGCGGATCGTGGCCACCGGGCGCAGCGACTTCGCCAACCAGGTCAACAACTCGCTGGGCTTCCCCGGCATCTTCCGCGGCACGCTCGACGTGATGGCGACCACGATCACCGATGAGATGTGCATCGAGGCCGCCCGCGCGCTGGCCAAGGTGGCGGAGGACCGCGGAATCGCAGAGGACCACCTGATTCCGACGATGGACGAATGGGAGGTCTTTCCGCGAGAAGCGGTAGCGGTGGGCCAGAAAGCGATCGAGCAGAAGGTCGCCAAGCGTCCCCTCGACCCCGAAAAAGCGTTCGAGATAGCGGAAAAAACTATCAAGCGGGCGCGCGACGAGATGGAAATGCGCCAGCAGCAGGGCTTCGTCGAGCTGCCGTAGCCGCTAGTGGGAGCATCGAAAATTCCTGAATCCAGGTTATCGACGACCAGCACGCCACACGGATAGAAGCCGATGAGACGCACCAGCGCCGAGCGCCGACACCGAATCGAGCGCGGGCTCGACCTGCCGCTGGCCGGGGCTCCCCGCCGGCGCATCGAGCGAGGCCGCCAGATTCGGCGCGTTGCCGTCAGCGGGGAGGACTACCTCGGCCTGCGTCCCAGGATCTCGGTCGAGCCGGGCGAACGGGTCGTGCGCGGACAGTTGCTCTTCGAGGATCGCAAGAATCCGGGTGTGCTCTTCACCTCTCCGGGAGCGGGCACCGTGGCGGCGATCCACCGCGGAGAGCGGAGACGGCTGCTCTCGGTCGTGATCGAACTGGACCAAGAGGACGGGCATCCCGCCGACGAGGCTCCGGAGGTGAGATACGAGTCGTTCAGCGGAAAACCGCCGCTGAAGCTCTCCACCGATCAGGTCCGCGCCCTGCTGATCGAATCCGGGCTGTGGACCCTGCTGCGCGCCAGGCCGTTCGGCCGCATCCCCTCCCCCGCCGCGGCGCCCGGCTCGATCTTCGTGACCGCGATCGACACCAACCCTCTCGCCGCCGATCCATCGCTGGTCCTCGCAGACGACGAGGAGGCCTTCACCGCCGGCCTGGAAGCGCTGGTCCGTCTCGCGGGCGGGCGGCCGCTCTACCTCTGCAGACGGACCGGCGACGAGATCCCCGGGCAGAACGTGGCGGAGGTGATGACCCACGAGTTCTCCGGGCCGCACCCCGCCGGCAACGTCGGCCTGCACATCCATCTGCTGGAGCCGGCCGACCGCAGAAGAGAGGCGTGGCACGCGGGCTACCAGGAAACCGCGGCGATCGGGGAGCTTTTCCTGCGCGGCCGCCTGCGGCTGGAGCGGATCGTCGCGCTGGGCGGCCCAGCGGTCGAGAACCCGCGCCTGCTGCGCACCCGCCTCGGCGCTTCACTGGACGAGCTGCTGCGCGACGAGCTGGCCGGCGCGCCGCGCGTGATCTCCGGATCGGTCCTGTCCGGGCGCAGGGCCGAAGGCGTGCAACGAGGCTACCTGGGCAGCCGCCACAACCAGATCACCGCTCTGCCCGAAGCTGGAGAGCGGCGCTTCCTGGGCTGGGCGAGCCCGGGCTGGAACCGCTTCTCCTTTTCGCGGCTGCTCCTTTCGCGTCTGCGCCGGCGCATCGGTTTCGAAATGGACACCGACCTCAACGGCGGCCTGCGGGCGATGGTCCCCAGCGGCGCCTACGACGCGGTGATGCCGTTCGACGTGATGCCGATCTTCTTGCTGCGCGCCCTGCTGGCCGGCGACATCGAGCGCGCCGAGCAGCTGGGCTGCCTGGAGCTCGAGGAGGAGGACCTGGCGCTGTGCAGCTTAGTCTGTCCGTCCAAAATCGACTACGGAGCGGCTCTGCGCGAGATGCTGACACGCCTGGAGAAAGAGGGCTGATGGGCTGGCTGCGCCGCATTCTGGATCTGGGCCAGGACCGCCTGTTCGAACCGGGCAGGCCGCTGCGGCGCCTCCATCGCCTGCACGGGGCGGTCGACTCCTTCCTCTACACCTCGGGCGCGCGCACCTCCGGCGCCCCTCACGTCCGCGACGCGATCGACCTCAAGCGCGTGATGGCCACGGTGGTCGCGGCGCTGCTGCCCTGCGTCGTGATGGCGATCTACAACACCGGCTACCAGGCCAACCTGGCACTCGGCGCGGGCGCGGTCGGACCCGATGGCTGGCGCGCCTGGTCGATCCGACTGCTGGGAGCGGACGGCTACTCGCCGCACAGCGTCTGGGACTGCGCGGTGCACGGCGCGGCCTACTACCTGCCCGTTTTGCTCGTCACCTTCCTGGTCGGCGGGCTGTGGGAGATCCTGTTCGCCGCGGTGCGCGACCACGAGATCAACGAGGGCTTCCTCGTGACCGGGATGCTGTTCCCGCTGATCCTGCCGGCCACGATCCCGCTGTGGCAGGTGGCGGTGGGTATCTCCTTCGGCGTGGTCTTCGGCAAGGAGATCTTCGGCGGCACCGGCTACAACATCTTCAACCCGGCGCTGACCGCGCGGGCCTTCCTCTTTTTCGGCTATCCCGCCCAGATCTCGGGCGACCGGGTATGGATCGCGGCCGACGGCTTCTCCGGCGCCACGCTGCTGGCCGAAGCCCAGCAGGGAGGGATGGGGCCGCTGGGCGACGAGCAGCTGTGGTGGGACTCCTTCTTCGGACTGATCCCCGGCTCGATGGGCGAGACCTCGACGCTGGCCGTGCTGCTCGGCGCGCTGCTGCTGATCGCGACCGGTGTCGGCTCGTGGAGGATCATGCTCGCGGTGCTGATCGGCGGCGCGCTGACCTCCACCTCCCTCAACCTGATCGGCTCGGAGAGCAACCCGATGTTCGCGGTTCCGATCTGGTGGCACCTGGTGATCGGAGGAATCGCTTTTGCCGCGGTCTTCATGGCGACCGACCCGGTCTCCGCGCCGTCGTCGCGCACCGGCCAGTGGATCTACGGATTTCTGATCGGCGCGTTGATCATCGTGGTCCGCGTGCTCAACCCGGCCTATCCCGAGGGGCTGCTGGTCGCGATACTGCTGATGAACGTCTTTTCCCCGCTGATCGATCACTACGTGGTCGCGGCGCACATCAAGCGCAGGAGGGCCCGCCATGCGCAAACCTAGCGCGCTCTACACGCTCGGTTTCGCCGCGGCCGTCTGCGCGGTCTGCTCGGTGCTGGTCTCGCTGGCGGCGGTCACGCTGAGACCTCGTCAAGAGGAGAACGCGCTGCTCGACCGCAGGAAGAACGTGCTGGTCGCCGCGGGGCTGCTCGAGTCCGGAGAGAAGGCGGATCGCGATCGGATCGACGAGCTGTTCGAAGGCCGGATCCGCCCGCGCGTGATCGAACGCGCCAGCGGAGCCCCGGCCGAAGGCGTCGATCCGGTCGAGTACGATCAGCGCCGCGCCGCCCTGGATCCGGAACGCAGCACGGCGGCACCGCCCAACCCCGCCGAGATCCGCCGCGTCCCGCGGGTGCTGCGCGTCTACGAGGTGCTGAGCGAGGGCGAGGCCGAGATGTACGTGCTGCCGGTGAGAGGCAAGGGGCTGTGGTCCACGCTGTACGGCTACCTGGCGCTCGACCGCGACACGAGCACGGTGCGCGGGATCGCCTTCTACGAGCACGGGGAGACCCCCGGGCTGGGCGGCGAGATCGAAAACCCCGACTGGCAGCGCCGCTGGCGCGGCCGCGAGATCTTCGACGACGACTGGAAGCCGGTGATCCGCGTGATCAAGGGCGCCGCCGGCCCGCCCGAGGAGGCCCCGCACAGCGTGGACGGCCTCTCCGGCGCCACGCTGACCGCCGACGGCGTTACCGCGCTGATGCGTTTCTGGACCGGCGAAGACGGGTTCGGGCCGTTCCTGGAACGCGTCCGCGAGAAAGGAGGCGACTGATGGCATCCAGGCTGGGACGCACGCTGGTCGATCCCCTCTTCGACGACAACCCGATCGCGTCGCAGGTTCTCGGAATCTGCTCGGCGCTGGCCGTGACCACGATGCTGGTGCCGTCGCTGGTGATGGCCGCGGCCGTGATATCGGTGCTGACGCTCTCCAACTTCACGATCAGCCTGCTGCGCAAGCGGATTCCGTCCAACATCCGGATCGTGGTCCAGCTGACGGTGATCGCCTCGCTGGTGATCATCACCGACCAGGTTCTCGAGGCGTTCGCCTACGACGTCTCCAAGCAGCTCTCCGTCTTCGTGGGGCTGATCATCACCAACTGCATCATCATGGGCCGCGCCGAGGCGTTCGCGATGCAGAACGGCCCGCTGGCCAGTGCCGTGGACGGACTGGGCAACGGGCTGGGCTACAGCGCCTTTCTGGTGGTGACCGGTTTCTTCCGCGAATTGCTGGGCTCCGGCACTCTGCTGGGCCGCGGCGTGCTCCCACTGGCCAGCGAGGGCGGCTGGTACCTGCCCAACGGACTGATGGTGCTCGCTCCCGGAGCCTTTTTCGTGATCGGGCTGTCGATCTGGGCGCTGCGCAGCTGGAAGCCGGAGCAGGTGGAGGAGGAGTGAGCATGGAGCACTACATCGACATTCTGCTCGAGACGATCTTCGTCGAGAACATGGCGCTGGCCTTCTTCCTGGGCATGTGCTCGTTCCTCGCCGTCTCCAAGCGCGTCGATACGGCGGTCGGCCTCGGCCTGGCCGTGATCTTCGTACTGACCGTAACCGTGCCGATCAACAACCTGGTCTTCAACCACCTGCTGCGCCACGGCGCGCTGGTCTGGATCTCCCCGCAACTCGCCGAGGTGGATCTCTCCTTTCTGGGCTACCTGACCTACATAGGCACTATTGCGGCAATCGTGCAGATCGTGGAGATGGCCCTCGACCGCTACCTGCCGGGGCTCTACAACGCGCTGGGGGTCTTTCTGCCGCTGATCGCGGTCAACTGCGCGATCCTGGGCGCCTCGCTGTTCATGGTCGAACGCAGCTACACCTTCATGGAGAGCGCCGTGTTCGGCTTCGGCTCCGGGGTCGGCTGGATGCTGGCGATCGTAGGTCTGGCCGCGATCCGGGAGAAGCTCAGGTACAGCGACATCCCTCGCGGACTGCGCGGTCTGCCGATCACCTTCATCATCACCGGGCTGATGGCGATCGCCTTCATGGCCTTCGCCGGGATCCAGCTCTGAGGAGGACCGATGGAAGCCTGGCAGGTGATACTCCTCGGAGTCGCGATGTTCTCGGCGGTCATCCTGGCGCTGATCGGGTTGCTGCTGCTGGCCAAATCGAAATTGACCCCCTCGGGGAAGGTCAAAATCTCAGTCAACGACGACGAGGAGAAATCGTTCGATACCGAGGCCGGATCGTCGCTGCTCGACACGCTCGGAGATCGCGGCGTCTACATTCCCTCGGCCTGCGGCGGCAAGGGAAGCTGCGGCGTCTGCACGGTCAAGGTGCACGAGGGAGGAGGCGAGATGCTGCCCACCGAGCTGAGCCACATCTCGCGCGGGGAGACCCGCGACAACGTGCGGCTCAGCTGCCAGGTCAAGGTCAGGGAGGACATGCGCGTCGAGATCCCGCCCGAGGTCTTCGACGTGCGCAAGTGGCGATGCAAGGTGCGCTCCAACCGCAGCGTGGCGACCTTCATCAAGGAGCTTTTGCTGGAGCTGCCCCGGGGCGAGGATCTCCCGTTCCGCGCCGGCGGCTACGTCCAGATCGAGTGCCCGCCGCACGAGGTCCGCTACCGCGACTTCGAGATCGACGAACGCTTCCGCGACGAGTGGGACCGCCTGGAGCTGTGGCGCTACGTCTCGCGTAGCGGCGAGAAGGTCTCGCGCGCCTACTCGATGGCCAACTACCCCGGCGAAAAGGGAGTGATCATGCTCAACGTCCGAATCGCAATGCCCCCGCCCGACGCGCTGCACGCTCCGCCGGGAATCATGTCCTCCTACATCTTCGCCCTGCGCCCGGGGGACGAGGTCACGATCTCCGGGCCCTACGGCGAGTTCTTCGCCAAGGAGACAAAAAACGAGATGTGCTTCGTCGGAGGCGGCGCCGGAATGGCGCCGATGCGCTCGCACATCTTCGACCAGCTGCTGCGGCTGCGCAGCCGGCGCAAAGTCAGCTTCTGGTACGGAGCTCGCAGCCTGCGCGAGGCCTTCTACGTCGAAGATCTCGATCGGCTGGCCCGCGAGCACGACAACTTCGACTGGACGCTGGCACTCTCCGACCCCAGGCCCGAAGACGGCTGGCGGGGCCCGACCGGCTTCATCCACAACGTGGTCCGCGATCGCTTCCTGGCCGACCACCCCGAGCCCGAAGAGGTCGAGTACTATCTGTGCGGACCGCCGCTGATGATCGACGCGACGACTGAGATGCTCTACGAGTTCGGCGTGGAGGAGGAGAACGTCTCCTACGACGATTTCAGTTGACTCGCCGGCCGATTCCAGGTCACGAAAAGCTCGGATATCGTGCCGCAAATCGCTTTGCTCCGCCGCTCGAGAGGACGCCATGACCGAACAGACCGCTGCGATCGAAATCGACGAGATCGTCTCGTCCGCGCTGTCCAGGGCCGATCAAACCGCCGAGGCCATCTCCTCGCGTGGCGAGGTGTCCGCGATAGCCGGCATTCCGTGCTCCGGAGAGACGGACGCCCTCTCCTCCGTGGTCTCGGCCGCCGGGCTGGGGCTGGAGCAGACAGAAGCGGGACCGGGCGCCGTGATCTGCGCGGGATCCCCAGACTCCCTGCGCGCGGCCGAGCGGGCCCTGTCCGACGTCCCGGTCCGGATGCTCGATGCCGGAATCGAGGGGCGCGGCCAGGCCGCCTTCGTCCTGATGCACGTCGCCGCCTCCCTCGAGGTTCCGCTGGTGCTGCTGGCGCCGAACCTGGTGCCTGGCGACGAGCAAAGCCCGTGGTCTGGCTTCTCCCTCAGCTGGATTCCGCGTTTGCTCGCGCCGATCGACTCCGGTGGCTACGATCTCTCGCTGGCGCGCTTCAACCGTCATCCGCTGGCCAACAGCGTCGAGTCGCTGCTGGCCCATCCCCTGCTCGCCCAGCTGTTCGGCGTTCGGATTCGCCAGCCGATGCCGGGCGTCGCCGCGCTTTCTCCCCGCGCGATCCGCAGCTGCCTCGATGCACGCGAGAGATGGTTCTGGCCGGTTGAGACCGGCAGCTACGGCTTCGATCCCTGGCTGACCTACCACGCCGCGGGAGAGAAGCTGGAAATCTGCCAGGTTCCGCTCGGCAGCGCCCCCTTTCGCCACGGCGTGGGTCGGCTCAAGCTCGTCTTCCGCCAGGCGACCCACGCGATCCTGGCTTGCGTCGCTGCCGATCCGGGAAAATGGCACGCCGGCGATCTGCCGGTGAGGCCCGCCGCCGTGCTCGACGCGGATCCACGCGTCGCCCCGGCCGTCTACGGCATCAACCGCGAGCAGCTGCTCTCGCGCCTGCGCCTCGAGTTCGATCACTTCAACGAAACCCTGTTCGCCGACGTGCTGCCCGACGATCTCTTCGACAAGATCGCGGCCGCGACCGAGGGCGAGAGCATCGGCGCGGAGGACTGGTGTCGAGCGCTGCGGCGCTTCCTGATCGCCTATCGCTTCGAGAGCGATTTCCACCCCGACGACATCGCCGACGGCCTCTTCCCCTTCTTCCTGGGGAGGCTGGCCGACGTGGCGGGCCTTCACGAGCGTACGCGCGCCGCGCTGTCTCGCGCCGCCTCACTGGGCAAGAGTGAAAGAGAAGCGCTGGCGAACCTGGCCACCGAGCGCTCGATCGAGGACCAGGCCGAGCTGTTCCTCGCCGAGAGACGCTCGTTCGAAGAGAGCTGGAAACGACGGGAAAAGGCGTCCGCCCCATACCTTCCCCGGCTCGGCTCCTGGGAGTTCGTGCCGCACGTCGGAGTGCTCGCCCCCCAGGAGATCGAGCGGCCGGATGGAGAATCGGCCTGGTCCCACCTGGTCTACAAGGACCTGATCGACAGGTACCGCGAGGAGTTCACGCGTTTCGTCGTCGACCAGCTCGGGCTGGACGGGATCAGGAGCTCCGGAGAGATTCTGGCCGCGCTGCACTACTTCATGCGCCGCCTGGAAAGCGGCCTCGATCGAGTCGTGCTGCCCGGAGACCTCTCCTCGCTGAACGAGGTGCGAACCCTGGCCGACAGAATCTGCAGCGTCTTCGCCGCGAGCGATGTGTTCCAGCTCACCCCGGAGGCGGCGGTGGAGATAATCGAAAAGATTCCCCCGCGCGGGCTGGTCACGCGCCTCGACCTGCCCGGCACCGCGGACCTGCTCGAGCTGGTCGACCCCAGCGAGGCGCTCTGCATGGCCGCCTGGACCGATCGCAGGACCTACCTGGAACGAGTGCTGGACCTGCTGGAAAAGGAGGGGCGCCCCGACTGCTTCCGGCGCGCGCCGCTGCGGCCCGCGGTGCTAGAGCTGCGCCTGTTGACCGACGCGGCCGAGGTCCGCGGCACGATCGCGATCGCCCGCCTCGCCGGTCGCGCGATGGCGGTCCCCCGCCAACCGGGCTGGGGCGGCGAGTTCCCCAAGCTGCGCTTCTTGCTGCAGCTGGCCAAGCGCATCTCTGGAATAGAGCTTTTCGCCGAGATCTGGGAAGGCTTCGCCTCGCGGGCGGACGGATTCGGATCCCGCCTGGCCGCCTCGATTCGCGGGCACTGGGGCCGCCACGTGCTCAGCGCGCACAACGTATTCGAGAACATGCAGCAACGCCGCGTCGTCGAGCGGCTGCGCGTTTTCTCGCAGGGTCTTTCCGCCGGCGACGAAGACGATCGGGAGGTCGCAGCGCTCGTCCGGGCCGCGGCGGACGTCTACCACCTCTCGATCACTCTGCCGGACAACACCTTCGTCCCGCTCTCGGCCTGGACCTGGGCCAGCTACAGTGCCCGCGGCGGCGTCGGCGCGCCCACGCCCCTCTCCTCGCTGGTGGAGCGGGACTGGGCCACAACCGACTTTTTGATCGCACTGCTGGAACGCTCCGGCAGGGGCGACGCGAACACGGTCGAGCGCGAGGTCGCCGCGCTGATCGAGCGCGGCCGGGAGTCCGAGGACCTTGGCCGAATTCTTCTGGACACGCCCACGACGGACGACGAGGTCTTCGTCTCGAGTCGTCGCAGAGAGCATCCGCCGCCAGCCGCCAAGCTCAGGCGCGTGATCGACGGCCCGATCCTGGAGCCGATCGCCGAGCACGACTGGGAGTCGCGCTACGTGCTCAACGCGGCGGCCGTTCGTCTCGACGGCAAGATTCAGATCCTCTATCGCGCCTTCGGGAAAGACGAGGTCTCCAGGATCGGCCTGGCATGGACGAGGGACGGCTCAGTAATCGAGGGACGACTCGACGCTCCAATCTTCTCTCCCGGCGATCCCTCCGAGTCCTCCGGCTGCGAGGATCCCCGCGCGGTGGTGATCGACGACAATCTCTACATGCTCTACACCGCGTGGGACGGAAAGCTCGCCCAGATAGCGATGGCCTCGATACCGGTCGAGGCCTTCCTCGCACATCGCTTCGATCGCTGGCGGCGCCACGGGCTCGCCTTTCCCGGCCTGGCGAACAAGGACGCGGTCCTGTTCCCCGAGCGTTTCGAGGACGGCTGGGCGGTCTACCACCGCATCGATCCCAACCTCTGGATCTCGCGGCTCGACGACCTCTCCTGCCCCTGGCCGCGCACGGGCCAACGGATCCTGTTCGGGCCCAGGCCCGGAATGATGTGGGACGGCGTCAAGCTCGGCGCCGGCGCGCAGCCGCTGAAGACTACGCACGGCTGGCTGCACATCTACCACGGTGTGGACTTCGAGAGGTCCTACCGGCTCGGGGTTTTCTTTACCTCCCTCGACGATCCGTCCGAGGTGCTCTACCGCTCACCCAACGCGATCCTGGAGCCGGAGGTGGATTTCGAGGTCGGACAGGTCGGGGGCGGGGACTACTGGGTGCCGCGCGTGGTGTTCACCTGCGGCGCTGTGCCGGCCGAGGACAAGCAGGTGCTGGAGCCGGACGACGAGGTGCTAGTCTACTACGGTGCCGCGGACACAGCGATCGGAGTCGCCCGGGGGCGGGTGCGTGAGCTGGTACCTATTCTCGAGTAGCCTTGCCGGCGTCGATCCCGGCGATGCGATGCAGCGAGAGGAAGGCCAGCAGGCAGTAGGCCGTCGCTTCGGGACCCTGGTTCATGTTGCGCCCCGAGGCGGTGATCGCGTCGTGGCAGCCGCCGGTGGTGAAGTCGTAGAGCGCCTCCCCCTCGCCGTTGGCGCCCAGGAACCAGTCGGCCGCGACCCGGATCGAGTCCAGCAGGCCCGCATCGCGCCTGTTCTCGTAGATCGCACCGAGCGCCTCGACGAAAGCCGCAGCGGCGACCGCCGGCTGCTCGCCCTGGTCCTCCACCCCAGGTCGCTCGAAACAGCTACCGCCCCGGGTACGCTCGAGCATCGTCCGTGCCAGCTCATCGGCGCGATCCCGCAGATCTGATCGTTCCAGAGTCACGCCGGCGACCGCCAGCGCCTGCACCGCGACCGGCCAGTCGGGATCCTCCCAGCGCTCCACCCAGTCGTCGGCGGCGCAAAAGCGCGCGAGAGACTCGGCGCCACCCGCAAGGAAACGCCGCACCTGGGATGCGCCCGGCAGGCGACGCAGGTAGTTGTTGGCTCCCAGCACGGCGTAGGCCGCGGCGCGCGGAAGCTGCACCTCGGTGGCCCGCAGCAGCACCTCGAACAGATCGTGGGCCGCCTTCTCCAGCCAGCCCGGACCGCGCCAGACGACGTAGCCCACCGCCCACAGTGCGCGACAGATCGCCTGAGGAGAAGCCGCCGACACGGGTGAGCGCGAGTAGTCGAGCGCGCCGCGCACCCCGCTGCCGTCTCCGACCAGCAACTGGATCAACGAAAAACAGATCTCGGCGTGGCGGGCGGCAGCGGCCTCGCCGAAGATGTCGTGGAACTTGGAGCCGACCACCAGCGCCGCGGCCGCATCCTCCAGGTGATAGCCGTATTTCCAGTCCGGCACCGTGTGGCGCGCGTGGTGACACGGTCCCGTGCCGTCGCTCAGCCGCAGGAGATGATCGAGCTTGGGCTGCGGCAGGTTGGTCGCGGCGATCGGACGTTGCAACGAGCTCGCCGCCGGGACGATCGACGATCCGTGGCGACGCACCTCGTCGAAAAGCTCCAGATAGGAGCGCGCCACCATCGGCCAGACCATCGATCGACTGTGGGTGTAGGCCCGCTTGCGCATCGCGCTGCTGGCCACCTCGTCGTCCAGCAGGGAGATCACCTCGCGGGCCAGCGCCTCGCTGTCGCCCATCGGCACCAACCGCCCGCGCTGCTCGTCTAGCAGCTCCCTGGCGTGCCAGTACTCGGTCGAGACCACCGCCTTGCCGCTGCCCACCGCGTAGGAGAGCACACCGCTGGTGATCTGATCCTCGAACAGGTAGGGCGTGACGAAGATGTCGGTGGCGCCCAGGTACTCGAGCAACTCGTCGTTGTCCACGAAGCGCGGGTGGAACAGCAGGTGGTCCTTCACGCCCAGATCGCGGGCCAGCCGCTGCAGGCTCAGCCTGTACGACTCGCCTTCCTCCTGCAGCACTGCCGGATGAGTGGCGCCCAGCACAACGTAGATCGCGTTCGGGTGGCGCTCCACGATCGCGGGCAGCGCCTCGATCATGTGCTCGATGCCCTTGTTGCGATGCAGCAGCCCGAAGGTCATCAGCACCTTGCGTCCCTCCACGCCGAACTTGTCCTTGTAGTAGCTGGGGTCGACGAACGGCACGTCGTGGATTCCGTGCGGGATGACCGCCACCTTCTCGCGATCGACGCCGTAGACCTCCTCCAGAAAATCGACCGCGATCGAGCCCATCACCACCAGCCGATCCGCCAGCGACGCGATCTCGCGCAGCATGTCCCGCTGCTCGGGCTGCACGGAGCGCTGCACGGTATGACAGGTGACCACCAGCGGGCGGCGCAGGTCGTGCAGCAGAGCCAGCAGGTTCCTCCCCCACTTGCCGCCGAAGATCCCGAACTCGTGCTGCAGGCAAACCACGTCGATGCGGCTGAAATTCAGGAAGTCCGCGGCGCGCGAATAGTCCAGCTGGTAGTCCCGGCGTATCTCGAACTTGACCCTCTCGGGGTAATCGTATCCCTGCGGAGTGTCGTTCATCGCCGCGACGATAACTGGCTGGTCGACGCCCGCCTGGTCCGAGACCGCCTCTGCCAGGTCGTGCGTGAACGTCGCGATCCCGCATCTGCGTGGCGGATAGTTGCCTACGAAAGCGACCCCGCGAGATCGTCCCCGAACCGGAATGTGCCTGTACATCTTCTTCTCCTTTGCAACGCCGAAACGAGCGGATGAGGACAATGATTGTACCCGGTTTTTGCCGGGCGGGATCCCCGATAGCTGCTCGCACCTCGAAAGCATGTGCATCGCCCGTGATTCGCCCGCAGATTCATAATACGGCATTCGTCATTTTTTCGCTCTCTAATCGATACTAGTGTCCGCGGCATGGTCACGCTGTCATTCGTAGCTGTAATCCTGCTTTTCTTCCTGCTCGACCTCGCGGTGATCCGCCGCCTGGAGCGCGCTGCGCCGCTTGCCGGCGCAGGCTCCGAGAAGGAGCACGCCCCGGTCGAGCGCGAGTTCGTCATGCCCCGGGGATACTTCTTCCACCCCGGACACGTCTGGGTGCGGATCCGGGTGGACGGAACCGCTTCGGTGGGCATCGACGATCTGGCTCGCACCGCGCTGGGCGAGATCGAAAAGGTGAGCCTTCCCCAGGCGGGCGCCGAGATCGACGAGGGCGAGATCGTCCTGCGCCTCGGCTCCGGGGAAGGCGAGCTCGGCTTCGTCTCGCCGTTGAGCGGCAAGGTGGTCGCGGTCAACGAGGCCGCGATCTCGAATCCGGGCCTGGTCGCCTCGGATCCCTACGGCGCCGGCTGGATGCTGCGCATCGAGCCGGTCTCGGGACCGTGCCGGGAGATCGCTTTTTTGGTGATCGCCAGGGCCGCGGCCGACTGGATGAAGGACGAGCTCGAGCGCCTACGCGATCTGGTCGGGTCCCGGGGCGGCGGACGGCCGGTGGAGGGACTGCTCTTTGGAGCGCCCCGGGAGGTGTGGGCCGAGTTCCAGGATTCCTTCCTGGATCGGAAGGCGGGGGAGGAGGGCTGAGCCATGACCGTCGAACAAAAAGGACTGTTGATCGATATCACCCGCTGCATCGGCTGCGGGGCGTGCGCCGAGCGCTGCAAGGAGGTCAACGACCTGCCCGGCGAGGTCGGCGGGGAGATGGACGCGCAGAACTTCACCGCGGTCTACGACAAGGGCGACGATCGCCACGTGAGAAACCTGTGCCGCCACTGCCTCGATCCGGCCTGCGTCTCGGCCTGTCCGGTGGGCGCGCTGACCAAGACCGAAGCGGGGCCGGTCGTCTACGACAAGTCGATCTGCCTGGGTTGCCGCTACTGCATGATCGCCTGTCCCTTCCACGTGCCCAAGTTCGAATGGCACTCCAACACGCCGCGGATCCGCAAGTGCACTCTCTGTGCACCGCGAGTCGCAAAGGGGCTGCCGACCGGCTGCGCGGAAGTCTGTCCCACCGAGGCCACCGTCTTCGGCGACCGCGAGACCCTGGTCGCGATGGCCAAGGCGCGCCTCGAGGCCGATCCCGAGCGCTACCATCCCCACATCTACGGCCTGGAGGAGGTGGGCGGCACCTCGGTGCTGTTCCTCTCACCGGTGCCGTTCGAGGATCTGGACTTCGACACCAACGTCACCGAGCGGCCCCTGCCCGACTTCACCTGGCGGATCCTGATGCACGTGCCCAACGTGGTGATGCTGGGAGCCGGGTTCCTCGGCGCGAGCTACTGGCTGTTCAAGCGTCGCGAGCAGGTGCGTATTTTGGAGGAGGGCGGCGGCGCGGACGAGCGGACCGGAAAGGAGGACGGCGATGAGTAAGCGCTCCCTCCTGTCGCTGATCACACCCTGGCGCTTTCTGCTGGTCGTCGTCTTCGGCGTGACCGCGGTGATCGTCTACTTCCGTTTCTTCCACGGACTGGGATCGGTCACCAACCTCTCGGACGAGACTCCCTGGGGCATCTGGGTCGGCTTCGACATCCTGGCCGGAATCGGCCTGGCCGCCGGAGGGTTCGTGATGGCAGCCACCGTCTACGTGTTCGGCCTCGAGAAGTACAGGCCGCTGGTTCGGATGGCGATCCTGACCGCGCTGCTGGGCTACATGCTGTTCATCGTGGGGCTGGTCCTGGAGATCGGCCGTCCCTGGAACATCTGGCGCTGCCTGGTCAACTGGAACATCCACTCCCCGCTGTTCGAGGTCGCCTGGTGCGTGATGCTCTACACCACCGTGCTGATCCTCGAGTTCAGCCAGGTGGTCTTCGAGCGCTTCGGCTGGACGCGGATGCAGCGCCTGTTCCACAAGGTCAGCGTGCCGCTGGTGATCATCGGGGTGCTGCTCTCCACGCTCCACCAGTCCACGCTGGGAACGCTGTTCACGATCGTCCCGCACAAGCTCCATCCCTTGTGGTACTCGCCGATTCTGCCGGTGCACTTCTTCGTGTCGTGCATCGCGGCCGGCCTGGCGATGGTCTGCTTCGAGGCTTTCCTCTCCTGGCGCTTTCTCAGGCACGCCCCGCGGATGGACCTGCTGCCCAACCTGGCGCGCGTGATGGTGGTCGTGCTGGTCGTCTACGCAGTGCTGCGCGTCGAGGACCTGGCGCTGCGCGGCGCCCTTCCCGCAGCCTTCGAGCCGGGGATGGCGGCGATGCTGTTCTGGCTGGAGAACCTCCTGTTCGTGCTCATCCCGATCGCGATCGTCTTCTTCTCCGGTCGTGGAATGACGCCGTTGACCCTGTTCGTCACCTCGTTCTCGGCGGTGCTGGGATTCATCATGCATCGCTTCAACGTGGCGGTCACCGGCATGCAGCTGGTCGAGCCGAGCGGCTACTTCCCGAGCTGGATGGAGTTCGTGGTCAGCATCGCCCTGGTGATGGCCGGATTCGTCGCCGCCGGGCTGGCCGTCAGGTGGTTCCCGATCCACACCGCTCGGAAGCCCGCCGCTCCGGGCAGCGTGTATCGGCTCAAGTGGACCGAAGGTGAAAACGAAGACGGCGCCACCGAGGAGGCAGAACGATGAAACGATCTCTCGCAGCTCTCGCCGTCGGAGCCTCGCTGGCGGCGGTCTCGGCGATCGCAATCGCCGGAGGCGTTCCCAAGATTGTCGAGATCGACTCGTTGACCAATCTCTACGCTCCGGTCGAATTCGATCACGCCCTGCACGAGGATACCGCGGACTCTTGCCGGACCTGCCATCACGAGCCGTTCGGCAAGCCGCTGGCCTGCGCCGACTGCCACGAGGAGGCTCATCCGCCGGAGTCGTTCGACCACGAAAAGCACTGGGAGTACGATTCCTGCGACTCCTGCCACCAGGCCGAAGCGGCCGACAAGCTGGTGTGCCGGGGCTGTCACAAGACCCCCTTCGACGAAGAAAACCTGGCCGTGATCGGTCTCAAGGGCGCCTACCACGTGCAGTGCATGGGTTGCCACGAAGAAAACGGCGTGGACAACGACTGCGCCACCTGCCACCAGCGCCGTTGACCGCCGCCCGAAAAAGCTCAAGCAACAGGGTTCGTATCGGAGTAGCGCTCCTGGCGACGTCGATCGTCGGAGTCGCGCTCTACTTCGTTTCGCAGCGGGGTCGCGATTTCGAACCTGCTGAGCTGATCCACCTGCCGGGTCGGACGATGACCACCTCCTACAGCGTCAAGGTGGTCGCACCCGAGTTTCCCGACGATGCTCGCCGGCGGCTGAAAGAAGTCGTGGAGCGGGAGCTGGAAGCCGTCGATGCTGCTATGTCGCGTTACAGGGAGGGCTCCGAGCTCGAACGTCTCAACCGCTCGCGATCCGGCGAGCCGATCGAGGTCTCACGCCCGCTGCTGGAGGTGCTCTCCGAAGCGAGGCGGATCGGAGAGCTGAGCGGCGGCGCGTACGACGTGACCGTCGGCCCGCTGGTCGCGCTGTGGGGCTTCGATGGAAGCCGACCCTTGGAAAAGGCTCCGGCCGAGCCGGCGATCGCAAACGCGCTTTCGAGAATTGGGTTGGATCTGTGGAGGATCGACGAAGAGGAGAGCGAGTTTTTCAAGCTGAATCCAAAAGTCGACATCGATCTGTCCTCGATCGCCAAGGGCTACGCGGTAGACCGCATCGCGCTCGGACTGCAACGGTCGGGTCATCGTGACTACCTGGTCGAGGTCGGAGGCGAGATCCGATGCTCCGGATCCAGCCCGCAGAGGCGGCCGTGGCGCGTCGCCGTCGAAACGCCGGTCGTCGAACGCAGGGAGGTGTACGAGGTGCTGCAGATGAAGCGAGGATCGATGGCCACCTCCGGCGACTACCGCAACTTCTACGAGTTGGATGGTCGCCGCGTGTCACATACGCTCGATCCGCGCAACGGCAGACCCGTGGAGCGCGATCTGAGATCGGTCACCGTTGTTCACGCGAGCTGTGCCACCGCCGACGGACTGGCCACCGCGCTGACGGTTCTCGGCCCGGATGCCGGATACGAACTGGCCGTGCGCGAAGAGCTGGCCGTGCTCATGTTGGTCGGTCGCGAGGGAGAAAAGACCGATAGACTCGCCACGCCGGAGTACCAGCGCATGGCCGAAGAAGGGGTCGAGCTGGAATGAGAGCGCCATCGTTCTGCCGGGGGGACCCATGCTGACCGTAGCGCTCTCGGCGATAGGCTTCGCCGCGGTGATGACGCTGATAGGCCTGGGAACGCTGCTCGGCAAGCGAACGCCGCTGAGAGGATCGTGCGAGGAGCCGCTCGACGACCCGGAACAAAAAGAATCGTGCTGCCCTTCTTGCACCTGTGGCGCGCGCGAGCGGTCGGCAGCTGACGGCTGACAGCAGATAATACTATATTATTTTGTATTGTATTCGCTGAGGTGTTATCAGTCGTAACATTCTCGACGGGGACGTTTGACAAGCGGTTGCCAACAACTATTCTATTTTTTTGGGAGTAAAATGTTGAAGCTTTCCACCAAAGGCAGATACGGGCTTCGCGCGATGCTCGAGCTGGCCGACGCTTTCGGCGAGGGGCCGGTGATGATGAGCTCCATTTCCCGACGCCAGGGATTGTCCCGCAAGTACCTCCATGCTCTTCTGACAGCTCTCAAGGATGCCGGGCTCGTTCGCAGCCTTCGCGGAGCCAAGGGAGGTTACGTGCTGACCCGCGCCCCGGAAACGATCCGTGTTTCCGAAATATTCGTGGCGATGGAGGGCACGATGGCGCTCGTCGACTGCGTGAGGGATCCGAGCGTCTGCACGCGCTCCAAGCGCTGCACCGCCCGTAAAATGTGGAAGGACGTCAACGACGCGATGGCCTCGGTTCTGGAAAACGTCAGCCTCTCCGATCTGCTCCTCGACAGCGGCCCGCTCAGCGAGGGGGAACGCTGCATCGGCTGAAATCGATACCCTCTCCCGTTTTCACGGCAATGACAGCTTGCTGCGGGATCTCCGGGCACCGCGCGCTCACTCCTCGGGCTCCGGCTCCCTGCGCAGCCGCTTGAGCCTTCCCCGGCGACGCTTGATCTCCACGTTCCTGCGGCGGGCGGCCTTGTTCGGCCGGCGCTCGCGGCGGCGCTTCCGCTCCTCTTCCGTCCGGCGTCTCCGCTCCCGCCGGCGGATCTCCTCCTCGATGCGGTCGCACAGCTCGGCGCGGGCCAGGAGGCGGTTGACCGCCCGCGAGCGGTCGCGCTGGCACTTGACCTCGTGTCCGCTGGGAAGGTGCGTGAGCTGGACGCACGAGGCGGTCTTGTTGATCTTCTGCCCGCCCGGACCGGAGCCCAGCACGAACTTCTCTTCCAGATCCGCCTCGCGGATCCCGAGCCGCTGCATCCGTTGTCGCAGATCCTCTCGCCTGTCCGTCTCGACCACCGCTCGACCTCCCGCCGCTCACTCTATGACCGAATCGTCGTCCACGATCACCTCGGTGTCGTCGTGGGCGGCGATTCCGGGCAGGATCTGCCAGCTGCTTCCGCTGTGGTTGACGTTGTCGCGGATCACCGAGTCCTCGATTCGAATCGTGCCGTCGTGGTTGTTGCTCACGAAGAAGATCGCCGCGCCGTAGGCGTTGACCTCGTTGTGCTCGATCAGCACCCCGCACAGGTCGAGCGTCATCGTGTTGCCGTCGTTGTAGATCGCGCCGCCGCTGCCGCCGCCCGGCGTGCCTTCCTCGGCCGGGTTGCCGCCGTTGCCCACCGCCCGGTTGTGCGAAAAAAGGCTGTTGATGATCGTCCACGAGACGCCGATGCTGCTCAACCCCCCGCCGTTTGAGCAGACGTTGCCGCTCTCCTCGCTGCCGCCGAAAGTGCTGTGCACCACGTGGACCGGCAGATCCTGGTGCTGGTCGAAGACGCGCAGGCCGGCGCCGCCCAGGTCCGGTCCGGTCGCCGCGCACTCGCCGGAGAAGAAGCGGCAGTTGATCACCTTCAGCCTCCCGCCGCGCACCCAGACCGCGCCGCCGCCGTCGTGCTCGGTCTCGTCGCTGGAGTCTCCGCCGACGAAGGTCAGGTTCTGCAGGGTCAGCCGCGGGTGATCCTGGTCCTGGCAGTGCGCGGTCGTCCAGACCAGGCTCTCGTCGCAGGTGTTCATGTAGAGGATGCGCCGCTGGCCCCCGCCGCTGAGCGCGACCTTGCCGCCGCCGTCGATCACGATCTCGGGCCCGGTGTCGTTGTAGATCCGGGCCGTCTCCTCGAGCTCGATCGTGACCGGATCCGGGCCGCAGTCGAAGGTGATGATCCCGCCCCCGGCAATCGCCTCGACCACCGCCTCGCCGGTGCAGCTCTCCGGGCTGCCGTCTCCGATCACCCGGTCCGGGCTGGTGGTGTCCGCCTCCAGCGCCTCGTCCGGAACCGGGCAGGCCCCGTCCGGGTTGCCGGCCGGCGGCATCCCGTCGTCCCAGGGCGTGTAGTCCACGTTCTCGTCGAGATCCGCGTCGTCGTCGTCGGAGCAGCCGCACTGCGCGACGACGGCCAGCGCCAGCAGCGCCGAAAGCGAAAAACGTCTCATCTGGAGCCCCCTTTTCTCCTTTTGAACGATTCTACGCCAGCAAAGCCGCGACCGCCATCGAATCAGAGACGCCGCTCCAGCGCGTCGAGCAGCTCGCTCAGCTGCAGCTTCTCCCCGTCCAGCACGTACATCGGCGAGGCGCGCACGCGGTTGCGCCTCGCCTCGCGGAAGAACTG
The DNA here is from genome assembly GCA_964530995.1 of uncultured Myxococcales bacterium. Classification (GTDB taxonomy): domain Bacteria; phylum Myxococcota_A; class Polyangia; order JAAYKL01; family JAAYKL01; genus CAZHCG01. The sequence continues at coordinate 35,916 of CAZHCG010000006.1, forward strand.
CTGGGCGCGCTCGATCGTCTCCGGCGCGTACAGGCAGGAGTCGAGCCGCTCGAGATCGAGCCCGATCCGCTCGAACGTGTCCCGCACGTAACCTTGCCGCTTTGCCCCCCCCAGCGGCCTGGGCCGGGCCATCACCGCGTCGTTCCACTCCCAGAACCTCCCCTGCCCGGCCGCACAGACTCCGGCCCGCGCCAGCTCGCAGGACGACTTCTTCTTCTTCGCGTCGTTGGGCACGCAGGAACGGCGCGCGTAGTCGTGGCGCACCAGGCGCACCTCGTCCCAGTGCCCCCCCAGCCTGCGGCGCAGCAGGCGGTGGGCCACGTTGCAGTGCGGGCATTCGTAGTCGATGAACTCGTGGATCACCACGCTCGGCGAGCGCGAGCCGATCCAGGGACGGCCCTCGTCGTCGACTCCGCTCGCGACGCCGGCCTCGAACCTCCAGGAGGCCAGCTCCCAGTAGTTCGGCACCGCCGCGGGCGCCACCCCCAATGCGGTCCCGGCCAGCAGCGCGGCCGAACCCCACAGCGCCGGCCGCCGTCGGATCTCGCGCATGTCCGCGGCGATCGCCCGGATCGTCCCGCCGCGCCCGCGGTTGATCCGCCACGCGGCCAGCGCGGCCGCGAAGCTGACCAGGTAGACGCCGGTGCAGGTCGGGCACAGCGCGCCGATGATCGCGGTCGATATCCAGGCCAGCGCGATCGAGACCGCGGCGAACGCCAGGCAGATCAGCGCGATCACTCCGCTCATCGATCTGTGCAGCTCGCTCCGCGCGGCGCGCGCGCTCAGCGCCAGCAGGATCGCAAAGCCGATCGCCCCCCAGACGGCCAGCGGCGCGCCGGCCAGCACGGACCAGGACGAGGCGGCCACGGTTTCGCAGTTGACCCGCTCGCCGACCGCGCAGATCGAGACGTAGCCCGGGTCGTTGTGCACCTCGGCGTGGATGTAGATCAGCCAACCCGACAACGCCAGCCCGGCCGCGGCCAGCAGGACGAGCACCACCGCGCCGCGCCTTCGGCTCCGGCGGGTCGGGTCAACCGCCACGATCGCCTCCGGCAACGCCCGACAGCCCGTCGAGCAGCGCGCCCTGGGCGTCGACCAGGCGGTAGAGCCCGGCGGAGCGATCCGCCTCGGGTCCGCCGCTCGCCCCGCCGTCGCCGGTGATGTCCGAGCAGTCGCCCCCGCCGCTGGTCGGCACCAGCTCTCCCAGCAGCTCCACGGCGTCCTCGATCGCGGGCTGCACGCACGGCATCGCGCCGGCCGGGATGGTGAAATCACCGGCATCCACGCGGCTGGCCAGATATCCCAGGTGCGCCTTGAGACCGGACAGCGGAAGCTGCCTGCGCTCGGCGTCCACCCCCAGCTCGCAGAGCGTCACGGGATCGTTGAGGTACTCCAGGCCGACAAGCTCGGGCCGCTCCTGGGCCCCGGCGGCCAGGTCCTCTTCGATCGCCTCGGGCGACGCCAGCTCCCCGGTCACGTCGATTCCGTCCACGAGCAGCGAGGCCCAGGCATGGCTCGAGAGGGTATCGGCCACGATCCTCTCCAACAGGCGCGCCGTCCCCACGGCGCGGGCCCGGTCTCCCGCGTACTGGGCGCCCAGCTCGACCGCGACCCTAACGCGGCCCGGATCGCAGCGCAGGTAGGCCCAGGCCAGCCAGCGCGAGGCCTCCTGGCACTCGTAGACCCCGTCGCAGCGCGTCGGCATGTCGCAACCGGACGGACGGAGCTGACCTCTGCAGGATCCGGCGCAGCTCCCGTCCGTGCAGTCGCCGCGGCAGATCGGACACGGCTCGCCGTACTGGTGCGGAATGCGGCAGAGGCCGGTACAGGTGCCGGCACAGGAAAAGGGCGTGCCCAGCTCGCAGACTCCGGTGCACCCTCCCCGGCAACGACCGTTGCAGTCCCCGTCGGAATCGTGGGCGCTGCATTCTCCATCGCAGAGCCCGACGCAGCGTCCCGGGCAGAACCCCGCGACCATGCCGCTGCAGGATCCGGCACAGTCGAGCAGGCAACCCGAGGCGTCGCCCGACTCCACCGAGCGGTAGCAGTCACCGTCGCAAGACGCGCCGCAGTCGCCCGCGCACAGGCCGGTGCACGCTCCGCCGATCTCGTCGGCGCACTCGGGGGAAACGTAGCATCCGGCCGCCTCCTCGCAGATCAGCTGGCGCTCCAGCGCCAGCTCGGAGTCCACCCAGCAGCCGCCCCGCTCGATCTCCATGCGCAGATCGATGCCCGCGGGCTCGTCCAGCTCGGCGCGAATCTCCTCGACGAGCTGAGCGACGTCGGCCGCGTCGAACTCGCCGCTCTCTGGCGCGGCCGCTCCCAGCCGCGCGGCCAGCTCCGCCATTCTCCCGTCGAAGAGCTCGGTCGCCTCGAGCGCCTCGTGGTCGAGTCGCTGCACCGCCTCGAAGGCGGCGTCCACCCGCGGATCTCCGGAGATGTCGACCATCCCCTCGGAGACGAGCCCGCACGGAGCGCAGACCTCGAGCACCTCCTCGCACCCGGGCTGCGAGAGCGCCAGCAGCAGCGCGCCGGCTCCGAAGCCGACCGCCGCGACGACGACTGTCCGCGAGCGTTTCATCCCGGGCAGTATAGCCCAATCCGCCCCGATTGGGAGCCGCTCCGCAAAGGGGAGTCGCCGCCTCGCGCCTGCCGTGCCAAACGAGCGCGACCTGGGGAGCGAGGTTCGAGCGGCTCTATCCCGGCACGCAGGCCAGCACCAGGGGATGGGTCCAGTTGTCGATCACGACCACCGCGTAGGTGCCTTCCCCGTCGTTGCGCTCGCGGTCGACGATGTCGATCGCGCCGTGCAGCTTGAGGCTGTTGAGCAGCGCCTTGCGCTGGGAGTTGGACATGTAGGGAAACGCCTCGTTCATCTCGCGGAAGAACGGCGCCAGGTAGATCTCCTGGACATTCATCCGCTCGCGGAACTCCAGGATCAGCCGCATCAGCCGCTCCTGGTTCTCCATCTCGGCCCGATCGCCCACCCTCTCGCGCAGCTCCTCGAACGTGGCCGGCGGCGCGACACGCCGCACGCGCGGCGCCTCGCTGGAGGGTCGAACGTCGGTCCCGGGCTGCCGCGGGAATCGATCCCGTTGCGGCGCCGCGGTCTCCTCCGGGTCCGGACGCCGAGCCGTCCCCGGCTGTTCGGTCTCCAGCTCCGGTCCGGATTGTATCAGCTGCGAGGTGTCGAGGTAGCGCTCGCGGCCGACGATCGCCAGCAGATCGCCTGACATGGCGTGCCGCGGAGAGACGATCAGCACCTCCCTGGCGTTGGTCATGATCCGCTGCGCGACCGGAATGTAGTCGCGGTCGCCCCCCGCGATCACGAACTGCCGGATGTCGTCGCGCCGGTAGAGCAGCTCTGTGCAATCGATCGCCAGCAGCAGGTCGGCGCTGTTCTTCTGCGGCTTGGACAGCACGTGCTCCAGCTTGACCCCCAGAAGCGAGAGCCCGTTGATCAGCTGGCGCGTGGTCTCGAAATCGAACGGCGCGTAGGCGTTCATCACCACCGGGTGAATGCCGCGCTCGTCCTCGAGCGAGCTCTTGAGGTTCTCGATGATCGCCTCTGTGGTCTCGACAGGATTCCTGTGCTCGTCGCGGATCGCCAGGTAGAGGTTTTCGAGATCGATCAGGACCGCCCCCAGCTCTTTGGAATCAGTCATCGAAAAAATCTACCGCGCCCGCGAGCCGCCGTCCAGCGACTCGACAGTGTCGCTGGCTGCGTGGACGTCGCACATCCGGAGCCCGTCGTCCGCGCCGTCGGGACCGTAGCGCCCCGGAAAACCGACGTCGCTGACCACCTCATAACTCTCCCCTTGGAATAAATAGCACTTTTCAGCTTCTGTATCGATTTCAAGCTAGCACGGTTTGCCGCCCGAGGCAGCCGTTTTCCCAAAAATCGGATCGAGACCGGACGCTGCTTGACGGGTTCGAGACGCGAGTCATATATTGAACGGGTCGTAAGCGAGATGCTGCGGCCAATCGGTGGTTGACGCCAGCCTTCAGGGGAAGAAACGAAAAGGAGTCGGTCATGGCAAAGAAGATCGCGATCAACGGTTTCGGACGAATCGGACGCTGCGTTTTCAGGATCCTCGCCGCGAGCGGCCGCAAGGATCTCGAGATTGTCGGCGTCAACGACATCACGAGCCCGCAGGTGCTGGCCCACCTGCTCAAGTACGACTCGGTCCACCGCGGCTTCCCCGGCGCGGTCGAGGCCCGCGAAAAGAGCATCGTGGTGGACGGCACGGAGATCCCGATCTTCGCCGAGAAAAACCCGGCCGACCTCCCGTGGAAGGATCTGGGTGTCGAGCTGGTGATGGAGTGCACCGGCCTGTTCCGCACCCGCGACGCCGCGTCGGCCCACCTGGATGCCGGCGCTCGCAAGGTGATCATCTCCGCGCCGGGCAAGGAGGTCGACTCCACCTTCGTGATGGGGATCAACGACAAGGATTACGATCCTTCCAAGCACCACGTCGTTTCCAACGCCTCGTGCACCACAAACTGCCTGGCTCCGATCACCAAGGTGCTGCACGACTCGTTCGGGATCGTGGACGCCCAGATGACGACGATCCACTCCTACACCTCGGACCAGCGCCTGCTGGACGCGCCGCACAAGGACCTGCGCCGCTCGCGCGCCGCCGCGGTCTCGATGATCCCGACCACCACCGGCGCTGCCAAGGCGGTCGGGCTGGTGCTCCCCGATCTGCTGGGCAAGATCGACGGGCTGGCGATCCGCGTGCCCACCTTCAACGTCTCGATCGTCGAGCTGACCGCCAACGTCTCCAAGGAGACGACGGTCGAGAAGGTCAACCAGGCGATGCACGACGCGGCCCGGGGCGAGTTGGAGGGCATCCTCGGCGCCACCGACGAGCCGCTGGTCTCGATCGACTTTCTCGGCGATCAGCGCTCCTCGATCTTCGACGGCGAGCTGACCCAGGTGATCGGCGGCAAGAACGTCAAGGTCTTCTCCTGGTACGACAACGAGTGGGGATACTCGGCGCGGATGATCGATCTGGCCGCCCACATGATCTGAGCGGAGGCCGAGCATGGACTTCTCGACGATTCCAAAGCTGGCGGACGCTGATCTCAAGGGAAAGCGCGTGCTGACGCGCGTAGATTTCAACGTACCGCTCGCGGACGGAAAGATCACCGACGACTCGCGAATTCGCGCCGCGCTGCCCACGATCGAGCACGTGGTGGAACATGGCGGACGGCTGGTGCTGATGAGCCACCTCGGCCGTCCCAAGGGACAGACCGTTCCGGAGCTGAGCCTGGAGCCCGTGGCCGCGCGGCTGGCCGAGCTGCTGGACGTGGGCGAGGTCTCGTTGACCGACTCCTGCGTGGGCGACGGCGCGCGCAGAGTCACCCTCGATCTACGCGACGGACAGGTAGCGCTGCTGGAAAACCTGCGCTTCCACGTGGGGGAGACGGCCAACGATGAAAAGTTCGCGCGCGAGCTGGCCGCCCTGGGCGAGGTCTACGTCAACGACGCGTTCGGCACCGCCCACCGCGCCCACGCCTCCACGGCCGAAGTCACGAAACAAATCCGCGATCGCCGCGCCGGCCTGCTGCTGGAAAAGGAGGTCGCGGCGCTGGGCAAGCTGCTCGAGGAGGTGGAGCGGCCCTACGTCGCGGTGCTGGGCGGGGCCAAGGTCTCGGACAAAATCGGAATCATCGAAAGCCTGCTCGGCCGCGTCGACTCGCTGATCATCGGCGGCGCGATGGCCAACACCTTCCTGGCGGCCCGCGGCGGACGCAGCGGATCCTCGCTTGTCGAGAAGGAGAAGCTGCCGCTGGCCCGCGACCTGATCGGCCGCGCGGAGGACAAGGGAGTCGACCTGATGCTGCCGGTCGACCTGACGGTCGCTGAGGGCCCGGGCTCCCCGCGCGGCGAAACCGTGGCGGCCGACGAGGTGCCGGAGGGGCGCATGGCGCTCGATGTCGGTCCGGACTCCGCGGCCAGGTTCAAGGCGATCGTCGGCCGCGCCGGCACGGTGCTGTGGAACGGGCCCCTGGGCATGTTCGAAAAGGAGCCGTTCGCCGAGGGGACCTACTCGATGGCGCGGTCGATCGCCGGGTCCGCGGCCTTCTCCGTCGTCGGCGGCGGAGACTCGGTGGCCGCGGTGCGCCGCGCGGGCCTGGAACTGGGCTTCGACCACGTCTCCACCGGCGGCGGAGCGTCGCTCGAGTTCCTGCAGGGCAAGACCCTGCCGGGAATCGCCGCGCTGGTCGACTGAGCCTGTGAGAGGAGGAGAAAATGAGAAAACCGTTCATCGCTGGCAACTGGAAGATGAACGAGACCATCGCCGACGGCCTGGAGCTGGCCACCTCCGTGGTGCGGGGGCTGGGTGACGAGAAGCGAGCGGACGTGGCGGTGATCCCGCCGTTTTTGGCGATCCCGGCCGTGGCCGAGGCGCTGCGCGACACGCCGGTGAGCGTCGGCGCGCAGAACGTCTTCTGGGAGCGGGGCGGCGCCTTCACCGGCGAGATCTCCCCGCCGATGCTCCGCGACGCGGGCTGCGCCTTCGCGCTGGTCGGGCACTCCGAGAGGCGTCACGTGATCGGCGAGGACGACTCGATCGTGCGCCGAAAGCTCGAAGCGCTGCTCGACGAGGAGCTGGACGTGATCCTCTGCATCGGCGAAAAGCTCGAGGAGCGCGAGGCGGGCCGGACCGAAAAACGGCTCGAGACGCAGGTCCGCGCCGGGCTGGAGGGGCTGGACGCCGCGGCGATGAACCGCGTGACCGTTGCCTACGAGCCGGTCTGGGCGATCGGCACCGGCAAGACCGCCTCGCCCGAGCAGGCCCAGCAGGCCCACGCCTTCGTCCGCGGCCTGCTGGCCGAGCTGTTCGGGCGGGAGGTCTCGCAGCGGGTCCGCATCCAGTACGGCGGCAGCGTCAAGCCGGCCAACGCGGCCGAGCTGCTGGCCCTGCCGGACGTGGACGGCGCACTGGTGGGAGGCGCGGCGCTGAAGTCGGACTCCTTCCTGGGAATCATCGAGGCCGCCTGAGGAGAAGGACGAAGCCGAGCTTCGTTCTTGACATTTTACGAATTGCGAAGGTAGAAAGCCTCCCCATGGCTACGCTGCTCACTGTTTTGCACGTTCTGTTCTGCCTGTTCCTGATCCTGGTGATCCTGCTTCAGACCGGGAAGGGAGGGGGCATGGGAGTCGCGTTCGGCGGCAGCGGATCGTCCGTCTTCGGCCCGCGCGGCGTCGGCTCCTTCATCGGCAAGATGACCGGGGTGGTCGCCACCCTGTTCATGCTCACCTCGCTCTCGCTGGCCTACCTCTCGTCTTCGGGCGGAAGCGGGGTGGCCGACAAGGCCGAGGACCTCGCCGCCTCGGTGAGCGGCAAGGCCGAGGAAGTCGACCTCGACGAGATCGACGCGGGATCGGCCGGAAAAGCCGCCTCCGCCGAAGAGGAGGAGGTCAAGCTTCCCGAGCCGGCCGAGGAGACGCCCGCACCCGGCGTTTCGATCGAAGCCGACGCCTCCGCGAGCGACTCCGACGGCGGTGCCTGATCGCCCGCCCGGATCTCGTTTCCACTTTTTTTTGAGCGCTGCGGTTTCGCTTTGCTCGCTGCTGATCGCGATCGGCGCGTGTCGCTCCGGACGAATCGAGCGAAGCTGGCCCGAGCTGCTCTCCCACGACGCGGGAGAGATGGACGCCGGCCGCGAGCTGAGTCACGTCTTCGAGCTGAGCAACGATGGCGATCCGCTGCGCATCACCGAGATTCTCTCGTCTCCCGGCTGCACCGCGCGGTTGCTGAGCGGTGCCGATATCGGCCGGGGGGAGAAGGCCCGGGTAGAGGTCGAGGTGGAGACCGCGCGCCGCGGCGGAGAGGTGCGCGCCGCGGCGGTGCTGCGCAGCGACGATCCGCTTCGTCCCAGGACGCGCCTGGTGCTCGGCGCCCGGGTGCGGGGCGCGGTCCACGCCTCTCCGCGCGCGCTCCACTTCGGCCAGACCATCGCCGGCCGCCTCGCGGCCCGCAGCCTCGATATCGTCATGCCGCCGGACGAAGGGTGGAGGGTCACCGCCGCGGAGAGCACCAGCGAGCACGTGAGCGTGGAAGCGCTGGGCGGCGACGGCGGGCCGGAGCGTCGCTACCGGATCGGGCTGCGCCACCCCGAGCCAGTCGGCGACTGGTCGAGCCTGCTCGTGATCCGCTGCGAGAGCGAGGGAAAGAGCCGCGAGCTGCGCGTGCCGCTCACCGCCCGGGTGCTGGGAAAGGTGCGCTACCCCGAGGACATCGCGTTTCTTCAAAAGGGAGATCGTCACAGCGGCCGGACGATCGTGCTCTCGCGACGCGACGGGAAAAGGGTGCGGATCGCCCGGGTCGAAGATCTGGACGATCGGCTGGAGCTGGAGCTGATCGAGCCGGCGGGCAGGCACGCCACGCTACGGGCCGAGGTATCCGATCGCGCCGCGGGCGTCTCCTTTCACCAGGTGGGAACCCTGCGCGTCCGCCTGCGCGAGCGGCGGCAGCCGTCACTCGATATTGAATATCGCATCGAGTAGCATCGAGATCCTTGCCCGAAATCTAACCTTCGATGTAGACTGAATGTCGGGAGGCGTTCAATGACACGCACAGCAGCACTCGCCGCGGCGCTGGCTCTGGCCGGCTGCGGCGACGACGATCACGCCCCGTACGGAGACCTGGCGGACGGCGGCGACGACGGGCCGGGCGGAGGCAGCACGATACCCGACGCCGGAGACGGAGGCGCGGACACGGACACCGACACGGAGACCGAGACCGACCTCTCCTGCGGTGTCGACGAGATCGAGCAGCCCCTGACCGATCTCTGCTGGCTGCGCTGCCCGATCGGCCAGAGCTGGGACGAAGAGGGGGGCTACTGCTCCGGCACCGCCTTGCAAAAGGACTTCGACGGGGCGATCGCCGCCTGCACCCTGCTGGAGGGCGGCGAATACGAAACGCCCAGCCGGCAGCAGTACGTCGATCTGCTCGGCGACTGCGAGCAGGTGGTGCTGGACGGCGAGGAGGGCCTCTGCGACGCCTGCAACGCGGAAAACAGCGACTGCGAGGAGATGTTCGGCGAGTACGGCGACTTCCACACCTACTGGACCGGCACCGACGCCGCCCCCGGGCCCTGGACGGCCGGCTTCCAGACCGGCCAGGTCGTCAAGGCCGAATCTCCACTGGTCCTGTACCACGTGCGCTGCGTCAGGTCGCTTTGACGATTCCCCCGCAGAAAGACCTCGCCAGCCGCGGACCCGCCCGGTAGTATCGTCGCGAGAGAGGAGATCTAGCAATGCGCGCAAACACGCTCGCGCAGGCCGCCGTCGCCCTGCTGGCGACGCTCTCGACCTGGAGCTGCGACGACACCAACCAGCGCTCCGATCCGGAGCAGTGCGAGGAGTACTGCGCTCCCAACACCGGCTTCCCCTGCCCCTGCGATCCGAACGAAGGCTGCTGGGACGGATCGCTGTGCGGAGTGCTGGACACGGATCACTCGATCGGCGCCTGCTTTGCGCCCTGCCAGTCCGATTCGGACTGCGTCGCCGAGATGGGCTGCAACGCCAGCGCGCGCTGCGTGATGACCAGCGTCGCCGACGGCGAGAAGCACTGCGGATACGTCTGCGATTGCGACGAGGACTGCCCCAGCAACATGATCTGCGTCGAGACGCCCGAGGCCGACATCTGCTACACCGAGCTGTAACGCTGGCCCCGGTTGCGCTACCCTGATCGCGATGCACGAGCCCCCGGACGTGAGCTCTCGGTTCGAGCGCCGCTCCCGCGCCGCGCGCCCCTTCGCGCTGACCGCGCTCGCCGTCGTCGCGGGGAGCCTGGGCGGAATCGCCGGCTCGTTGCTGAGCGATCGCTACCTGACCGGCATGACCTGGACCATCATCGTCGGCGGGCTGCTGCTGGCGCTGCTGGCCGTACCGATCCTGCGCGCTCGCCGCTGCCCCAATTGCGACCGGCATGTGGGTCGCGAGGTGGGAATCTTCTGCCCGGTCTGCGGTGCTCGGCTATCTAGCCGGGACCGTGATACAATGCCGTCCGAAAACGACAGGAAAAAGCGATGAACCCAACATTGGCGCTGGTTCTGCTCGTGTTGCTCGTGCTGGCGCTGGGCGCGCTGGTCGCCGTGCTGCTGTGGAAGACCGCGCGAGGATCTCGCTCGCTGGTCACATGGGCCGAGGTCGCCCCGGCGCTGGGTCTGCGACACGAGCCGCCCGAGCCGAAGACCGCGATCCACCCGGGCTCGATGCACGGCGAGCGCGAGGGTCGAGAGATCCGCATCGAGGCCGAAGAGCGGACCAGACGCACGGCTCGCACCCGCGCGACGGTCGAGCTGCGCGCGCCGCTGGGGCTGGGGCTGGGGCTGGGGCTGGCATCCAGCAGCTCCGAGCCGAGACCCGAGGGCCGGGACGACCTCTCCCGGTTCGTCAGCGGGCATCCCTACCTGGACAAAGCGCTCGATCCGCGGGCATCGGATCCGGAAGGTGCGCGGCGGATGTTCGAACGCAAGGCGCTGCGCGACCGGGTCGCCGAGCTGGCGTCGCGCCCCGGCGAGCTGGCAATCGACGACCGCAAAATCATCTTCGTCGCGCCGGAGCTGATCGCCGGCCGGGACAAGCTGGCCGAGCTGCTCGACGAGATGCTGCGCCTGGCCGAGCTGCTCGAGGAATCCAGGACGGGCTAGCTCAGGTACGTAGCCAGCGAGCGCAGCGAACCGCCGCGGGAGGAGCCTCCGACCGTCCGGCAGCCGCAGCCTTCCTTCTCGCCGCCGCCGTCTTCGTCGGAGTCCGCGTCGGCATCGATGTCGGCGTCGGTATCGCCGTCCACGTCGCAATCGATATCCGGCGCCGCCGGCTCGGTGGAGACCGCTTCCGTGCAGTCCATCCAGTTGTCCTCCGCGACGTACCCGCAGCTCTCCGAGTCGTAGCACTCGTAGTGCTCGACCTGACCGTCCTCGCACCAGTAGGTCTCGCTCAGGTCGGCCGCGCAGCAGCCGTACATCGGATCGTCGTCCGGCCAGGGCCAGGCCGGATCGTCGCAGCCGTCCGGGATCTGCTCGGGGCAGCACAACACGTCATCGTTGAACGTCGCCAGCGCCTCGCAGGCGGTGGCGTCCTCGCAGTTGAACGGGTTGAGCGTGCAGTCCAGGTTGCAGCCCAGGTTCCCCGAGCCGAGCCCCCAGTCCGCGCAGGCCGGCTGCTCGACGGCGCACACGTCGCACTCCTCGCCCTCGTCGACCACGCCGTTGCCGCACTCGTCTCCCGGACAGGCCGAGGAGTCGACCGTGCAATCGAAGTTGCAGCTCAGCAGGTCTACCGGCGATCCCCCGTAGGCGGAGCAGTCGTCCCCGCCGAAGTCGTCCCCGTCGCACTCCTCGTCGCCGGCCCGCACGCTGTCTCCGCAGTAGACCTCGGGCGGAATCCAGCCGCCGCCCGCCTGCCGGGGAATCTCGTGGCTGATGCAGTGAATCGCTCCGGCCATGGGAATGATGTGATCGGCATCGATCGGGACGACGGACAGATCGGGATTCGCGCTCTGGTAGGCCGCGATCGCCTCGGCCTCCAGGTCGAGCAGGTCGTCGGCACTCTCCGTCCCGTGCGGATCGTAGTAGGAAGGCATCAGCACCACGTCGTTGAAGAGCTCCGAGTTGAGGTACGAGCGGTACACCCAGCCGTAGCCGCCGTGGTAGGGCTCCGGCATCGGGATGCGCGTAACCTCCCAGGCGTCCCCGTCCAGGTTGGTGCTGGCCTCGATGATCGCCAGGTTGTCCTCCTGGTCCTGGTAGTCGTCGATGAACGAGTCCTCGCAATAACCCGAATCTCCGGCGTCCTCGCTGCCGTCGAAGTGGGTCTCGGGGGAGAAGCGCCCCAGCAAGATCGAGGTCGGCCCCACCAGCTTGGCGTACAGGTCGATGTGTCCGGTGCCGTCCAGGCAGATCGGATTGAGCACGATCAGCTGCTCGCAGCCCAGGTAGTCCATCATCAGCTGGTCCACGTCATCGTCGCTCCAGCCGGCGGGCTTCTCGTAGCCGTAGACGATATCGGAAAAAAAGCACGTGCCGGCGCCGTCGCTCATGATGTTGCCGCCGGACAGCTCGTGCTCGTGGGCGTGGACCTCGAGCGGCTCGCCGTCGGAGCGCAGCCAGTCGCCGGCGCCCATCAGGGCCGGAACCATGTCGTCGAGAGGGCGACCGGAGTAGTAGGCGTCCACTATGTGGCGTGTGCCGTCCTGGGTCACCGCCCACTCCGGACCGTAGTCGCGAATCCAGATCGTGTCGGTGGGATAGTTGAGGAACCCGTAGGCGTCCTCGGACACTCCCGCCTCCGAGAGCAACGCCTCGAGTGTCGCCCTGTTGTTTCCGCGGGCAACGATCCAGGTGAAGCCCGCCTGGGAGTACGCCTGGACCATCTCCGTCCACATCTGCATGAAGTCGGCGCCGTAGTTGAGCACCGCGATGATCGTGGAGTCCATCTGCTCGAACTCGCCCGGCCGCCGGATCCCCGCCGGCGGAGGACCCATCTCCACTGGCGGCGGCGAGTACCGCCACGACCAGCGCGGGTGGTAGAGTTCGGGGCTTGCCAGCTCGTCAGCGGTCAGCATCACCGATGGAATCCGCTGGACCGCGCGCGGCTCGATCACCCCCTCGCCGGCATGCGCGATAGCGCCCGACACCATGATCGAACAGACCAATGACAAAGCAGAAACAGTCTTCGATACGAGCTTCATCTTCTTCTCCCTTTGCAACAAAGGGTATCACAGCCTGCTCCCGCACGGGGCGCCAAGAGCATGACGTCCCGTCGCATCGGGCTCGACTCGAGTGGTGATGAACCAGGGGGGTCGCCGCGAAACTATCGCCGCTCGGGGGACGCGAGCTAGCCGGACTTCAGCACGCCCCGCTCGGCGAGCACGCCGATCACCTTCTCGACGCACTGCTCGATCGACAGCTCTCCGGTGTCCACCACCAGCTCCGGTTTCTCCGGGGACTCGTAGGGATCGTCGATTCCGGTGAAACCCTTGATCTCGCCGGCGCGGGCCTTCTTGTAGAGCCCCTTGGGATCGCGATCCTCGCAGATCTCCAGCTCGGCGTCGCAGAAGATCTCGAAAAACGAAGCGGGCTGCAGGGCGCGGGCCTGGTCCCGATCGGCGCGGTAGGGGCTGATGAAGGCGGTCAGGTTGATCACGGCCGCCGAGCTGAACAGCTTGGCCACCTCGCCGATCCGCCGGATGTTCTCCTGGCGGTCCTCGGCGGAGAAGCCCAGGTTCTTGTTCAGACCGTGGCGAACGTTGTCTCCGTCCAGCACGAAGGTGCTGACTCCGCGCTCGTGCAGCGCGGTCGCCGTGGCGTTGGCCAGCGTGGACTTGCCCGAGCCCGAAAGCCCGGTGAACCAGATCGTGCAGCCTTTGTGGCCGTGAAGCTCGGTCAGGTCGTCACTGGTGACCTGCTGCTCGTGCCAGGTGATGTTGGTCGCTTTTCGTTCGCTCATCTCTACTCCTCAGATCTTGCCTTGTTCGTGTTTTTTCCTCAGCTTCTCCAGCATGTCGACGGTCATCCGCTCCAGGTCCCAGGCCGGCTTCCAGCCCCACTCCTCGCGCGCCGCGCTGTCGTCCACGGAGTCGGGCCACGAATCGGCGATCGCCTGGCGAAAATCCGACTCGTAGGCGACCTCGAAGCCGGGAACCTGCTCGGCGATCGCCGCGGCCAGCTCGCCGGCGCTGAAGCTCATCGAGCCGACGTTGAAATCCGAATGGTGCTTCAGATCATCGAACGGAGCGTCCATCAGGTCCATGGTCGCCTTGATGCAGTCGGGCATGTACATCATCGGCAGGCGCGTCCCCTCTTCGACGAAGCAGGTGTACTTGCCGCGCTTGACCGCGTCGTAGAAGATCGCCACCGCGAAGTCGGTGGTCCCCCCGCCCGGCAGCGTCTCGGAGCTGATGATCCCGGGGTAGCGCAGCCCGCGCACGTCGAGGCCGTACTTGTCGACATAGTAGTCGCAGACCAGCTCGCCCGCGACCTTGGTCACTCCGTACATCGTAGTCGGTCTCAGCACCGTGTCGTTGGGGGTGTTCTCCAGCGGAGTGCCCGGCCCGAAGACGGCGATCGACGACGGCACCAACACCTGCGTCATCTCGCGATCCCTGGCCAGCTCGAGGATGTTGAGCGTGCCGTTCATGTTGACGTCCCAGCACAGCTGCGGGTTCTTCTCTCCCACGCCGGACAGGATCGCGGCCATGTGCACGATCGTGTCGATCTCGTGCTTTTCGACGATCTCCTCGACCGAGGCGCGGTCGGTGACATCGATGAAATAGAACGGACCGGAATCGCGGAGCTCGGGGCTCGGCTCGGTCTTGCGTCCGGTGGCTACCACCTTGTCGCCGCCGTACCTCTCCCGCAAGGCGAGTGTCAGCTCGGAGCCTATCTGTCCGACCGATCCGGTCACCAGGATTCTCTCGATTTTGTTCGACATCGGTGCGTTCTCCTTGCTTTCCGCATCGAGCGCGGCGTTCGCGACGACCGGAAAGCTACGATCTTAGCGAGCGATTGAAAAGGGGCTCAATCTGAATCGTCCTCTTCGGAAGCCTCCAGCCCTTCCTGTCCGGTGCGTCCCCCCAGCACACGTCCCAGGCGGCGCCCGACGCCCTCCACCAGCCGATCGTAGCGCTCGTCTCCGGCCAGCTTGCGCAGGCGGCCGTCCAGCGCGCGCAGCTTCTCTCCGTAGCTGGAGCGGTGCTCGCCGTAGAAGTCGGCGGCGCGGCGCCCGATCGCCAGGGCCCAATCCTTGAAACCGAGCGTCTCGAACAGATCCATCGCGCGGTCGAACCCTTCGGTGAAACGCTCCTTGCCGGCCTCGATGAACTCCTCCTCGGCCTTGACGAAGTACTCGGTGTGCTCGGGGTCCTTCTTCAACGCCTCGGTCCCCATCGCGAAGTAGAGCTCTCCCAGGCCGGCGTGGGCGCGCGGAAGCTGAACATCCTTGTTTATCGCCGAGAGAAAGGCGGTCTCCGCGCCTTCGTAGTCGTTGAGATCGAGACAGATCGCCCCCAGCGAGACGAATCCGTCCGCGTAGCCAGCGTCGATCGCGCGGGTGATGTTGCGCTTGGCCCCTTCGAGATTGCCCAGCCTGTGGTGGCAGCGGCTGATCACCTTGTAGGCATCGATCGTCAGCTCCTTGCGGGTCGGCTGATCCAGCTCCGCGGTGGGCAGCATCTGCAAGATGATCTTCCAGACTCGTATGCAGCCGCCGAAGGCGTCGTCGCGCGTCTGCACGATCGTCTGCTCGGCCTCGTCGTCGCGACGTCCCAGCTTTATCCCGTCGAGCTTGGTCGCCCGATCGAAAATGGCGTCCGCAACGTCCACCAGGCGACCCAGGGCGCTTTGCTCCTCGCCGCCTTTCTCACTTTTCGCCGTGCTCATTTCTGTTCTTCTCCCTGCTGTTCGTCGTCGGAAAAGCGCGCCCGGATCAGTCGAGCCAGGGCGTCGAGCGCGCAGCTTCGGCAATAGCCGAAGTCCGCGACGAGCCGCTCGATCGTCTCCTCCGCCGCCCGACGCTCGTCGTCGTCGAGCCGCTCGTCCTCTTTCCCCAGCACCGCCAGCGCTCTTTGGGCGATGCGCTTGACCTTGGCCCGGTTCTTGTTGAAGTAGGCGTCCTCGAGACGCCGCAGGTGGGCCGGCAACGCCGCCGAGACACGCGTGCGCTGCCCGGGATGATCGATCGCCCAACCCGCCATCCGCGAGAGGACGCCGTTGCGGAACGAGTCGCGATCGGCGTCGTCCACCTCCAGATCCCGCTCCACTCCCCGCATCATCTCCTCGTCCGGGTCTTCCTGCTCGCCGGTCGTCTCGTTGAGAATCTTCTCCTCCTTGATCGCGTGCTTGACATGGTTGACGTAGCGCTCGAGCAGCTCCTCGTGCCGGTGCTCTTCGACCAGCCCGCTCGCCGCCCGGATCTCCCGCTCCAGCTCGTCGAGCACCCGTTCCTCGGCGATCCGCACGAAGCCGCGGTGATCGTGGTAACCGCCGGGCTCGCTCTCCCGCTCGAGGAAGGGATGCTCGCGCACCTTGCCACACAGCTCGCCCAGCCTCCTGAGCACCGCGAATGGAGAAAGACACTCGAAATCCTCGTCCTGGGAGGCGTCGATCAGCACCTGACGGATCAACCGCGGCGAGGCCCCGAAGCGTCCTTCGTAGTGCCAGGAGCCGGCGTGCTCCTCGTGCATCGCGTCGATCGAGTCGGCCAGCTCGGCGGCCTCGTCGTCGCTCAACCCTTCCGGCACCGTGCCGTCGTCGTAGAGCTCGCACTTGGCGGTGGCGTCGAGGCGCTCGATCAAGCCTCGCAGCTCCGGAGGGTATCTGTCCGGATCGGGCCGGTGCAGGCGGGTCAGCACCGCCCAGTGCGCCGCCGCGGAGATCGCATGGGGCGCCACGTGCCGCTCGATACGCGGCTCCAGCAGCATCTCGTAGATGCGCCGCTCCACCTCGCGACGCGTGATGTAGGGAACCGGCACCAGCATGAGCCGATCGCGGAAGGAGGGATACTCGTGGTGCTCGCGAAACGCCTCGAGCATCACGTCGTTGGTCGTTCCCATCAGCACCGAGTTGAGCTTGAGAATCGACTGGGTCAGCATCGCCTCGCCGCTCTCGATCGTGCCCAGCAGGTACTTGTAGGCGTCGATCGGGCGCTTGAGCATGTCCTCGAACTCGACGATTCCTCCCGCGCCGTCCACCAGCGGACCGAACGTCTCGAACAGCGTCATGTTCTGCAGCTCGGTGGGCAGCGCCGAGAGGCTGCGGTCGGCCGTGACCTGCCGCTGCGCCGCGTCCACCGAGACCTGCGGCCCGACCTGCACCAGCCCGCGGCGGTAGCGCCGCGAGATCGCCCACGGCTCCACCTGGACGTGGGCCAGCACCTTGCTCAGGTCGCCCTGGTGCGTGCGCATCAGCGAGTCGGCCACCTGGCGGCAGCGGTGGCAGAGCGAGGCGTGCAGGAAGTAGTCGGGGATCTGGTAGTCGCCGAAGCCGGCCTCTTCGAGCGCCCACTCCATCAGCTCGCGGCGATCCTTCTTGGGCAGCAGCAGCAGGGGGTGATCGCGCATCTCGCACTCGAGGGTCGAATCGATCTGCTCGTCCTCGAGGTGAGCGAACGTGTCCCTACCGCTGTCGGCGAGCCGCGCGCCGAAACCGATCCGGGCGCCCGAACTCTCGCGGGCGGGAAAGATCCAGCGAAAGCGGTACAGCTCGCCCTCGTCGAGCCGCGAGTAGTGATCGAGCCCGTTGAACAGGCAGCGCACCAGCGTCGACTTGGCCGAGCCGTTGGGCCCGTGGATCAGGACCAGGCGGTTGACCCGACCGTCGCCCACCTGCCCCGCCAGCGCGGATCGCACCGCCAGCTGCGCCGCCTCCTGCCCGACCAGCCGCTGATCGCCGTCGTTGAAGCTCTGGTCGAAGATCCGCAGCCGGGTGAGCGGGCCGGCCGGTGTCTCGAGCCGCTCCGCGCCGAAATAGTCGATCGCGTCGAACAGGTAGCGGGCCGCGTCGCGCAGGTGGCGCCGCGGCTTGCCGGAGAAGACACCGAGATACTCGCCGAACGACATCACCCGCCGACGCTCGAGGTATTCCTGGCGAACGTTGTCGGTCACTCGTTTGAACAGCTCGAAAACGTCTGTCATGCGGCGGCCCTTCCACTGGAAAGCAGCGAGTGTACCACGTTCAGCGCCCGGTTCGTCTACACCAGGACCCGCCCGGCGGCCTCGCCCAGCTTCAACGGCTGCGCACCGGCATCCAGCAGCGTCTCGATCGCGCGCTTGAGCGCCGCGATCTTCTTCGTCAGCGGCACTCTCAGATCCGGCTGATGCCTGGCGAGGCGACCCAGCCCGTCACCGGCGGCGTCGGCGAAGTCGATCCCGTGCAGCTCCAGGTTGACGAACCCCAGCCTGCTCGCCGCGAGCGCCAGCAAAGACGCTCCGAGAGGACGCGCCATGATCAGCGAGGTGCCGATCAAGGGCAGGCGGGCCGGGGTGACCACCGTGATCGGCAGCTCCAGAAGACCTTCCCCGCGCGCCCAGGCGCCTTCGCGTCCCACGCGATACGGACTGGTCGGTGCCAGCAACATGCGCGGATCGCCTGGCAGCGAATGCGACTCTCTCCCCCGGACGGCCTTGGCCGCGATCGCCACCGCCCGGGCCGCCTGGTACGAGGGACACGGAAAAACAGAGGAATCGTAGGCGTAACCTTGCTCGTCGAGCAGATCGAGCAGCCCGAGGTGAACGTTGTACCCCGGAGCGCGAAAGCCGCGCGGCTCGATACCCGTTGCCTCGACGATCGCCGCGGAGCCCTGGCGGATCTCTCCGAGCTGGTCGGTGGCCGGAAGCAGCGTCAGATCGTAGCGATGGTCGAAGCCGTGATTGGCTATCTCGTGACCGCGGCCGGACGCGTCGCGCAGCAGCGATGCGTTCGCAGGGGACGAGGCCAGCTCGCGACCGACCGCGAAGAAAGTGCCGCGCAGGCCCAGCTCGTCGAAAAAGCGCAGCGCGCGCGGCAGGGCCCTCTCGTGAACCGCGCGGGCCGTCTCGCCCACGGGAGGCTCCAGACCGTGAATCTCGTGGTAGCAGCGCACCTCGTCCAGGTCGACGCTGACACACAGAATGCCCATGGCTCAGCGGTACCACGCCCTGCCCCGGCGCTCAATCG
>CAZHCG010000007.1:0-51799 GCA_964530995.1 uncultured Myxococcales bacterium
AACCCGGTGCCAGCTGAGCCGCTCTCGTGGTAAGTCCTCCAAAGGAGGTTGTTCGTCTTCCATGCTGTGCCTGTTCACATCCGATCTCCACGGAAGCCGGCGTCGCTACGATCGCTTGCTCGAGGCGGCCGCCCAGCGGCGGCCCGAGGTGCTGCTGCTCGGCGGCGATCTGCTGCCGGGGTTGGGGGGAGAGGACGGCGGCTCCCGGCGGACCGCGATCGAGGTGCTCGTCGAAGGCCTGGAGCGGCTGGGGCGCTCGCGGCCGCGGGTATTTTTCATTCCCGGCAACGACGATCCGCGCGCTGCGATCGAGGAGCAGCTGAAGGACGGAATCCAGCGGGGGTTGCTGGAGCCGCTGCACATGCGCCGCGTCCAGTTGCGCGGACACCCGCTGCTGGGCTACGCCTGCGTGCCTCCCTCGCCGTTCCAGCTCAAGGACTGGGAGCGCTACGACGTCTCGAGATTCACCGATCCGGGCAGCGTTTCGCCCGAGCAGGGCATGCGTTCCGTACCGGCGGACCCCTCGGAGGTTCGCTACGGCACGATCGCCGGCGACCTGGAGAAGCTGGCGCGCGGTCTCGATCTGGAGCGCGCGATCTGCCTGTTCCATGCTCCTCCCTACCGCAGCTCGCTGGACAGGGCCGCGCTGGACGGGATGAGCGTGGAGGGGGTGCCGCTCGACCTGCACGTGGGCAGCATCGCGGTGCGCCGCTTCATCGAGGAGCGCGGGCCGCTGATCACGCTGCACGGCCACGTGCACGAAGCGGCGCGCCTGACCGGGACCTGGAAGGAGCGCATCGGACGCACGCTCGCGCTGAGCGCGGCACACGACGGTCCCGAGCTGGCATTGGTCGGCTTCGACTCGGACGACCCGCGCGGGGCGGACCGCGAGCTGTTCTGAGGCGGTATCGGTTCGTCGAGGCGAGAACCGAACCGCGCTTCGTGGCAACGAAGAAAATGGTACAATCGCACAAACGCGAACGGGAGGTATCGAATATGGTCGTTTTCGCAAAATCTTTTGCGTGTCTGCTGTTGGCCGCATCGCTCGTCGCCTGCTCGAGCAGCTCGAGCAGCGACTACGGCCCGGACGGAAGCACGGACACGGACGCCGACGGCGACACGGACACGGACACCGACACCGACACGGACACGGACGCCGACACGGACACGGACACGGACGCCGACACGGACGCCGACACGGACACGGACGCCGACACGGACACGGACACGGACACGGACGCCGACACGGACACCGACACGGACACCGACACAGATACGAGCGAGCCGGCGATCTTCGCTCCCGGGTACCCGCGGCTGGTCGTGGCCGACGACAGCGGCGTTGGAATCTGGAACGAGACCCTCTCCATATCCGGAGAACCGGCGGCGGACGTGGTGCTGGACGGAATAGGCGCCGGCCTGGGTCTGGCCCTGGTCGGAGAGCGGCTGCTGGTCGCCACCGACGACGAGAGCAATCCGCTTGTGGCCTTCGACTCGATATCGGGCGTGGACAGCGGCGATGCGCCGGACGAGGCTCTGCCAGCGGCTGCGTTCGGCGGCGGGTCGTTCAACACGATCTACGAGATGTTCGTCGGCACGGAGGGCGACCTCTGGATCTGCGACGGCGACATCTGGCGGCTGGCCGGTGCTTCCACGTTGGACGCGGACAGCACGGCGACGGCGCACCTGACCCACGAGTGGGGACCGCAGATCTACTCGATGGCGATCGCCGGGGGTATTCTGTTCGGCGGTCAGGTGAGCGGAGCCGGAATTCTTGCCTGGGACGACCCGGGCACTCTCAGCGGAGACGTTATTGCAGAGGACTGGACGCTCTACGATCCGGAGTCGTCGATGGGACCGGCAGCGATGGTGGGGGAAAACGGAGATCTGTGGCTGGCATCGTGGCACGAGCCGTACGTGAATCGCTGGTACTCGGGCTCGCTGGCGGCGGGAACCGATCCGGACGTAACGATGGGGACGGCCTCGGAGCTGTCAGACGCGACGCACGTCTTTCTGCGCGACGAGATGCTGGTGGTCACGGTCAGCGACGCACCGGACGACTACAAGGTGCTCATCTTCCACGACGCCTCGACGATCAGCGGTGACACCACCACCAGCAACTGGTTCTCGAGCACCGCGATGACCCTGCCGAAGAAGTCCCTGCTTGACGCGGCGCACACCCTGTACGTGCTCGACGCGGGAGGCGTGTTCCTCTTCAGCGAGGCGACCAGCGAGCCGGCGTTCCAGACGAAGCTGGAGGACGATCTGCTCTCGCCGCAGGACATGCTGGTGCTGGAATGCACGCCCGCCGACGGCTGCAAAGACGGCTACACCTGCTCCAACGGAAAGTGCCTGCCGGATTGATCCGAAGGCGGGAGATCCGACCGAGCCTGATGAGCCTTTTTTCTTCGTAAACGGCGTTTGTTGTGCTACCGAAACGTATTCCACGAAGAAAGGGAGCGAGGGAGATGAAGATCAGAAAGACGAGTCTCTTTGTCGCGGCGTTGTTGGCGATCGCGCTGGCCACGGGCTGTGGTCCCAACGTGATGCGCCAGTCGACGCTCAAGAAGCCGACGGCCGAAAAGGCGCTGGTCACTTTTCTGCGGCCGACAGTTTTCGGCGGTGCGATTGATTTCGGCTTGTGGGACCGGGATCATTTCATCGGTGTGCTCAATCCAAGGAACGTGATCCAGTACGAGGCGACCCCGGGCGAGCATCTCTTCCTCGCGCGCGCCGAGAACTGGTCGTATCTCGAGGCGACCCTGGAGCCCGGGAAGCGCTACTATGTCATCGGCAAGGTGTTTCCGGGCGTCTGGAAGGCGCGCGTGGGCCTCAGCCCGGTCGTCAAGGGCTCGGAGATCACCCAGAAGCAGATCGACGAGTGGGTGAGCGGGGGCACTCCCTACGAGGTGATTCCCGAGCAGCTCGAGGCCTACGAGGCTCCGCGCCAGGCGCAGGTACAAGAAGCGATCGCAATCTACGAAAACGGCGAGGCCAAGTTCGAGGTTCTCGAGGCGACCGACTACTGGAAATGACCTCTCTCCCGTTTTCGCCGGATCCGGCACGCAGCTGAACAAACACCGCCCTCGACGTGTCCAACAAAGTGATGGATTGCGTCCCAGCCAGTCTCGTCTTGCCGGCGCTCACTGCGGTTTTTTCTTTTTCCGCTTGCGACGGGGGCTGCGAGATCGGCGAGACCTCTTGTGACGGTACGCTGATCATGATCTGCGTCGAGGAGGAAGACGACTACGAGACGGACGACGACGACTACTACGATGACGACGACAATCTCATCGATCTGCTGTTCGAGGCCGCGGACCCGGACACCACCTGGGTCGAAGACGAGGACTGCGCCGACCGCTACAAGGTCTGCGTGGAGCGCCAGCGAGAGGACGGAACCCTCCACGCCGAGTGCGACTGGGAGGACATCCTCTGAGCCTTTACCGTGCTGTGCTGTCTGCCGATTCGGACGTGATGGATCCTACTCCCGCCGCCGGCGGCGTTTCAGGTTGAGCGGGCGGGCGGGGTCGGTCACTGCTCCGATCTTGGCCGCGAAGCTCGAGCGGCGCTCGAGCTCGGCGTTTCCGATCAGGTGCACGTCCAGCAGGCCCTCCGTGCGGTAACCGGTGCGGAAGTAGTTCATCTCGGCCAGGCACTTGCTCCATCCGTCCAACCAGTGCAAGAGCGCCTCGCGCTGCCTCTCGCCGCCTCGAAAGTGGATCAGCAGGTCGATGTCGCTGGCCGGTCCGGCGGTGGCGTTCTTGGTGCTGCCGAAGACCCAGGCGTTCACCACGCCGAAATCTTCCGGCGGGATCTCGGCGGCGATCCGCTCGGCCATCCGCAGCCGCCAGCTCCAGTGATCTTCCTGGCGTCGCGTCTCTTCGACGCTCGGCTCGCGGCGTACCGCGATCGGCTCCGAAGGCTCGGCGAGCAGGGCCACCGCCCGGTCGGCGTCGGCGTCCATCAGCAGGCGCAGGACCTGCCCGTCGTTGTTGTCCGGGACGTCGATCACGCGGACCACGTCCGCGATGTGGGCGTGCTCGGGAAGGATGCTGCCCAGAATGTTGGGCGAGCCGAGCAGCCAGCGCTCGTTGAAGGTGTTGTCCTCCTCGTCGGGGTAGAGCGGCAGGTATCGAATCGACGACTCCACGAGATCCTGGAAGAAGTGCGTGCCGAACGAGAGGTCCGGAACGTAGTTGCCCTTCTTGCGGGCGACCTCGATCAGGACGGCCGTGTTGGAGATGTCCGAGTAGGTGACCGGCACGCCGAGCTTGATGTCGCCGCGGCTGCCCCAGCGACCCGGACCGATCAGCGCGAATTGGCGCTTGGGCAGCACCTTGTTCAAGGCGCCGACGGTCCGTCCGACCGCGCGCAGATCGTCCAGCTCGGACAGCTCGGTGTAGCGGTCGGCGTCGACGTAGACCACGTGGGTCAGGTCGGGTACCAGCCCGCTGGAGACGTAGCGCGAGGCGCTGAAGATCACTCGCTGCGAAGGCAGGTCGTCCGGAATCGAGACCGATACCGCGTTGCGCTCGTGACACTGAGGGCGGCACTGCAGCAGGTAGAACGTCTCTCCGTCCGAGGCGAACTCGATGTCGACGGGCCAGCCGAGAGTTTCGCGCAGCACGCGCAGGATGCGATCGACGCGCTCGACGAAAGGCGTCTTCTCCACGAGCCCCGCGAAGGTGACGACCGCCCGGCGCGGTTCGATATCGTCGAGGGGACCGATCGGTTTTCGGATTCGGTCACCGTCGACCAGCGAGACGATCTTCTCGATCGCCGGGTAGTCGTCGCCGGCCTCCTCCAGCAGCTGCTCGACCTCGAGCGTGACGAAGCGCTCGTTTTCCAGGTCGATCGCGTCGATCATCTTGGGCGAGTATCGGACCGCCTCGTCGTCGGTGACGTTGACGCGTAGACCCGGCTGTCCCGGTGCCAGCAGAATCGGGTAGTCGTCGGGAAGGCGGTCCACGGCTCGCGTTCCCAACCCGGGCACCATGCGCAACAGCCCGTCCTCGCGGCGGATCCGCGGCGACCACCTCAGCTCGTTGTTGCTTAAGGCCACGCCGGCGAAGGCCGGCAGGTAGTAGCGGCCCACGCGCTGCCCCACGACTTCCTGGAGCAGGATTCCCATCTCCTCGTTGAAGTCGAGCAGCCCGCGCTCGGCGCGGTAGCCGATCGGATCCGGGCCGAAGGTGGAGGCGTAGACTTCGGCGATCGCGTCGATCAGCCTCTCCAGACGCTGCTTCTTGCCGCCCTGGTTGGGAATGAACAGGCTCTTGTACTTGCCGGAGAACGCCGAGCCCAACCGGTCCTCCAGCAGGCTGGAGCTGCGCACGATCAACGGCCGCTCGCCGAAATCGTCGAGCGCCATCGAGAGGCCCTGCTTCATCTCGGGAGGGAAGTGGCTGTTCTTGAAGACCTGCACGAGGTGCGGGTAGCTCTGGCGTACCTCCTCGACCTCCTTGTATTTCTGTTCGTAGACATCATCGAGATCGTTGTATCTCAGGAACTGCAACAATCCGTCCGAGGCCACGTACCAGGTCTTGGGCGTCTCGATCGGCCCCAGGTCTTCGCCCTCGCGAGCGGAGCGGGACAGGATCCGCTCGGCGAGGAAGACCCCGGAGCTCTTGCCTCCCAGCCGGCCGAGGCTGCCGCCGGGGGCCACGATTCGTTCCGCGATTTCGACGAAATCCGCGATTTCGACGAAGTGCTTGGCGATGTTGATGAAATCGAGCTGATCGGCGAAGAAGCGCCGGATCAGCGCCACCCGCACGCTGCTGTCGGCCGAGTCGCTGAGCACGATACCGTCCGGAAGCAGCGCCCGGTAGCGCCTCAGCGCGTCCCAGATCGTGCTCAGCGACGACTGGATCTCGCTGGTGGCGCGCAACAGGAAGTTGGATTTCTCCTCGTCGATCCATTTTTGTACGCGGTCGAGGATCTCTTCGTCGTCGAGGTGGTTGGAGGCGAGGCTGAAGGTCGTCTCCGCCAGATCGGCGAGCGCGTCGGGAGAGGCCTTGCGGCGCGGCTCGTTGATCTCGCCCGTGTCCGAGCCCCCCTTGACGTCCTCTCCGTAGCGCTGCAAGAGGCGGTTGGCTTCGGGGATGCCGATCCAGCACAGGTGGTTCATCATCCGCCGCGCGATGCGGTTGAGCAGCCCCGGATCGGTACGGCCCAGCATGTCCAGGGCCATCCGCCACTCGCCGCGCTCCCTGTTCAAGGGATCTCCGTTTTTGGAGAAGGTCCGCTTCAACCTGTCGTGCAGGACGAAGTGGCCGAGGCGGCCGGCGATCGTGCCGATCAGCTTGGACTCCTCTTCGAGAAATGGCCCTTCGTGAAGCGCCGGCATCTCGTCGGTGTAGTGCACGCAGAGGCGACCCACGACCTCGTCCTGCACGGTGATGTTGGCGCATTGCATCCAGGGTCCGTCGCGAAAGCCGGCGGTCTGCCAGATCTTGCCTCCGTAGACGATCCGGGCCTGGCAGATGTCGGGGTACTGCCAGCCAGCGGGGATCGCCTCGACGACGCTGCGGAAGACCTCGTCCAGGGAGCTGCCGGGCGCCGAGAGGAGCTCCTCTATGCGGTACAGGCAGGCCAGCTCCTTGGCGCGTTCCTGCAGCTGGGGAATCAGGCTGTGTCGGCTGCGTTCTTCGTCTTCACTCATCGCGCAGTATCACTCCTCTTCCGCTTCGTCCGTCGACCATCACTCGCAGCGGCCGAGAGGTGCGGACGTGCGTCACGTAGCGCCGCGAGCTTTGCGGCTGACGCGCTTCCAGCCAGCTCCAGTCGATGCGATCCCGATCGTCTCCGCCCAGTGTAAAGTAGCATACGCTCAGGCTGGTCAGGTTGTGGAAGAAGTGGGAACCCTGGCTGGGCTCTGTCCAGACTCCGGGGATCGGGTACTCCACGATCGCCCGCGCTCCGGCGATCTGGCTCCAGGCAACCGGCAGCCCGCGCCAGGGATCCGAAGTGCCGACCCGGCCTGGAGAGATCAGCGCGTAGGGACGCTCCTCGCGTCGCAGACCGGCGTCGATCGCCTCCACTTCGCGCGCGGCCTGGGCGCTGCGCGCGGGGTCGTAGCGGTCGCGACGGACGAAGACCAGGTCTCGGATGTCGTCGCGCACGCCGTTGCCCAGCGCGCTGTCGGAAAAGACGATCGCGCGGTGGTCCTCGATCGCGGATGACTCGATCGCAACCTTCTCGTCGGAGACCGCCAGCGGTCGCACCTGGAGGAAGCCGAGATTCGCCGGAGTGCCCCGGCTCGGGTGCAGATCCATGGCGAACTCGATTTCGACCGGCGCGGACAGCTCCTCCTCGCAGGCGTCGAGCAGCGCGCGGACCAGCTCTGCGAGCGGCAGCTCGTGCAGAACCAGCAGTGGGGCGAAAGTCACGACGCGGGGACCGTCGGGACCCGTGCCCGGAACCAGCCGATTGGAACGAGCGTCGAGCGTGGAGGCGGTGAAGCGTAGCGTGTCGTCGTAGTCGGCCTCGGCGAGGGTCGCCGGCCGCATGTACTCGTTCTCCCGCAGCGGGTCGCGCTCCCCGCCGGGTCCCATCGCGATCGTCCACAGCCCGGTCTGGGTGTTGCGCATCATGTCGCGCAGGTCGTTGAACGGCGGCGGCGCCTTGGGCAGCGCCGGCGAAAAGCTCCAGCAGCGTCCGCCGTCGACGATCGTCTTGCCCAGCCCCAGGGCCAGCTGCACGACCCCGTCCTCGGGATGCGTGCGTCCCTTGGGGTAGTAGTCGCGAGAGCGGGCCACCCCGGACAGCGTGGGGTAGAAGCGCTCGCCGCGGCGGCCGCCCAACACCTGTTGGATGATCACGGCCATCTTCTCCGGTCCGGGCGGGGGGCTGAGCGAGGAGCGGTAGCGGCGGGCCGCGCCGAACACGGTCGAGGCCCAGACCAGCTTGATCGCCTCGACCAGCCTGCGGAAGCGTTCGTCCGGGTCGGGCTGATCGCAGGGGATCATCTTGGTGGCGTAGACGCCGGCGAACGGCCGGTAGAGCGCATCCTCCAGCAGGCTGGAAGAACGCACGGCCAGCGGCGATTGCGATCTCTCGGCCAGTGAGCGCAGCTCTCCGAGCACCTCGGGCGGGAGGTCGGCGCAGATGTAGGCGTGCGCGATGCGGTCGTCCTCCAGCTCGTCGGTTTCCAGCTCGTCGAGCTCGTTGCAGGCCACGAACCGATCGTGGACATCGGTGCCGACCACGCAAAAAGGTGGAATTCCTATCTCGATTCCGGAAAAGATCTCGCGATCGACGCGGGACTCCAGCGCCTCGGCGATACGCAACAGACCCGAGGCCTTGCCGCCCAGCTCGCCGGAGCCGATCAGCAGCGAGCCTCCCAGCGGGCGGACGCCTTCCGTATCGCCGCCGGGGAAGCTCACACCCAGCCCCGATCGCGGCAGGCGGCCGCGACGCGATTGACGGCGATCACGTAGGCGGCGTCGCGCATCAGCAGCTTTTTCTTGCGCGCCAGCTCGCTGACCGCGAGGAAGGCGGCGGTCATCTTCTGATCGAGCTTGCCCAGCGCTTCGTCCTTGGACCAGAAGTAGTTGGTGTTGCACTGAACCTGCTCGAAGTAGCTGCACGTCACGCCGCCGGCATTGGCCAGGAAGTCGGGAACGATGAAAACTCCGCGTTTTTCGAGGATCGCGTCCGCCTCCGGCGTGGTCGGTCCGTTGGCGCCCTCGGCCACGATCTTGACCCGCTTGGAGCAGCGCTCCACCGATTCGGCGTTGATCTGATTCTCCAGGGCGGCCGGCAGCAGGATGTCGACATCCTGCTCGATCCACTTCTCGCCGGGCAGCATTTCGTAACCCAGGTCGCGCGCCTTGTTCTTGTCGATTCCGCCGAAGTGATCGGTGATTCCGGTCAGCTCGTCGAGATCGATTCCGTTCTTCTTCACGTAGGCGTAGGAGGTCTGGTCGCGCTGGTCCCAGCACGAGACGCAGATCGTCCTGCCGCCCAGCTGGTGGTAGAGCTGGACGGCGTGCTGCGCGACGTTGCCGAAGCCCTGGACGGCGGCCGTCGTGTCCGACGGTCGCACGCCGATCTCCTTGAGCGCCTCGCGGACGGTGTAGATCGTGCCGTAGCCGGTGGCCTCGGTCCTGCCCAACGAGCCGCCCATCCCCACCGGTTTGCCGGTGATGAATCCGGGGTATTTCCCGCCGCGGATCGTCTCGTACTCGTCCAGCATCCAGAGCATGTGCTGGGCGTTGGTCATCACGTCCGGAGCCGGAACGTCGGAGAGCGGGCCCATGTTGCGCGCCAGCTGGCGCACCCAGCCCCGGCAGAGGCGTTCCTGCTCGCTGAGGCTGAGGTCGTGGGGGTCGCAGATCACGCCGCCCTTGCCGCCGCCGAGCGGGATGTCGACCACCGCGCACTTCCAGGTCATCCAGATCGCCAGCGCGCGCACGGTGTCGATCGTCTCTTGGGGGTGGAAACGGATTCCGCCCTTGCAGGGGCCGCGCGCATCGTTGTGCTGCACCCTGAATCCGCGAAAGACGCGCACGGAGCCGTCGTCCATCCGTACCGGAATTCCGAACTGGTACTCGCGGAGGGGATCGCGGAGCAGGGCGCGAGTGCCGGAATCGAGATCGAGGCTGTCCGCCACGTTGTCGAACTGCCGCTGTGCCATTTCGAACGGGTTGAACGCTTGTGTGGCCATGATCGGTTCCCTTTCTTTGCGAAGACTCCGATTCAAATTTTTCTTCGAGTCGTCCTGTTTCTCGTCAGCGGTAATCCCTGCATCTCCATACGCCTCCCTCCACGTGCCTGCGGCTGCACTGCTCGCGCTGGGCGCAGGTGGCGCAGAGGCCTTCCTCTCGCACGTTGAACGATCGGCCCGCCGAGCGGGAGCCGGGCCGCTCCTCGCGGCGAAGTTTCGGTTCCGGGGCGTCTCGCAGTTTGCGCTTCAGGGCGCACCACTGGACGCGCCCCGGGTTGCGACGTCGAATCGGGCAGTCGGCCCCTTTGACGCAGTCGGCGCAGATGTCGAGGTCCTTCGTATCCATGCGTCCTCCGCACGCGCTTTGCTCCAGTCCGACTCGTGCCCGCCGTGGAGGCGGCCGTCGACGCTCGCCGCGTGGAGACAAAGCATTTGTCGTGCCAGCTGGCTCCAAAGCGATTTATCTAGTCTAATCGAACCCTTGCGGGAGAAGAGGTTTTGCTGGGGCCGGAATGGATCCGGGGAGATGGTTCCCGCTGGAGAGAAACTCCCCGGTTTTCGGCTCAGGAATCCAGGCGGCGGAGACGCTCGCGCAGCGTCTTGCGATCGATCCCGAGGATCTTGGCGGCGCGCGTCTTGTTTTCCCTCACCGAGGCCAACACGCTCCTGATGTGCTCGCCTTCGACCTCCTCCAGCGTGCGGTCGAGCCGCGGCCCGTCGCGCAGGTTGGTGGCCCGCAGCAGCGGCGGCAGATCGGGCACCTCGACCACGTCTCCGTCGGTCATCACGATCATGCGCTGGACCACGTTCTCCAAGGCGCGCACGTTTCCGGGCCAGTGGTGGTGCCTGAGCACGCGCAGCACGTCGTCGGAGAAGCGCGGAACCGGACGACCCGCGGCGGCGGCGTACTTTTCGGCGAAGTGGTTGATCAACAGCAGGATGTCGTCGCCCCGCTCGCGTAGCGGCGGCAGGTCGACGGCAATCACGTTCAGCCGGTAGTAGAGGTCCTCGCGAAAGGCGCCGCGCTCGACCAGCTGGCCCAGATCCTTGTTCGTCGCCGCGATTACCCGCACGTCCACCGAGCGCGTGCGGGTCGAGCCGACCATGCAGACCTGCTTGTCCTGCAGCACGCGCAGCAGCTTGACCTGCATCGCCGGGCTCGTCTCGCCGACCTCGTCGAGAAAGATCGTTCCGCCGTCGGCGGTCTGGAAGAAGCCGGCCCGCGTCTCGACCGCGCCGGTGAACGCGCCGCGCACGTATCCGAACAGCTCGCTCTCGAGCAGCCCCTCGGGGATTCCGCCGCAGTTGACGGCGACGAACGGCGCGTTGGCGCGCGGTCCGGCGTAGTGGATGGCGCGCGCCACCAGCTCCTTGCCCGTGCCGCTCTCTCCGGAGATGAGCGCGGTGGCCTCGGTGCGAGAGGCCTTGGCGATGATGCGGTAGATGCGCTTCATCGGCTCGGATTCCCCGATGATTCCCTTCGGGGAGCGCGGGGTCGTCACCGCCCGCGAGGTGGCCGAGCGCCTCACGTACAGCTTCTCCAGCGAGCGGTCGACCGCGGCGAACAGCTCCTCGTCGGTGAACGGCTTGGAGAGGTACTCCTCGGCTCCGCTCTTGACCGCCTCGACTGCGCCCGGCACCGAGGCGTAACCGGTGATCATCATCACCTCGGTGTCGGGCAGGTTTTGCCGCACGTGCCTGACCAGCTCGAGACCGGACGAGCCTGGCATCCGCATGTCCGTGATCACGAGATCCACGCCTCTGGCCTCGAGCAGCTCGATCGCCTCGGCCGTGCACGAGGCGGACAGCAGCTGGAACCCCCTGGACGACAGGTTGCGTTGGATCACCTCGACGGTGTCGGCCGAGTCGTCTACCACCAGGATCCGTTCCCCTTCGTTCTCTCTCGTCATCTCTTCGCCTCCGCCACGCAGGGCTCGCCCTCCCTGGGCAGCCTCAGCTCGAAGCAGGTCCCTTCGCCCGGGCTGCTCTCGAGCTGGATGTCGCCGCCGTGGGCGGCCACGATGCCCTGCACCACCGAAAGCCCCAGCCCCGTACCCTGATCGACTTCCTTGGTGGTGAAGAACGGCAAGAAAGCGTTTTTCATGACTTCTTCGCTCATCCCGGCTCCGTTGTCGATGACGAACAGCGCCACCTCGGCCTGGCGTCCGCGAGTGCGGATCGTGAGCGTCCCACCGTCCGGCATCGCCTGCACCGCGTTGATCGCCAGATTGACCACCAGCTGGTGGAGCTGTCCCGGGTCGGCCGTGATCTCGGGCAGATCCTGCTCGAGGTCCTGCATGATTTCGACTCCTTGCTTTTCCGCGCGCGAGGCGACGAGCAACGATCCCTCGCGCACCACCTCGTTGAGATCGGTGCAGACGCGGCGGCCGGGCTGCTGGCGGGCGAAGAGGCGCAGCTTGCTCACGATTTCGCGCGCGTGCATGCAGGCGCCGATGATGCGTTCGATGTCGCGCGCCGGCTCCTGGTCGAGCCCCTCGGTTTTGCTCGCGAGCTGGGCGAAACCGAGGATGTTTGCCAGCGGCTCGTTGAGCTCGTGGGCGACTCCGGCCGCCAGCTGGCCGAGGGTCGCCAGCCGGTCGGCGTGGCGCAGCTGTTCCTCGAGACGCTTGCGTTCCTCCCGCTGGCGGCGGCGTTCGATGATGCCGGAGACCTCGCGGGCGATCGCTTCGATCAGGTGCCGCTCCTCCTCGAGGAACGGCTCGGCGTCGGGCTCCTCGCCGTCGTTTCGGCAGAAGACCTCGATCCGACCACGCGCCTCTCCGTCCACGCTGATCGTCGCCCGGAGGCTGTGCTCGGTCTCGCGGAAATCGGAGCTGAGGTGCTCCTCGCCGTCGAGAACCAGGCGCGCCGAGGTGCGCTCCGGATGATGCCAGGCGGGTGGGATCAGATCGACCACGCCGCGCAGAATCTCGGAAAGCGGCGTCGCGTAGCCGAGCGCGCCGAGGCGCAGCACCTCGTAGAGGCAGCGCAGCTCCTTGATCCGCTCGCGCAGGACCAGCTCGGTGTTTTCGATTTCGCCCGCGACCGCCACGAGGATCTCCTGGTCAAAACGGTCTTACGGCCGTTGATAGGCGGCGCTGCGCCCGCGTGTCAACGTAGAAAGAGTTTGCGCCGGTGGCGTTTTGGATGTGTTATTGAAAAAAAGGGCATCAAGAAGATCGTGATTTTCGAAATCTATTGGGAGGTCTCATGGTCGAAGCAGGTTGGGAGAACGTGCGAACTCTCGAGAGCTTCATCAACAGGGAGCAGCGCCTGCATCCCAGCAGCCGCGGGGTCTTCTCCGATCTGCTGCGTCGGATCGGCGTGGCCAGCAAGATAATCGGGGTCAAGCTGCAGAAGGCCGGGCTGCTGGAGGTGATGGGCGCACGGGATCTTCCCGAATCGGGGGCGCCTGATATCAGCCGGGCGCAGCTGATGGCGCACGAGATCATGCAGGCGGCGCTGAAGTGGTTGCCCTCGGTGGCCGGGCTCGCCTCCCGCGAGGATCCGGCTCCGATCCCGATCGAGGC
This sequence comes from uncultured Myxococcales bacterium, assembly GCA_964530995.1. Taxonomy (GTDB): domain Bacteria; phylum Myxococcota_A; class Polyangia; order JAAYKL01; family JAAYKL01; genus CAZHCG01. Next base: position 13,195 of record CAZHCG010000007.1, read on the forward strand.
CAGGCGGCACGACGATGATTGCTACATCGTGCTGTTCGATGCGCTGGACGGCGCTTCGAACATCGATGCAAACGTCTCGGCGGGCACGATCTTCTCGATCTACCGCTGCCGGGTCGGCCAGGAGCAGCCGGTGCTCGAGGACATCCTGCAAGCCGGTCACCGGCAGGTGGCCGCCGGCTACGTGATCTACGGATCGAGCACGATGTTCGTTTTCACCACCGGCCACGGTGTGCAGGGCTTCACGCTCGATCCCGAGATCGGAGAGTACGTGCTCAGCCACGAGAACATCCTGATCCCGGACGCGTGCAAGTGTTTTTCGGCGAACGTCAGCCAGTACCTCGACTGGGACGATCCCACCAGGCGTTTCGCTGACTACGTGCGGGGTGACGAAGAGCCGCGCTACCGCAAGACATCGTCGCGCTACATCGGGTCGCTGGTGGCCGACTTCCACCGCAACCTGCTGTACGGCGGCGTCTACCTCTATCCGCTCAACGCGAGGACCGGCGCGAGCAAGCTGCGCTTGATGTTCGAGTGCGCTCCGCTGGCAATGATCGTCGAGCAGGCAGGCGGCGAGGCCTCCACCGGCCGCGAGCGCATCTTGGAGATCCAGCCCGGCGAGCTGCACCAGAAGGTACCGCTCGCGATCGGAGCACGCGCCGAGGTGGAGCTCTACGAGAAGATGGTGCGCGAGCACGACATCGCCACCGGGCGCGTTCGCCCCTCGGTGCCTCCACCCTCGCCGTAGGCTTTCCCGGGATCGTCGGCAAGAGGTCTGCGGCGCTCGTCAGCCGCGTTTCTTGGCCTGGTTGGCGACGGCCGCCGCGGCTGCGGCGACCGCCTCGGGATCTCCCAGGTAACGGTGCCCGAGGGGGCGCAGCTCGGCGTCGAGCTCGTAGACGAGCGGGACGCCGGTGGGGATGTTGAGCCCGACGATCTCTTCCTCGCTGACGTCGTCGAGGTACTTGACCAGCGCGCGCAGGCTGTTGCCGTGCGCCGCGATCAGGACTCGCTTGCCGGAGAGGATCGCCGGCGCGATTTCGTCCTTCCAGTAGGGCAGGAAACGATCGACCACGTCCGCCAGGCACTCGGTGCGCGGCAGCTCGCTGTCGGCGAGATCGGCGTAGCGCGGATCGCGGCCGGGGAAGCGCTCGTCTTCGGGCTCGAGCGCCGGGGGGCGCACCGAGTAGGAGCGGCGCCAGGCCAGCACCTGATCGCCGCCGTACTTGTCGGCGGTCTCGGCCTTGTTCAGCCCCTGCAGGGCGCCGTAGTGCCGCTCGTTGAGCCGCCAGTGGCGGATCACGGGGATCCACATCAGGTCCATCTCGTCCTGCGCCAGCCACAGCGTGCGGATCGCCCGTTTTAGCACCGAGGTGTAGGCCACGTCGAAGGCGTAGCCGGCCTCGCGCATCAACCGGCCCGACTCGATCGCCTCGTCGACGCCCTTGTCGGTCAGATCGACGTCGGTCCAGCCGGTGAAGCGATTCTGCTTGTTCCACTCGCTCTCCCCGTGCCTGAGCAGCACCAGCTCGTACATAGCGCCCTCCTCCTCGACGGCGGCCGCGCCGTCTTTTTGACGGAACACCCCGATCATACTCGCCGCACAGCGCCGCGCAACGCCGCTGCGTGAGTGATCAGTCCTCGGCGATCTCCTCGAGCAGGAGGCGGGCGGTCTTGTGGCCGGACAGCTGGGCCACCGAGACGCCGTGGAACGGTACGGTCCAGCTCCCCGCCAGGTACAGGCCTTCGATCTCTGTGGTGTTGGGCATCCGCATCTTCTGCTCCGGCGTGCAGTTCCAGCCGTAGGGAACGCCGTCGTGCTGCAGCGTGTAGCGGGCGATGGTCCTGGGTGTCATCCCCTCCTTGACCTCGATGTGATCCGAGAGGCCCGGCAGGATCTCTTCGGCCATCGCGATCAGCCGGTTCATCATGTCGCTCTTGTGCTCTTCGTATCCCTCTCCGCGCTCGGGCCAGGCGTCGATCTCCGAGTAGGTGTTGAGCACCAGCACCGACTTGCCCGGCGGCGCGTAGGTCTCGGGATCGAGGTTCGAGTAGAAGGTCATCGAGATGAAGCCCTCCTCCCAGCGTCCCTCCATCGCGGCTTCGTACATCGCGTCGGCGTCGAGGCCGGAGAAAGAGAAGATCTCGTAGTCGTCGATATCCCAGAAAGAGGCCTCCACGTCGAGACCCAGGTAGACCCCGGCCAGCGAGTTGGCCGGCTCGAGCTCTTCGAGCATCTCCTCGACGTCTCGCGGAGTGTTCTCCTCTCCGACGAGATCATTGAAGGTCTGGAACGGATCGGCGTTGGAGACGACGTGACCGGCGGTGATGCTCTCGCCCGCCTCGGTGGTCACCCCGGCGACCCGTCCGTCCTCCAGGTCGATCGAGGCCACCCTGACGCCGGTGCGCACCTCTCCGCCGAGCTCCTCGATCCGTTCTCTGTAGGCGTCGGAAAGGGCTTGAGCGGTGCCCTTGACCAGCCAGGCTCCGTTGGCCATGTAGCTGCGCGTCGCCAGCGCGAAGGTGGGGGCGAACAGGCGTGACGGCGGCGGCCCGTAGTACGGCCAGAAGCTGGCCAGCGCCGCCTTGAGCCGCTCGTCGTCGAGGTTTTCGTCGAGCAGCTGCTCCACGGTGGCGTCGCGGTAGTGGAACAGGGTCGGCTGACGCAAAGGCACGGTCAGCTTGATCAGCGCGGCCGTGATCGGAGCCGAGCGGTGCAGGTCGCGCAGCGCGATGATGTCGTCGTGGATCGTCTGCAGCACTTCGTCGTAGGCGTGCAGACCTTCGCACTCGTCGGGCCAGCGCTCGCAGATCGTCTCCAGGGCGCGGTCGTGGTCCGAGTCCAGGGTGAACTCGAAGTCGGGGTAGATCGCACGGTAGAGCTCGGGCACGCGGATCAGCTCGACGCGATCGCGGATCCCGGCCTGATCGAGGCCCTCGATCAGCGAGCCCTCTCCCGCGCCGAGGGACATCTCGTGCAGCGCGACGTCGAAGACGAAGTCGCCACGCCGAAAAGAGGTGGCCATCCCGCCCACCTTGTGATGCTGCTCCAGCACCAGCACCTCGAGACCGCCGACCGCCAGGTGAGTGGCGGCCGACAGCCCGCCCAATCCGGCGCCCACGACGATTACGTCGTAATCGCTCTTTGTTGGGTTCGGACGTTGAACCGAGCTGCAAGAGAGCAGGGTGGCGAACAGCACGAGCGTCGGCGAAAAACGAGCTGGAAAGATTCGAGAGGTCAACTGGTCTCCTTCCGGTGGAGTGTCTCCGCTGTGAAAGACTCGATGAATGTATGAAAGAAACCCATCGAATTAGAAGCTGCTAGTCGACCCAATCAACATAATGGTGGTTGCTATCGCGGTCAAATCGCTGCGGGGCGTTGATCGGAAAGCGGGTCGCTGACTCTACGAAAACCGCCGGGACAGGGCGGCGATGTGCTCCGGAGTGGATCCGCAGCAGGCGCCGATCATGCGCGCTCCGTCGGCGTGCCAGCCAACCGCCAGATCGGCGTAGGCCTCCGGGGAGACGTACGCCTCTTCGCTCCAGTCCTGCCCTTCTTCGGCCCGGCCGAGGTTGGCCCAGACCCCGATCGGAAGCTCGACCGCGGAAGACAGCTTCTCCAGGGCGCAATCGACGTACCAGGGCGGCACGCAGTTGATGGATGCGGCGCGCGCTCCCACTGAGGAGAGCATGGCGGCGGCGCGCTCGAGGCTTTCGCCGGAGAGCAGGCGTCCGTCGGCGCGCGTTGTCAACGATACGGCGAACGGAACGCCGCGCGGCTCGCCGGCCGAAGCCGCCGCCCTGGAGGCGGCGACCGCCTCTCCGATCGTGCCGAATGTCTCGATCCACAGCAGGTCGATCCCGGCGGCGACGAGCTCGGCGGCGGTAGCGGAGTGCGCGGCGAAGGCCTCGCCGTCCGGCGGAGCCAGATCGGGACGCCAACAGTCCTCCAGCGGCGCGATCGAGCCCGCGACCGGGACCTCTCCGTCCGCGACCTCGCGGGCGATCCCGACCGCGGCGCGCGCCGCCTCCCTCCACAGTCCTTCGGGCAGACCGGCTGCAAGAAAGGCACGCCGCGAAGTGCGGAAGGTATTGGCCGTCAACAGCTCGGCGCCCGCAAGCAGATAGTCGCGGTGGATTTCGGACAGCAGCCGCTGGTCGTCGAGAGAAGCGAGGGCGGTCCAGGCCGGGCCGGCGCTGCTCGCGCCGCGGCGATCCAGCTCGGTGCCAATCGCGCCGTCCAGGATCGCGGGGCGATTTTTGCGCGTCGCAAGCGAGAGCATTCTTTGGAGTGCGTTGGACATCGATCAACGATATTCCAGCAGGCCGCCGTACCAGCGAGCGATCTCCTTTGCGGCGGGCTTGCCGCGCGGAGTGTAGTCGGTGTCTTCCGGCCCGCCGATTCCGTACCAGTTCCAGAAATAGATCCCGGCCAGGCGGGGCTCCTTCGCCCAGACGCGCCGCACGGCTTCGTAGCATCGTCGTTGGACTTCCAGGTCCACTCCCGCATCGCACGAATCGTGCCAGGGTCGGGCGGCGGCGCCGCGTTGGCTGCGGTATCCCACCTCGGTGAGAATCAGCGGTTTTTCCGCTCGCCGGCTCATGCGCATCAAGCGCAGGTGCTGTTCGCGCCAGCTGTGAACGAGACGCTCCATGTCAGGCTCGTCGGGCGGATCGCTGCGCTTGTCCACGAGCTCGAAGTAGCCGCTGACGCCCGCGTAATCGAGAGCGTCGACGAATGGGACCGACTGGTAGTGGTCCCAGTTCGCGGAGTAGACCAGCACTCCGCCGTAGATTTCACGGACGCGGGAGGCGAGATCGCGCCAACGTCCCTCGTGCTTCTCCAGGGAGCCCAGCTCCGAGCCGATCGAGAGCAGGGGCGCCATATGCTCCTCGGCGATATGAGCGAACCGCAGGATGAACTCGGAGTAGCTCGAGAAAAAGGCGTCGAGGTCGCGGGGTGCCAGCTTTCCCCTCCAGCCGCCCCTGGATTTGTCTTCCACGTAGAGGTAGGGGAACAGGAATATTTCGAGGCCGCTTTTTCGAGCGTCGTCCATGGCCCGTTCGACCGTGCTGAGCGGAACCGTGTAGCGGGGGTGGGCGAACACGTCCACGTCGCGGGCGGTGGCTATGTACCAGGGTACGGCGATGGCCGTGTGAGTGGCACCCAGTCGGCGCATCTCCTCGAATGCGTCGGCGTAGCTCCAATCGGGGTCCTCGCTGTAGAGTCCGATTGAGATGCCGCGCTGAAAAGGTGCCCTGGAGAGCGGTTCCGGGGGCGGAATTCCGTCGCCGGTATCCGAAAGACAAGTTGGAGGATATCGAGACTCGACTTCCGAACAAGCGATCGAGACGACGATCAGCGCGACTGCGGTTGCGACCGAGATGACGTCAGAGCAGCGCATCGGTGGGGTACTGGTAAACATGGCGCACGCGCACGTTTGAGTATCGATCGAGCTTGAGCCGCATCTTGTCCAGGTGGTCTACCAGCTCGCGCGGGGGCATCTGCTCGCTGCGAGCGCGGTCTATTATTCGTTTCAGAGCCTCATGCGCCTCGCGGGGATGGAGGATCGCGCCGCGGCCTGTGACGATTTCTCCTGCAACTATTGCGATGCGGGCGTCTATGATGTCTCCGACGGCGAGCCCGACCGTAGGTGGAGCCCAATAGGTGGACCATTGTGAGCCCGAGGCAAGATCGTCGAGCAGAAGTCGGCTTCCGGCGACTCGCGAGAGGCGGAAGACGGAACGGCGTGTCACTGTCAGCTGCTCGAATTGCAACAGCTCGGCGGAATCGAGATCGTCACCGTGGTTTTGGACAAAGCGCTCCGCCGGAGTCAATTCGTCGGCGCCCCGGCGATCGAGATGATACCAATCTACGAACATTATCATGCGTAGGTCGAACCAGGGCTCGTTTTCTTCGAACTCTCCGGTCAGTCGATGGAATTCCTTTCGTGCGAGACGAAGGTCTCCGAGGTCGCCGCTGGCGGCATCTGTCTGAATCCTTTCCAGGTAGGGTTCGTAGGACAACCGATCCATTGCCGGGGATGATCGGAAACCATCACTGCACCGTCAAGCGGAAGATCGCGGGGCTGATCCAATGCCACTTGATCCGGCCTCAGCGCAGCTTGCGCAGGGAGCGGTACTCTTCGTCGAACAGATCCTCGAACAGCTTCCGGGCGCGCGCGCGGAGATCTTGCGGCTCCAGGTCGCTGAGGTCCTCGTACGCCCCCCAGATCCTCGAGTAGGAGAGCCAGCCCGGGCTCCTTTTGCGGATCGGCAAAAAGACGTGCCGCGGTCCGTCCGGGCCGTCCCGCTCCTCCACGTTCGGCCTGCGGATTCGGCTGCCCCACAGACCCTCCAGCAGCGTGATTCCGGCGAACAGGTAGGCGTTGGCCCGCGCGTCCTCGCCGGCCACCAGCTCTCCGATCGTCGCCAGCGCGAAGTGCGGGCCCAGCGGTCCGTCGATAACCTCGGTCAGGTAGGCCCTGATCTCGGCCGCCGCGTCTCCGGCCAGCGGTCCGGCGGAGAGCTCGTCGAGCAGGGGGAGCCGGTCGCCCCGCTCGCCGTCGAGGGCGTGGCGCGCCTCGTGGATTTCCGTCTGCCTGGCGAGCGCCTCGACCAGCACGTCGAACGAGGCCAACGCGCCGGCGTCCAGGCGCTCGCGGGCCAGCGAGGCCTCGGCCAGCGGGCTCCAGCCGCGGGCCAGGCTCGAGAGGCCGGCCAGCGCGTCCGGATCGGCGCAGCCGCTTCTGGACAGCACGGCGAGCAGGGCGCGGCGGCGATCGCGGCGAATTCGCGCGCGAGTGGCGGCGAAGCGGCCGTCGGACCGACGGAACCGCGTCGAGCCCGAGGCGAGCAGCGGCGCGTGGGTCGTCAGCGCCTGGTCGTCCACGTGGTCCATCAGGACGGTCGCGGTTCCCGGGTAGGAGAGGCCGGTGTAGGGCGTGTCGACCAGCATCCGGTCCAGCCGGCGCAGCCGCAGCACGGGGACCGATTCTCCTCGCTCCGAGCGGTAACGCGAGGTGGCCTCGACGCGGTAGCGCAGCACGAAGCGCAGCGGGCGGGAGGCGTCTTTGCGCAGCACGTGGGGCTCGAAAAAGCAGTCCTGGCCGATTTCGGCCAGGCGGCGGTTGACCCGGCGCGCGGCGTCGACGAAGCGCCGCTTGGCCTCTTCTCCGCGACGCGGCGACTCCAGCGCCGCGAGCATCTCCTCGAGTTTGGCCACCAGCTCCTCGTCGAACGAGGCCGCGCCGATCAGCGCCCGGCGGGCGCGGTCGAGCTCGCGGTGCAGCTCCGTGTAGGAGAGCCTGGCCTGCTCGGCGCGGGCCAGGTTGGAGAGCGCCAGGAAGTAGCCGTCCAGCCGCTCGACGGCGAAGCGGCGCGTGTCCGCCGTCGCGGAGTGGATGCGCAGCGCTCCGGCGACGGCGGTGGCCGCCAGCAGGATCAGCGCGGCGGGCAGCCTGGCCGGGAGGCGCTCGGCCCGGCTCTGAAGCGCTCCGGCCCAGGCGCGGTGGTGATCGCGCCGGGCCCCGGCCAGCAGCCCGGCCACGGCGCCGACTCCGGAGTGGATCAGGGTGCGGGACTCGATCCACAGATCGGCTCCGTGCGGACCGCGCACCGCTTGCAGCAGCCCGAACCAGAGCAGCTGACCGGCGGCCGCGGCGACGGTGCCGAGCAGGACGAAAACCGCGATTCGCTCGGCGGCCAGCGATCGCGCCAGGAGCAGACCGGCCGGGATCGAGAGCGCCGCGAGAAAGACCGCCGAGGCGCCCAGCAGGATGTCCGTGCCGGGAGCGTCTCCCGCGTCGAGATCGACAACCAGCGGCTCGGCGAGACCGGCGTGCAGCACCACCAGCACCGAGGCCAGCGAAGCCAGCGTCACGGCGGCCCAGTCGCGGATCGAAAGGCCGCGCCCGCTCGGAGCGACGAGGACGAACAGAGGCAGGCAGATGCTGAGCGAGAGCAGCAGGCGCCCGGCGCCGTCGGGCTCGATCGCGATCCAGCTCGGGTCGGCCAGCGCGGTCAGGCCCCAGAGGGCCAGGAAAGGCAGCAGCGCGGCGCTGAGCGGGATCAAGGCTCAGCCGTTTTTCTTGGCGAACTCCCGCATGAACCCGGCCAGGTCGCGCGCTCCCTCGACCGGCATCGCGTTGTACATCGAGGCGCGCAGGCCGCCCACCGAGCGGTGGCCCTTGAGACCCGAGAATCCGGCCTGCTGGGCCTCGGCGATCATCTTCTTTTCGAGGTCCTCGTCGGCGAGGCGCCAGACCACGTTCATCCGCGAGCGCGACTCCTTGTCCACCGGGCAGCGGTACCAGCCGCCGGACTCGTCGATCGCCTCGTAGAGCAGACGCGACCTCTCGGCGGCGCGCTTGTCCATCTCGGCCAGGCCGCCGACGGCCTTCACCCAGTCCATGGTCAGCTTCATCATGTAGATCGCGAAGACCGGCGGCGTGTTGTACAGCGATTCCTTGCCGGCGTGCGTTTTGTAGGAGAGGTAGGCCGGCACCGAGTCCGGGGCGCGGTCCATCAGGTCCTTGCGCAGGATCACGACCCCCAGCCCGGCGGGGCCGAGGTTCTTCTGCGCGCCGGCGTAGGCCAGGTCGATCCGGCCCCAGTCGATGGGGCGCGAGGCGATGTGGGACGACATGTCGGCCACCAGCGGCACCTCGCCGCTGTCGGGGACGGCGTGCATCTCGATTCCTCCGATCGTCTCGTTGGTCGTGATGTGCAGGTATGCCGCTCCCGGGTCCGCCTCGATCTCGTCGGGTCCCGGCATCCGCTTGAAGCCGTTGTCGGCGTCCGACCAGATCACGCGCGCCTTGCCGAGCTTGTCGGCGTCCTTGAGCGCCTTCTTGGCCCACGACCCGGTCTCGACGAGATCGATCGTCTTGCCGTCGGCCGCGAGATTCATCGGCACCATCGCGAACTGCAAGGTGGCGCCGCCCTGCAGAAGCAGGATATCGTGCGAGTCGGGTATCGACAGCACCTCGCGCAGGTTGGCCAGCGCGGCGTGGTGCACTTCGTCGTAGTGCTTGCCGCGGTGGCTCATCTCGATCAGCGACATGCCGGCGCCGTGGTAGTCGACGAACTCGGACTGCGCCTTCTCGAGGGTGGGCAGCGGCAGCGTGCAGGGTCCGGCGGCGAAGTTGTAGATTCTCTCGGCCATTTTCGACCTCCTCACTTGTCAGAGTGCTCCTCGAGGATCTCGACGATCACGTCTCCGATCCGGAGCAGGTTTTCCGCGGTGGACGCGCCCACGTGCGGCATCAGGACCACGTTCGGAGCCGAGGTCAACGGTGTGCTCTCGGGCGGATCGGAGTACCACACGTCGTTGCCGAAGCCGGCCAGCTTGCCGCTCTTCAGCGCCGCGGCGACGTCCTCTTCGACCACGCACTTGCCGCGGCCGGTGTTGATCAGAATAGCGCCGTCCTTCATCTTCCCGATGAACGAGGCGTTCACCATGCCTTTCGTCTCGTCGGTCAGCGGAGTGTGCAGCGAGAGGTAGTCCGCCCGGGCCAGCACGTCGTCGAGCGGCAGCATCTCGGCGTGCTCGGACTGCTCGACGTACGGGTCGAAGGCCACGACCTTCATCCCGAACGCGGCCGCGCGCTTGGCGACCTCGCTGGCGATTCGGCCGATTCCGACCAGACCCAGCGTCTTCTGGTAGAGCTCGGTGCGCTTGATCTTCTTCTTGCGCCAGTCCCCGGCGAGCATGCCCTCGTGGCCGAAGGGGATCTTGTTCGGAACGGCCAGCATCAGCGCCATCGCCAGCTCGGCCACGGCGATCGAGGAGGCCTGGGGCGTGTTGCGGACCTCGATCCCCTTCGACTTGGCGTGCTCGACGTCGATGTTGTCGATTCCCACTCCGCCGCGAATCACCAGCTTGAGGTTGGGCGCCGAGTCGATGTACTCGGCCGTGACCTTGGTCTTCGAGCGGACCAGCACCACCTCCGCCTCGGCGAGCCGGCCCTTGTCGTCGAAGGCTTCGCCGAACCTGGCGAGCCTGTCCGGCAGGGAAGGATCGAAAGCGTCTGAAATGAGAATCTTCATCGTTGGCCTCCTTGTTTTGTCGACCGCTTTTCGACTAGTGCCTGAGCAGGAATCTATTGGGTTTCGTTTTCAATGACAACAGTCGAAAGAGAGGTATCGAATTTGTTCGGTCGAAACCCGCGATTGCACGACTGAAAGGGGCCTTTTGCACAGGTGGAAAAACAGCGCTCGTTCGGCATCCAGCGGCAACCCGGATTTCGATTTCGTTTGGCGGATCTGGCCGCCAGGGGGGGCTCATTTCCGTTTTTTGGTATGTGGCTTGCATTAGTGATGAGCGAACGGCGGGCTCGTTTCAGATGTTCCCCCCACATCCGCCGAGCTCGCCGTTTGTTTGTTTTTTCCTGGCGGCGGGCTCCGATCCCCACATGCCCCACACCGGAGCTCGCCGCCTCTTTTTTCAAAAAAGACCAGCCAGCCGAGCGAGGGGAGAGCCGCGCGGTCGGGCCGCGCCGCAGCCGCAGCCTCCGGAGCCCGGATACAAGTCGCGCGGCGATCCGTCCTGCTCCGACGAGTCGGTGTCGCCGGGGCCCGCGTCGCCGGACAGCCCGGGGCAGTCCTCGACCGGTCCGTCGTCGGTGCGCACCAGGGTCCACGAGATCTGCTGCGAGAGGAGCTGGTCCGCATCCTCGCGCACCAGCTCGGTCTCGTCCACGGCGGTCGCGGTCACGTCGTGCTCTCCGGCCGCCAGGCATTCGAACGGGACCGGGAGCCACTCCTCTCCGTCCCAGCCCGGCAGCGGCTCTCCGTCCAGGCTCCAGGAGACGGCGACCGTGCTCGAGGCGGGCTGGACCGTCTCGACCTCCAGCTCGACCTCGTCTCCCGCCGCTCCCTCCACTGCCGAATCGCCCGGCGAGAAGTAGTCGATCGGCTCGACGTGGCCGTAGAAGGCGAGCACCATCGCTTCGGAGCAGGCCGGGCACAGCGCGCTGCCCAGGGAGCGCATCAGGCAGCTCGGCACCGGCCGGTAGTAGCCCGTGGCGTGATAGCAGGCTCCCTCGAAGGCGCCGACCGGCTCCAGGTCTCCGATCTCGGCGGAGTCGGGAGTGGGCAGCGGAGTCGACTCCTCGACCCAGTGGATCCAGGGCAGGTCCTGCGGCCCGGGGGCGCTCGAGACGTTGGGATAGAAGTCCGCGCACTCGAAGTCGGGGTAGGGGGTCTCGTACTCGTCGGCCAGGCCGGCCAGGGTGTGGCCCAGCTCGTGGGGCGGGATGTCGTGCGAGATCGGGCTGCTCGAGGTTACGGCCAGCGCTCCTCCGCTGCCGCCGTACTGCAAGTCGTTGACCACCATCAGCAGCACCTCCCAGCCGGGGTAGAGCTGGGAGGCGACCGACATCGCGGTCGCGGTGTCGCAGCAGATCAGCCGCTCGATGCCCATGCAGTCGTAGGCGCAGTCGAAGAAGGTGTCCACGTAGTGGTCCTCGCTGGGGTGGTCGGCTCCGGGCTCGGGCGAGACGGTGGCGATCCGCGCGATGTTGGCGAAGGGGGCGTACTCGGAGTAGGGCGGGTTATGGAAGAGGCGCTCCACGGCGGCTTCGGTGTGCTGGGACACCGCGGACTGCTGCTCCGCGGTGTAGCCGTCGGTCAGCAGCACCAGGTCGAGGCGGTTCTCCGCCGGCCCGCTGTCCTGCATCATCTCCAGCTCGTGCTGCGCCGCGGCCGGTCCCGCGGCCAGCAGCAGCGCCACGGCGATCGACCAGCGGCTCACGGCTCGATCTCTCCGATCGGCTCCGCCTCGTCCCGCGGGCCTTCCGCGGGCGCCTCCAGCAGCAGGATCCTGTCCAGCTCGGGAAAGAGCGGGACCGTCAGGGAGAAGACGGGGCGCTTCACCTCGAAGCGGGCCGCGACGATTCCTCCGTCCGGGCCGGCGGTCTCGGAGCGCAGCTCGCGCTCCAGGCGGAAGCCGCGCTCGGCCAGCACGGTCCCGTCCGCGGCCAGCGCCCGCCAGAAGGTTCGCGAGCGGCGCAAGGGATCGCGCCGCCCGATCGTGTTGGGTGCCTCGACCGATTCGAGCAGCTCGACGCCGTCGCCTTCGAGGCGCAGCACCAGCCGCAACATCAGCCGCGGCCGCGCGCGTTCGTCGTCCGCGCCGCTGGCGGGCGGAGCTTCGTCGACGGTCGCCGCCGCGGTCCGGCGCGAGCCTTCCGACTGGGGGCGGATCTCCGATCCGCCGCGACCGCAGCAGCAAAGAGCAATCGACAGAGCGAGCATCGATGCCGCGCCGAGCTTCTTCATCGTACTTTCGTTTCCGTTCGGCGGCTCAGACCCTGCCGCCCAGCAGGCGCCGGATCTTCTGCAGCAGCTCGGCGAAATCGAACGGCTTGTCGATGTGCTCGTCGGCGCCGTACAGCGGGGAGGTGATCTCGTTGAGGCTTTCGCCGATCCCGGTCAGCATCAGCACCGGCGTGGCAGAGAGCTGCTCGTCCGACTTGATGCTCTTGCAGACCTCCCAGCCGTTCATGCGCGGCATCATCACGTCGAGAACCACGGCGTCGGGCCGCAGATCGCGGATCATGGCCAGCGCCTTGTGGCCGTCCGAGGCCGTCTCGATCTCGCAGTCAATCTCTTGAAGGCGCTTGACCAGGATGCCGATCAGCTCCGGGTCGTCGTCAGCGATCAGAAGAAGAGGTCTCTCTCTTTTTTCGACCATGAAAACTCCGCGTATCTGCTTCGAATCACTCTATTCTGCACTTCGATCTGCACTTCGAGGCTGAGACAGAAAGCGGGAGTTGTCAATGGCAACGACCCGAGATGGCAACGACCCGTTTTCTTGACCCCCTCGGCTAGGGGAGGCTACGGTTTGGGCATGGGTCCGCGCGTCCTGTTTATGGTCTGCTTAGCGCTCGTCGCCTCGGGCTGCATGGATCCGCTCGAGAACTACCGCGCCTGTGTCAGGATCGAGAAGGCGCGCTGCGAGCTGCGCAAGAGCTGCGATCCGTCCTTCGACCGGGCCAGCTGCGAGAGCTACTACGAGGAGTTCTGCCGCACCCGCCACCTGGAGGGCCCGGGCAGCGACGCGCTGACCTCCGAGCAGGTCGACGCCTGCGTGGAGGCGATCCTGACCTACGACTGCGCGCTGCTCAATCCCGGCATCGACGAGACCGAGTCGATCCCGGAGTGCGACTTCATCGAAAAGCCCGAGGAGGACGCCGGCTCGGACGCGGGGACCGACACCGATTCGGAGAGCGACACCGGCTCCGACACCGAGACCGGTCCGCAGAGCGACGCCGGTCCGGACGCCGGGTGAGATTCTATCGTCCGCAGCACTTCTTGTACTTCTTGCCCGAGCCGCAGGGGCAGGGGTCGTTGCGCCCCACCTTTGGCTGCTCGCGCACGAACGTCTCGGGGCCGATCCACTTTCCGTCCGCGAAGTACCAGCGCCCCTCGTGCCTGGCGAAGCTCGCGCGCTCGTGGTGGGCCATCTCCTCGTCGTTCTGCTCGTAGCGAGCCACGAAGTCGATCAGCGCCTCGTCGTCTTCCTCGCCGCCGCCCTCCACCGACAGGATCTCCAATTCCTGCCAGTCGCTGCTGCGCATCCAGTCGCGGGTCGCCTGGCGGTCGAAGTCGGCTCTCGATCTGGGGTGGGTGCTGCGCTCGACGAACGCCAGCTCGCCGAGTGTGAACGACGTGTAGCGCGCCCGCAACAGCTCCTCGGCCGTACTCGGGGCACGGTCGCCCTTTATGACCGGAAGGCAGCATTTATCCGGTGCGAGCCCGGAGCCGCAGGCGCAGAGCCGCTCTTCTCCCGAATCCGCTCGCGCCATTCAGACCTCCACGCCCAGAATTTCGGGCAGCACCTCGCCGGCGGGCGCGTCGATCTTGACGTCCGCCATCTCGTCCATCGCGGTGGCGCCCACGTTGACGATGATCATCGCCGCGTCGCCGCGCTTGGCCACCAGCGGCACCGAGGCGGCGGGGAAGACCTCCAGCGTCGAGCCCACGACCAGCATCAGGTCGCACGCCGCCGCGGCGGCGATCGCGGTCTCCATCGCCCCGGCGGGCAGCGGCTCTCCGAAAAACGTCACTCGCGGCTTGAGCAGCCCTTTGCACTCGTCGCAGCGCGGGGGCAGCTCGCGCTGCACCTTCTGGTGGATGTCGTCGAAGTCGTACTCCGCTCCGCAGTCCAGGCAGTCGATCCGGCGCGTGTTGCCGTGCAGCTCGATCACGTCGCTCGAGCCGGCCAGGCGGTGCAGGCCGTCGATGTTCTGCGTGACCACCGCGCTGGCCTTGCCCCGGCGTTGCAGCTCGGCGATCGCCAGGTGGGCCGGGTTGGGCTCGGAGTCGACCAGCGCGCGGTAGCGCACGTCGCGGAAGAAGCTCCAGAAGTAGGTCGGCTCCTCGATGAAGGCGTTGATCTCGACCACCTTGTAGGCGTCGTACTCCTTCCACATGCCGCCGTCGCCGCGGTAGGTGGGGATCCCGCTTTCGGCCGAGACCCCGGCTCCGGTGAAGACCACCACCTCGCGGGAGCGCTCGACGATTCGGGTGGCGGATTGGATCAGCGATTCTCGATTCATGGTGACACCTTGGCCGTTACGTTCTTGGTCTTGCCGGGCTTGATCGAGACCATGCGCAAGGTCCTCTTGCCTCCGGCGCTGAAAGCCACTTCGTGCAGACCGGCGGAGAGCTTGAGGGTCAACGGCGCGCGCCCCCGGGGCTTGCCGTCCACCGCGACGCGGATCGGATCCTCGGCGTCGGGCGGTGCGCCGATTACCAGCACGCCGGCCTGCTTGGCGGGCTCTTTTTTCTTCTCTTCGGCCGCGTAGGGGTTATTCTCCGCGGGCGCGGCGCCGCCGCCGGATCCGGCCTTCGCGCCGCGGCCCTGCTTCCGCCGCTCGAGATCCTCTCCTCCGGCGGCCCCGCCGCGGCGGCCGCGCTCTCCCCGGCGGTAGCCGTCGCGCTTCGCGCTCTTCGTATCTTCGGTCGGCTCGGGCTCGGCGCGCTCTTTTTCCGCTCGGTTTTCTTCGGCCGGCTGCGTCTCTTCTGCTTCCTCGAGCGCGGCCGGGATCTCCCCGGCCGGCTCGACGAGCTCCTCCTCGGGCTCGTCCGCCCGCTCATCGGCGGCGAGGGCGGCGCGTTGCTCGCGCTCCTGCTCCTCCAGCAGGCGCCGGATGTCGGGACGCGGCTCGGTCGCGCTCTCCTGCGGCTCCCGCTCGGCGGTGGCGCTTTCGCCGGAGTCGCTCTCGTGCGGCCAGAGCCGGTAGTTGAGCCACAGCGAGAATCCCAGCGCGATCGCCGCGATCAGTGTCAGCACCTGCCAGCCGCGCGAGACGAGGCGCTCGTCCCCGGCGGCCGAGGCGCTCGCGACCGGCGGCGCCGGGGTCGAGCGGCGGGGCGGGACCGGGGTGCTCGTCCGGCGGCGGGGCGGCTCCCGCTGCTCCTCGTCCTCGTCGAGCCTGACGCCCCGGGCCAGGGCTCGCCAGCGCTCGGAGTCGCGGGAGATCGGCCTCCTGTCAGGGTCGGGCGCGGGGCCCCGGATGCCGCCGATCGCGCCGATTCGCACCAGGTCGAGCAGCAGCGTCTCCAGCGCGTCGGGAGAGGCCGTCTGCGAGAGGACGATCTCGCGCGGCGTGTCCCCGGCGCGCAGCCGTTCCAGCGCGAGCCGCAGCTTGGGCGGCGCGATCTCGGTGTAGCGCTCGAGGGTCTCGTCGTTCAGCTCCACCCGCTCGATATCCAGAAGCGCGCCGTCCGTGATCTGCATGACCAGGCGGTTGAGGCGCGCGCAGGCGCCCTGTATAATCGTCTTTTCTCCGGCTTCGAATTGGCGCTGCGGCGTGCCGGCCGCCTCGACCACCGTGAAGCGGCCGCTGCCCACGCCCAGCAGGCGCTCCAGCGCCGCCTGGCCGGTGACGAACGATCCGTCGTCGCCCCCGCTGGTGCTGACGGCCAGCAGCTCGCCGTCGCGGATCTCCACCTCGAAGTAGCGCCAGCTCTCGCGCAGCGTGATCCGGCAGCTCGGCCGCCTGTCCGACGCGGCGTCGAGCAGGGTGCGGATCCCGACGCTCTCCACCCGTCCGCTCACGTCGCCGGCCAGAGCCAGCCGCCGCTCAAGCAGGATCCTGGGGCGCAGCACGCGCGCCACTCGCCCCAGGATCTGTCGGCGATCGACCTCCTCGAGCATCAGGTCGTCGGCCTCGAGGTTTAGGCCGCGCAGGCGCTCGAGGAAGTCCTCCTTCCAGGACAGCACGATCAGCGGCACGTGGCGCAGCGCGTAGTCGTTGCGAATCCGGTTGCACAGCTCCCAGCCGTCCAGGCCGGGCATCACGATGTCGGAGACTACCAGGTCGGGCGGATCCTCGCGGATCATTCTCAGCGCCTCGAGGCCGTCGCCCGCGGTGCGCACGCGCAGCCCGGCCTCGCCCAGCACCTGGTCGAAGGCGACGCGGATCTGGGCGTCGTCGTCAGCGATCACGACCCGCAGGCCGGACAGGGCGGCCAGGTCCTCCTCGTCCGGCTCCGGGGAGGCGGCCGGGTCCAGCACCTCCTCGCCCTCGGCGAGCGCCATCATGCCCAGCAGCCCCTCGGTGAACGGCGAGAAGCGGATCCGCCCCGACGATCCGCGCGCCGCGGCGCGGCGAAGCTGGGCGACCAGGCCCCAGACCCCGGCCATCAGCCGGCCTTCTCCGGCGACGCGGAAGCGCTCCTTGTCGCTCCCGCCGGTCGCCGAGTCGAGAACTCCGCGGCGGATCTCGTCGAAGACGAAGCGCACCAGCTCGTCCAGGTTCGGATCGCGCAGGCCGAGCACCAGCCGCGCGGTCCGGGCGTTGGGTCCGGCCAGGCGGCGGGCCTCCGCCAACAGCCGCTCGCCGTCCACGGGCTTGGGGATCGCCCGGCCGGCGGGCGCCTGGGAGGCTCCGGTCAGGCGCAGCACCGGCACGAAGTCGGTGAGCGGATCGCGAGCCAGCGCGTCGGCCAGCGCGCTGCCGCCGGGATCCGGATCGTCGGCGTCCAGCGCGATCAGGTCGGGGGTCTCCTCCACGGCGCGCTCGAAAGCCTTTTCAGATGGGATCTCCACCGGCTCGAAGCCGGCCTCGCGCAGGGTCGCGACGATCTGTCCGCGCAGCCCCGCGGTCGCAGCCACCACGTGCACGATCGGCCGGATTTCGGGTTGTTCCTCCAGCTCGGTGGCCGTCGTCGGAGCCGCGGCCGGCGCGGGCGGCGCGGAGGGGCGCGGCGGGCTGGAGGAGCGGGTCCCGGTCGCGTTCTCGATCTCGGCCGGAGGCGGGGGATCGGTGGTCGTGGACGGGGCGATGAACGGCGGCGGCTGAGAGCTGGTGCGGCGCTTCTGGCGGCGCTGCTGCTCATCGGCGCGGCGCCGTTCGGCCGCCTCGGGATCGGCGACGCTCTCGGCCCGGTCGCGCGCCTCGTCGCGGAGACTGGACAGCGTTCCGATCTGCTCGGCTAGCCAGGCGAAGTCGTCACGCGAGGGCGCCTGCTCGCCGGAGCGCAGCGAGTCGAGGCGCTCGAGGAACGAGCGGGCCCAGTCGGTCACGGCCGGTAGACCATAGACCGCGCCGGCGCCCACCAGGCTGCGCGCGATGCGCTCCAGCCCCTCGGTGGGCCAGCTGCCGCCGTACGATTTGCCCGACCCGGCGGCGCGCTCGAGGCGCTCCATCTCGCGGCGGAAGCCCTCGAGCTTCTTGTCGAACGTCTCTAAAAAGCCGAGCTGACGACGCGCGACCAGCGGGCTGACGTTTTGGCTGTCCGGCATGGCGATTCCCCGATCGTGTTTGCGTTGTAACCGTAAGAAGCTATCCCGACCCGAGGGCCGGAATCAAGACGTAGGGGATCTCGATGCCGGGAAGACGGATCTATTGTACAACGTCATGGGGTCAAAAATGGTATTATTGAGACAGATACCGACGCCGACACCGACACGGAAACGGGCGACTGCGTGGAGATAGTGGCCGGCGGAGAGTGCCCGCCGGAGGAGGATCTGTCTGCGACCACCGTAGGAGTGCAGGCCGCCGGGTATTTGCCGATCAGTGGAGTTGACTGCGTACCTTCGGGCCTTTGTGATCTGTACGACGGCATGCATTGCATACCGGACGAAGATTTGGGTCACAACTACATCGCCTACGTACTCACCGACGCGCAGGCGTGGGAAGCCTTCTACCAGTACTGCGATTCCCAATACGAGCCGGTCGTCGACTGGGAGACCGAGCATCTGGTCGTCTTCGTATACGAAGGAGGTGGATGCGGTTTCGAATTACCCACTGCTTTCAGAACGAGCGAGCACGAGGACGGTCGTCCTCACATCGACACTTTCGTCTGGGGTATCAACGAGCTGTCCGATACCGCCACCGATTGCTGGGGAGTCGGAGGAGACGCCCTGGTCGTTAGCTTCGACCAGAGATCGACGGTCTGTCTCAAGTTGGGCGAGCCGTGCTATTGACTCGATTGATCCGCGTGGGGGGTGAATGGATCAAGTCGAGATCACTACACTTTCAAACGAACGGGTTGCGGACCTCGACCTCTCCGTAGCGTTGGCCGTGCGAGAGGTCCTCGCTCCACAGCACGCTGGCGTCCAGGCTTCCGGCCGCGTGGAGGATCAGCGCGTCCCACAACGAGATCTGGTAGCGCCGCGACAGGGCGATCGCATCCAGCACGTCCCCGGCTCCGGGCGCGAACACGGTCCAGGTGGCGAAGTCACCGACGATCTCCGCGGTCTCTTCCGGAGAGAGCGGGTCTGGCAGCTTGCGTGTCAACGTCACCGCCAGCTCGGTGAGCACCTGCACGCTGAGACAACCGCCGTGCTCGTCCAATAGCCTGTCGATCAGCGCCGCTGCCGCGGCCCGTTTTTCTCCCGCGCTGCGATCGTGGGCGTAGACCAGCACGTTCGTGTCGACGAACTCGAGCTCAACGCTCATGCAGATCTTCCCGCCGCCAGTCGATCGAGCCCTCGGTTCCCAGATTCAGGCCGCGGTCGAGGCGCCAGCGGATCCTCTCGGTGGCGCGCGACCGCTCGGCTGCTTCGTTCACGATGCGCTCGACGTACCCGGCGAGTAATCCGGAGAGCGAAGTATTCTCCTCGATCGCCCGGTGGCGGGCTTTCTTGAGCACGTGGACCGGCAGGGAGAGCGTGACGTTGCGTTTTTCCATCGAAAACCTCACGTAAGTGAGTGCTGCACGTATTTGCGTGACGAACAGAGCATAGTCTCTGGAGCGGGAGAAGTCAAGCGAAGGCGATCACGAATTGATCTCGTGATCCACTTGAGGGGTGAATGGATCAAGTTGATGTTGTTCGGTTTTTTTGGATGGGGCGCTACTCGGATTCGGTCGGCTGCGGCTGGGCGGGGTGGCTTTCCATCCACTTCTTGACGTACTTGGGTACCCCGAGAATGCCTCGCACGGCGTAATTTTCGAAATTTCCCCCCACCAGGTTGACGATTCCCATCGGAACCTGGAACGCAACTACGTATGCGATCAGCGTGCGGTCGTTCTTCTGTGGGAACAGCCTCCAGTATCCGCGGATGTCGTCCAGGTCGCTGGGGTGCGAGGAGACCTGGTCGAAGCTCAGCGTGCGGCTCTTCTCGTCGAGGCGCATCTCGAGGTGGTAGGTGACCGATATCACCGGGTGACCCAGCTTCATCTTGATGAGCGAGCGGTTGTCCTTGCGGCTGATCTCCCGGCATGAAATCGTGTTGGGGAACACTTCGGGGTAGTTGTTCCAGTCGACAAGCGTCTTCCAGACGCGCTCCGGCGGGGCGTCGACCACGATGTAGCCGGATCCCCCGTAGAAACCGTTCTCGCGAGACGAGGGCAGCTCCTGGCGCACCACCTTTCCCTCGGCGAGCGTCGCCATCTCCTGCTCGGAGAAGCTGACGCTTCCGGCCGCGGCCAGCGCTCCGGCCAGCAGGGCCGCGGCGCAGAGAATGGATCCGGCGAGACGCTCGTTCATTTCACACCATCATCTCCCCTATCAATATACAAACGCAAGTCGCATCTGCGTGATTCAAATTATTCGACAACCGGGTCGAAACATTCGATCGTGGTGTCGATTCTGAAGTTGGACTGATCCGTGTGCCGTTCCGCGTGGAAGATGTCCATCGAGTACGTTCCGCCCACGGACAGGCCGATCTCGTCTGCAACGTCGTCGAGCGAGACCGAGCCGCTTACCGGCGGATGCAGGCCGCCGAGGTCGATCACCAGCCGCCCGGCGATGAAGGTCCACAGGTCGTCGTCGCCGGTGAAGGTGAAGACCTCGCCTCCGCCGTATACGAACTCCGTGTGTATCTCGGTGGTGAAGTTGTAGTTCAGCTCCGGGAAATTCTGGTTCTCCGCGCCGAAGCCCTCGTCGGGACCGATCGGGAAAAAGGCGTCGTCGTCGTAGGTCCAGGTTCCCTCTCCGTCGTCGGTGAGCGGAATCTCCACCCCGAATTCGTAATTGATTCCGTCAATCGTCTCGTACCATTGCTCGAATGTCTCGAGGCTCGTGATCTGACCGCCGGGACCGTCGGGGTCGAAGACCGGCTTGTCGTCCTCGCCGAGCTCGTCGAGCACCAGGCCGGTAGTCGCCGCGTCCCCGGTGTAGCTCTCGAAGTCGGGGTGATCCCGGGAGAAGTCGCGCACCGTGGCGATCAGCACCGAATCGCCGCAGGCCATCTCGCCGGTGCCGGTCCCGCTGTCCGTCTCCGTGTCGGCGTCGGCATCGGAGTCGGCGTCGGCATCCGCGTCGG
Organism: uncultured Myxococcales bacterium; assembly: GCA_964530995.1. Classification (GTDB taxonomy): domain Bacteria; phylum Myxococcota_A; class Polyangia; order JAAYKL01; family JAAYKL01; genus CAZHCG01. The sequence continues at coordinate 33,918 of CAZHCG010000007.1, forward strand.
TGTCGGCATCCGCGTCGGTGTCGGTGTCCGCGTCGGAATCCACGTCGGCGTCGCCGTCCCCGACCGGATCGTTGCTTTCGGAGCCGTCGGCGCAGCCGAGCGCGGCCGCCGTCAGAGCCGCGAGGATGAAGATGCGTGCCATCCGGTCCTCCTTCCTACTCCAGCGGGATGACCACCTCGGTCCACTGCGGGATGTGGTTGTTGGTCGTGATGTCCTGGAACGGCAGGTAGAAGGCCGGCCAGGTAGGATCCTGCTGCGCCTCTGCCAGCGACGGATCGAAGCCGGCCATCCAGATCTGGGGCAGGTCGGCGCCCTCCAGCACGTGACCGTAGTCGCGCATCGAGGAGACGGTCAGCCACAGCAGCTTCTTCCCGTCAAGCTGGTGCTCCTGCGGGCACCACTTGGCCCACGAGGTGCGCAGGTTGCCGGCCAGGTTGACGTTGGTCAGGGGGATCGGCTCCCCGCCCTCGATCGGGACGATCCACAGCGTCGCGTCGTCGTCGCTGTAGCTGTCCCCCGGGCTGGCGTAGGATCCCAGCTCGCTGGACTCGTTGAACACCACCCACTCGCCGTCCGGGCTGATCGCGGGGTAGTAGAAGTTGACGTCCGGCTCGGCCGGCACGAGCACGGTGGGGGTTCCCCAGTTGCCCACGCCGCCGTACCCCATCACCTCGATCTGTCCTCCGTGGAAGTACCAGTCGCCGTAGAACTCCCGCGTCACGCGCGTGAACGCCACCAGCTCGCCGTCCAGCGACCAGTCCGGGTAGGTGACCGGCGTGTCCGAGAGTAGCTCCACCACCGATCCGTCCGATCCGTCGCGCAGGGTGAACACCCCCTGGTAGACGGACAGAACGTAGGTGTCGTCCGGAGAGTAGGTGTGGAAGTTGGCGTGGTAGGCGTTCTCGGCGGGAAGCACCGAGCTCTGGCTGCCCACCGCGATGATGTCCGCCGGACCGTTGCCGCCGTCGTAGTTGAGCGCCATCAGCGTTCCGTCGTGGCTGAGGGCGTGGCAGGCCACGCAGCGTCCGTCGGTCTGGGCGGTTGTGTAGACCTCCTCGGCCTGCTGTCCGGCCGCTCCGAAGTCGTAGCGGAAGACTCCGTAGTCCGACTGCACGGTGCTGGAGGCCGCCCAGTAGTAGAGCCCGCCGGTCACGTTCTCCTCGGCGATCTCCACCGTGACCGGGTCGCTGACTCCCATCGAGGAGCTGTCGGCCTGACTGGTTCCGCTGATCGTGATCGTGAACGACTCGCTGGAGTTGCCCCAGCGCAGGGCGTCCCACAGGGCGCCGCTCGGAGTGAACCAGGGAGTCGAGACGTAGGCGACCGCGTCCTGCGAGACGCCGTCGAGCTCCACCTTCCACACGTCGTTGCCCGCTCCGCCGTCCCATTGAATCTTGAGATCGAACAGGTTGGGCGGGATCAGGACGCCGCTTCGCGGATAGACGATCGCCGGGGCTCGCCCGGGATCGACCGCGCCGCCGAAGTCGTCGCTCACCTCGGCGGGGAGCGCCGGATCGAGGAAGGTGGTCTCGTCTGTCTCGCCGTCGCAGTCGTCGTCGAGACCGTTGTCGGGAACCTCGGGCGCCTGGGGGTGGATGTCCGAATCGGTGTCGACACAGTCGATGTCGGCGCACCACCAGTCTCCGTCCTCGTCCAGGCAGCCCGTCTCGGTATCCGTGTCCGAATCCGAATCCGAGTCCGAGTCGGTGTCGGTGTCGGCATCGGCGTCGCTGTCGGTGTCCGTGTCAGCGTCAGCGTCGGCATCGGCATCGGCATCGGCATCGGTGTCCGTGTCCGCGTCGCTGTCGCTGTCCGCGTCGACGTCGGTGTCGGCATCGGTGTCCACTCTGATGTCGATTCCACCGGAGCCTCCCTCTCCGCAGCCGACCAGCGCGGCGAGCAGGACAGCCGTGGTCGTCGATCCATTTATCCGGCGCATGCGAGCCCCCTTGCTCGAAAAGAGTGTAGCGCGAAGCCGACCCGGGGGAAAACCAAAAGGAGAGCTTGGGCGGCGTTGTGGTAGACTGCGTCCCATGCTGTCATCGGGTTCCGTCGGTTTTTTGTCTTTGCTGCGCGGCGGTGCGATCGCGCTGATCGCGGTCTCGCTGTGCGCGGCTCGGGCCGGCGCCGATCCGACCAACTACCAGCGCTACGTGATCGGGGAGCGCGCGCTGGGAATGGGCGGGGCTCAGACCGCGGCGGTCAACGATCCGATGGCAAATCTCTACAACCCGGCCGGAATGGTGTTCGCCACCTCCTCGATGGTCTCGGCCAGCAAGAGCATCTACAGCTTCGACCAGCGCAAGGTGGAGGACGGCTTCGTCCCCTCCTCGACCAGCGAGTCGGTGGACGCGCAGAACCTGGAGCACACCAACGACCTGACGCTGCCCTCGACGCTGGCCCTGGTCTGGCAGTTCGGCAGCCGTCTCGACGAGGAGGGAGGGCCCAGGCGCCACGCGGTGGGCGTCGCGGTCCTGGTGCCCGCCCAGGACGCCTTCACCCTCAAGGCCAAGTGGAGCGCGCCCCAGGGCTCGGAGCTGCGGGATCGCGAGACCTACCGCCTGACCGAATCGTACAACCAGATTTGGACCGGGGGCTCCTACGCGCTGCGGGTCAGTGAGGATCTCGGGCTGGGGATCTCGGCCTTCCTGGTGACGGATCGCTACGAGCGGAGGCTGTCCCGGACCCGGTTCGGCGATATCGGCGCGGACGAGTGCCAGGTCACCGACTGCGGCTTTCTCGAGTTCTGGGATTCGAACCTGACCGTCGATTCGGTCTCTCTGCTGTTCCGCCTGGGCGTGCTGTGGGCTCCGCACGAGAACTGGAGGTTCGGCGCGGTCGTCTCGGCGCCGACGATCCTGCTTCCCGACGTGTGGCTGTACGCCACCGAGGGCCGTCTCGACCAGACGTTCGGAATGGGGGCGGTCGACGGAACTTCGGACGATCGCGTCGAATACTACACCGACGATTACGAACTCGATGTCGCCTCCTACGAGCCGCCGGCCGTCCGGCTCGGCGCGGCGTACATGTGGGGCGACGCCTTCACCACCGATCTGGATCTCAGCCTGCACCTGCCGATCTCCTACCACCGGATCCGCAACGATCCGGTCGTGCGCCGCCGCTGGCCGGAGGGGCGGGCGGGGGACGACCCGCCGCAGAACGAGGAGGCCAGCCCCTACTGGTTCGATCCGGGCGTGGTGCGCGTCGTCGAGAGGCGGGCCGTGCTCAACGCCAACGCGGGCTGGGAGGCGATAATCGCCGACACCTGGACGATCAGGAACGGGCTGTTCACCGACTTCTCGTCGGCGCCGCCGGTCGTGGCGGGAGACGAGCCGCAGCTTCCCCGCGTCAATCGCTACGGGGCCACGCTGGCGGTCGGCTATCGCAACAAGGGATACGACATCGCGGTGGGGGTGATGGGCGCGATCGGAATCGGGCAGGCCGCGGTGCACCACCCCTACGACGAGCGGACTCCGTGGCGTCCGGCCGAGATGCAGGAGCGGGCGCTGTACGTCTTCATCTCCGGAATCCAGAAAGCGGCGGTGCGCGGCGCGAAGAAGCTGTACGACGAGGCGCGCGAGCGCTCGCTGTTGGAAAAAGAGGAGGAGGGCGCCGAAGAGGGAGAAGGGCGGCCGCGCGACGAACAGAGCGACGAAAAGAGCGGCCGGGAGGAAAGTGAATAGGGCGATCGATTCGGGTGTCACATAGTGTGGGGAGCCGATCCGGGAATCGGAGGTGTGTCATGAGAGCATCGATTTCGGCCGCCGTCGCGGTCGGAGCGCTTCTGCTGTCTGCGGGGCCGGCAGCCGCGGCCGGGGGCAAGCTAGAGGTCTCTCTCAAGGACGGCAAGGGAGTGACGATCAACGGCAAGGTCACGGCGCGCAAGGGCGAGGCGGTCGAGTCGTGCACGACCTCCGCCGGCTCGTGCACGCTGATCGGCCTGGCGGCCGGTGTCTGGAAGGTCAGCGCCAAGACCGCCGGAGATGCGAAATCGGACTCGAGGTCGGTCACGGTGAAAAACGACCACACTTCTTCGACGACCTTGTTTGTGAAGAAGAACGATCCGCTTCTTTCGGCCGAGAAGAAAGGCATCAAGGTCGTGCGCACGCTGGGCGGGGCGGTCGAGCTGAAGACGGCGAAGCTGGACGCGGTCGAGGACCTCGGCAGCGGCGGAGAGCTGAAGGCCTCGGGAACGACCAAGGACGAGCACGGGGTCACGATCAACGGCAAGATCACGGTCAAGAAGGACGGCGAGGTGGTGGGCCGCTCCGAGACGGCCGCCGGCAAGTACGAGGTCTACGATCTGCCGCCCGGAAGCTACACGTTCTGTTTCGAATCGAACGGGGGCAAGAAGAAGACCAGGTCGGTGGTGATCAAGAAAAGCACCAAGGCGACGGTCAATTTTCAGCTCTGAATCTCCGGCCGGAATTTTTCCTTCTCGGATAAAACCTCGTAGAATGAAAAGAAAACTCGTTGTTAGTCTTTCGGAAAGCTGTGTTACACTCGGTGCGCTTTCCGCGATACTCGAGGTGTGAAGGAGCTGGCAGATGAGCAGTTCATTCCGAGTCTGGATGGCGGCCGCGGCGCTGGCGGTCGCGTGGTCGCTGGCGAGCGCAGGGGGAGTCCAGGCCTCGCCGCAGGATGATTACGACCCGGTTTACGATGACGAGGAGGCGGCCGGCGACCTGATCTACGACGCCGCCGAGGCGGCCGGCGACCTGGTCTACGACGACGAGCTCGCCGCGGGCGGATCGCTGGAGGAGAGCGGAGACGTCGAGGAAGGGCTTATCGGCTGGAAAGAGGAAGAGGGGGAGGGGGAGCGGCCCGGACAAGAGCCCGGCGAGCGGGAGGAGCGCAAGCCGTGGGAGTGGGGAGCTCCGCGCCATCACTCCAACCTGACCGGCTCGACGGGCCTTCTGCACATGCCGGAGGCGGGCTCCGGCCCGGCCGGAACCTTCGGCGTGGGCGTGCACGGAAGCTGGTTCAAGTACGAAGACTACTTGATCTACGGCGACGAGAACACCGGCATGTGGGGCGGCGTCAACATTCGCGTCACCCCGATCGAGTACCTGGAGATCCATTACGGAATCCAGGCCACGGCCAACTACAACAACAAGGAAATCCCCGAGCTGTTCCAGGCGCTGGGCGACATGGACCTGGGACTCAAGGGCTCGGTCTCGCCGGCCGACTGGGTCACGATCGGCCTGGATGCCAGCGCTTTTATGCTCAACTCGGTGGGCGAGGTGGCGATGGACTGGTCGGGCACCAGCTTCGGCTTGGATGCGCTGGGATCGTTCGACTTCGCCGCAATCGACGACAACGCGCCCTTGCGTATGCACCTCCAGGCCGGCTACTTCTTCGACAACGCCGACGAGCTGATCAGGAAGGTCGAGCGGGACAACGGAGGCTGCGGCACCGACCGGGACAACGACGGAAACGTGGATTACCAGGGCTGCCTCAGCCCGGTGGAGCGCCACGCGCTGGGCATCGACCGCAACGACCAGTTCCGGCTCGGAGTAGGAGTCGACGCCCTCTTGCCGTACGTCTCTCCGATGGTCGAGTACCGGCTCGAGGTCCCGGTCAACCGCCAGGACTTCGTCTGCCCCAAAGATGCGCCCGGCAGCGCTGACAGCTGCATGGTGCAGGAGGGAGGCTCGGCTTTCCGCCAGATACTCGCCCTGGGCGTGAGGGTGCTTCCCCACGTCGACGATCTGGCGATCGACATCGGGGTCGACGTCGGCCTGACCGGCTACGCGCCCACCGTGCACGAGCTGGCCGCCGAGATTCCGTGGCGGATCATCTTCGGGGCGAGCTACAACTACGACCCGTTTCCCGAGCCGCCGCCCGCGCCGGAGCCTCCGCCTCCGCCGCCGCCCGCGCCGGAGCCGTCTCCGCCTCCGCCCGAGATCCTGGGGCTGGTGCACGACCAGGCCTCGGTGGACAGGCCGGTGGCCGAGGCCACCGTGATCTACGAGGGGCGCGAGCTGAACCCGCAGGTGACCGGCGAGGACGGACGCTTCACCTCCTACGGGCTCGAGGCGGGGCCTGTCACGCTGACGGTCGAGGCCGAGGGCTACCACACCGGCACGTTCAACGTGGAGCTGCCCGAGACCGGCCAGATCGAGGAGTCGTTCGCGCTCAAGGCCAAGCCCAAGAAGGGACAGGTCATCATCAACGTGGTCGACGAGGGCGACAAGGCCCTGGTCGGCGCGCCGCTGAAGATCGAGGGCCCGGAGCGCTTCGAGGAGAAGACCGACGTCCAGGGTCGGATCGAGGTCGAGGCCGAGGAGGGCGAGTACACGATATCGGCCGATGTCGAGGGTTATCTCAGCAAGAGGGTCCGCGTCGAATCGCGGGCCGACACCCGCACCGAGGTTCACCTGCAGCTGCGCGAAAAGCCCAAGAAATCGCTGGTGGTGCTGCGCAACAAGCGGATCGTGATCAAGCGCAAGATTCATTTCGAGACGGATTCGGACACGATCCAGCCGCGCTCCTTCGGCATCCTCGACGAGGTCGTGGACACGCTGATCAACCACTCCGAGGTCGAGCTGGTGGAGATCCAGGGCCACACCGACGACCGGGGCAAGCGCGACTACAACATCGATCTCTCCGAGAGGCGCGCCAACTCGGTGAGGCGCTACCTGGTCGAGTCGGGCGTGGAGCCGCGGCGCCTCGAGGCCGAGGGATACGGCCCGGATCGTCCCGTGGCGCCCAACATCACGCGCAACGGTCGCGCCCGCAACCGCCGCGTCGAGTTCCACATCAAGGAAAGAGCCGAGTAGAGCACCCCGCCCGGCAGGAGAGCTCACGAGCCGGGGATGACCCGTTTCGACCCGCGTGCTTCGAAGAGAGAGCGGGCTGCCTTCGGGGGCGAGCCGGAGAGAAAATCGGCCGCGGGCGGCAGATTTCTGGCGCGGATGGCCGAGATTTGTCGAGACTCTTTGGCTCCGTTTACTTCGATCGGCTACTGCCGCCGTGGTATGTTCCGGGTGTCCGAGCTCGGATCCGGTTGATCCGAGCGTTGACCGGGTTGGAGACTTTCTTGGTTGAATCTGATTCGCATTGGAGGAGGTGATGGCTCGAGGACATCTGATTGTGTTTGAAGGTGTCGACGGCTCCGGAACCACCACGCAATCGCGTGCGTTGCGAGAGGCTTTCGTCTCTCGGGGGCTGCCGGCGCACGTGACGGCTCAACCTTCGGACGGACCGGTAGGTATGCTGATCCGCCAGGTGCTTTCGGGGCGGATCGTGCTGCGAGGCAGCAAGCCTCCGGGTTGGACCACGATGGCGCTGCTGTTCGCGGCCGACCGTCACGATCACCAGGAGGCGGAGATCGAGCCCAACCTGCGCGACGGGGTCAACGTGGTATGCGATCGCTTCACCTACTCGTCGGTCATCTACCAGAGCCTCAATACGTCGGACGAACGAGCCGAGAAGTGGATCCGGGAGCTCAATCGCTACATCAGGAAGCCTGACCTGGTGTTCTACTTGCGCGTTTCACAGCGCGTGGCGGAAGAGCGAAGGCGCGGCAGGTCCGGCGGAGAGGGAATCTACGACGGGTCCGAGTTTCAAGACAGGTTGGTCGAGTCCTACGAAGGAATCGAGGAGATGTTCCCCGGCCACCGCATCGTCGCGCTCAACGGAGAGAGATCCGCCGACGAGATAGCGCAGACGGTCTGGCGGCACGTGGAGGAGCTGCGATCCGAAGGAGCGCCGGCGTGAGGTTCTTTTTCACAGCAAAAGCGCTGCCGGCGGCAGCCGTGCTGCTCTCTTTTTTCGCCGGAGCGTGGAGTCTCGCCGCAAGCGAGCCCGCCGGGAATTCGAAGAACGGTACAGCCGGAGAGAACCAGCCGGCGGCAGAGTCCGCAGAAACGGTGAAGTCGACGCGCGAAGGCGTCGTCTCGATTCGGCGCGCCGAGCTCGACGAGGTTCTGGACGCCGGCCCCGCTGCATTGCTGGCACGAGTGCGAACCGAGCCGTTTTTTCGGAACGGAAGGTTCGTCGGATTTCGCATAATCGGGTTTCCGGGCGGAGCCCCGGAGCATCTCGATCTTCGCAGAGGCGACGTCGTGGTGCGGGTCAACGGCAGGTCGATCGAGCGGCCGGAGCACTACTTCGACGTGTTCGAGACGTTGCGCCGGGCCAGCAAGCTGCGCTTCGAGCTGTTGCGCAACGGCCGGCAGCTGGAGTTGATCTACCCAATAGCTCCTTGACCGGGCAGGTCGTCCGATCTCAATCGTTGGACAGCTGGTAGCGGTAGAGGCGGTTCTCTGCGGCGTCGACTCCCCAGGCCTTGCCGGAGCCGGGCTCGACCGAAAAACCGGAGAGCTGCTCGCCCAGAGACAGCGAGCGACACAGCGAGCCGTCGAGCGCCGTCTCGACGACGTCTTGTCCGAGCAGCACCCAGAGCTGCTTGCCGTCGAAGCCGACCCCGGCCGCGCCGCCGGCGGGCGCTTGTCGTGAGAAGGGCGGCTCTCCGCCGGGATCCACGACCCACAGCGCCGAGCCCGCTTCGTCACTGATCCAGAAGCGCTCACCGTCGCAGGCCAGCCCGCTCGGATTGCCCAGCGCCGCCGGCAGGGGGTAGCTGTCCTCGCCGTTGCCCGACAGGATCGCGCGGGAGTCGGCGTCCACCACGTGGTCGATGCCGCCCAGCCGCGTCCAACCTCGCAGAGAGAAGCCCTGGGTCAGGGCGCAGAAGCTCCCCGAACCGTCGAAATCCGGCGCTCCACCGACGAGCGCGATCTCGCATTGCTGCTGGTCGTTGACCAGGAACAGGCGCTGCTGTCCGGAAACGTAGAGATCGGTGAACACGCTCGGCGCGCCGGTGGCGTAGGAAGGGATTTCCCACTGGGCTTGGACTGTCAGCGTCTCTCCGTCGCCGCTGCTCGATCCGCAGCCGTTGCTCTCGGCGCCGTCGTCGTCATCGTCGCCGCCGACGAAGGTGGAGCCGGACGCGACCGGGTCGCTGTCGCCGCAGGAGGCAACGGCGAGCAATAGCAAAAGGCAGAACGCCTCTAGTCGCCGGATTTCCATTTGCCGCTCAGCGAGTGCTTCGCGCCGTCGTCGGAGAGGGCGAAGGTACCGGAGAGCTTGTCTCCCGCCCTGCTCCCCAGCAGCACTCCGCGCCGAACGGTTCCCGCGTCGACGCTTTTTTCCGTCAGCCAGCAGCGCAGGTCGTCGCCCTCGATCCGTCCGCTGACCCGGAGCTCGTCGCCGGCCAGCACCAGCGTGCCGCCCACGGATTCGGATTCGTCGATCGCGAGACTGAGCCGCGTTTCCGGAGCCGCGCCACCGTCTATCTCGAGCGTGACCTCGCAAGAGATCTCCTCCGGGCCGTCGTCCTCGGCGGTCTTCGCTTCCTTGGCTCCGGCGTCCGTTTTCGCCTGCTCGGCCTCGGTCCGCTTTTCGGCCTCGGCCCGCGCGGGCTGGGGTTGCCGTTCGACCTCTTTTTCGTCGCTGGATCCGCAAGCGCCGATCAGCAGCGCGACCGGGACAACAAAAGCAGCCGTCTTCATGGGACCTCCGTGATCTCGACCCCCAGGCGGTCGTCGAGTTGAACCAGCTCGCCGCGCGCGATGACCCGGTCGCCGACGCGGAGCCGGACCTCTGTTCCGACGGGCCGGTCCAGACGCACCACGCATCCCGGCACCAGCCGCAGCGCGCGGTCGACGCTCATCGTCACGCAACCCACCTCGGCGCGCACGGTCACGTCCAGCGATCCCGCCTCTCCGACCGGAGCCTCGAGGTTTGCGCGCAGCTCGTCTCCGCCGATGGTTTCGTCGTCGTTCGCAGCCATTCTCTCCTCCCTAGATAGCAGCTCCAGGCTCTCCGGGTCCAGCCACCGCGCCCAGCGGGAGAAACGCCCGCAGCAGAGCCGAAGCGGAGCGTTGGCGGCTCGGGGGTGGCTCCAGCTGTCGAGAGTGATCACGTCTCCCGGCTCGGCGCGGTCCATGTCTCGGGCGTCCAGTCGCGAGGCGCCGGCCTCGAGATAGAGCCGCACCGCCCAGTCGCCGGCAAGTGACGCATCCCGCAGCGGAGGCGGTGATACCCGAGCCGCCGGTTCGAGCGTGTACAGCTCCAGCGTTTCATCGATCTCGGGAGTCTCGAAACGAGCGCGGACCCGCCAGGCGATTTCGCGATCCAAGAGGTCCGTGGCCTGGTCCGTGCTTTCGAGCAGACCGCGGACGGTGAAACCCGCGCCGCCGGCCGCCAGCCAGTCCGCTCCGGCCCGGTCCACGAGGTAGAGAAACGCTCCCTCCTCTCCCGAGCTGAGCGGTGTCGCCGGGTCGGTGCGAGCGCGGCCGAGGCAGAGATCGATCGCGTGCCTGGCGAGTGACAGCGGCAGCACCAGCGCGGCGGCCGGCACCCCGTCTCGAGACAAGGCCAGGACCAGCGAGGAACCAGAGCGGGGGATCTCGGCTCGATCGATTCCGATCGGTCGCAGCGATGCACGCTCGGTCCGCAGCAGGCCGGAGAGATGCGGCAGCTCCAGGCCGGACGCGCCTCCGGGAAAGCCCAGCGCCAGAGCGTCGCAGGGCTCGATCCGGGAGGAATCGAGACGGCGCGGTCGCGGCGCCGGTAAGCGCGCGCGATCGTTTTGGTGCAGGGCCCGCTTCGCCTGATCGTAACTTTTTCCCATCCCCTCTTTTATCCGAGCACGGAGCTTGCCGTGTCACCAGGATACAGCTATAAAAGCAACATTATGTCAGAGGATCTCATCGGAAAAGAGATTCTCGGCCAATTTCGCATTTTGGAGAAGATCGGCCGGGGAGGAATGGGCGAGGTCTACAAGGCCGAGCAGCCCGCCATGGACCGCCTCGTGGCGATCAAGATCCTGCACGCCAAGCTCACCTCGCGGCGCGACCTGGTGTCCCGTTTCCGCCGCGAGGCCCGCGCGATGAGCCGCCTGTCGCACCCCAACACGGTGCGCGTGTTTCTCTACGGTCAGCTCGAGGACACCGGCCAGCTCTACATCGCGATGGAGTTTCTCGAGGGCATGGACCTGGCTCGCGTGACGCGGCAGGAAGGATCGATGGGGTACGAGCGCGCGACCAGGATCATGATCCAGGTGCTCGGCGCGCTCGAGGAGGCGCACGCGGCCGGCGTGATTCACCGCGACCTGAAGCCGGAGAACATCCTGCTGGCGGAGCAGGGCGGGATCTCGGATTTTCCCAAGGTGCTCGATTTCGGCCTGGCGAAGATCAGGGAGCAACGGCCTCGGCCGGGATCGATGGTGCTGACTCGGGAGGGGATGGTCTTCGGGACGCCGGAGTTCATGTCGCCCGAGCAGGCTCGCGGGGAGACGCTGGACAACAGGTCCGATCTCTACTCGCTGGGCGTGATCTTCTACGAGCTGTTGACCGCTCGGTTGCCATTTCCGCGCTGCAAGCCGATGGAGTACATCTCGCATCACATAAACACGCCTCCGTTCAAGGTCACCGAGAGGCGGCCCGATTTGAATCTTCCCGCCGAGCTCGATCCGATCATGAGCCGGGCCCTGGAGAAGGACCGGGGGGAACGCTTCCAGAGCGCCCGCGAATTCGCAGAGGCGTTGCAGTCGTTGTTGCCTCGCGGGTCGCGTACGAGCGCGATGCGAGCCGTGCCGGCCGGTCGAAAGGCCGACCCGACTCAGCCCACGTCGCTCTCCGTCTCCGGCTCCGGGGACGAGGAGCCGGCCGGCGGGGCCAGGGGACGAGGCCTGGTGGTCGCCCTGCTGGTGGTCATCGCCGTGCTGCTCGGCACGCTGATCTGGCTGCTGGCCAGTCGCGGCGAGGCGGAGTCGGCGGTGGTGCCGCTCCAGGCGCCGGAACCCGCGACGAGCACGGCTCCGGCCCGCGCCGGACCCGCTGACGGCGCCCGGCCGCCGCAGCGGGTGTCGGATCGGTGACAAAATCGAGATCCCGGCGCGCCTTCATGAGGAAGATCATGTGGCGACGCCTGCAAATACCCTAACTAGATAACCGACGAGAGATACGGTGTCCGGCCGTTCGGCGACGGGATCCGCCTTGTTCTGCAATCGGATTCCGGATCCCGCCCCGGTTGGAACGATCTCACCCACATACCGAAAGGGGAATCGATGTCTGAAAAGGTGATGAACCGCTGGCTCGTGGTAGTGGGGGCAATCCTGATTCAGCTCTGCCTGGGAGCGATCTACGCCTGGTCCGTGTTCACGCCGGCCCTGACCGCGGACTCTCCGTCCAAGATGGCGGCCGTCTACGGTCCGGATCAGCTCGGTATCGATCAGACCATGTACGACGGGATGGTCGCCGAGAGCGAGCCCGGCCGGGAGGATCTGAAATCGGTCGAGGCCGAGATCAAGAGCGCCACCGATGCGTCGAAGATCGAGGCGCTCGAGGAGGAAAAGGCCGAGGTGGTGGCCGGCCTGGACGCGATCGTCGGAAAGTACGTCTCGGCCGAGACGCTGGAGAGGCTGAGCTACGGCTTCAGCAACATGCAGACCCAGGCGATCTTCGCGGCCGGGCTGGCGTTTTTCGCGATCGTGATGGTGCTGGCCGGTCGCATGATGCCCAAGATAGGACCGCGCAAGCTGTCGATCGCCGGCGGCGTGGTGCTGGGCCTGGGCTACGCGCTGGCGGGTGTTATCGACTCGACCAATTTCTGGGTCAATTTCGTGTTGATCGGCGCGGTCGGGGGCAGCGGAATCGGGCTGGCCTACGTGGTGCCGATCGCGGTCGGGATGCGCTGGTTCCCGGACAAGAAGGGGCTGATCAACGGTCTGGCCGTGGCCGGCTTCGGCTTCGGCGCGCTGCTGTGGGTCAAGCTGGGCGGATCGCTCGGCTCGTTGATCTCCAGCCTCGGGCTGGGAACCACCTGGCTGATCTACGGTGTGGTCTTCTTCGCCGCGGTGGTGCTCGGCGGCCTGTTCATGGTCTTTCCGCCCGAGGGCTGGAAGCCGGAGGGCTGGAAGCCGCCGGCTTCCAGCGAGGGCGGCAAGGCCGCCGGCTCCGGCACGATCGATTACGGTACCGGCGAGATGCTGAAGACCCCGCAGTTCTACATGATCTTCCTGACCTTCGTGTTCAGCGCGGGCGCGGGCCTGATGAGCATCGGCCTGATGAAGGCCTTCCCGATGAAGGCGCTGACCATCTCGGGTCTGGACATCGTCGAGGCGAGCGCGATCTCTGGCACGGCGATGGCGGTCTTCTTCTCGCTGGCCAACGGCTTCGGGCGCATCGCCTGGGGTGCGATGAGCGACAAGCTGGGCCGCAAGCTGTCGATCTTCCTGATGACCGCCACCCAGGGACTGGTGGTGATCCTGTTCCAGTGGATGGCCGGCAGCGAGTACTTGCTCTACCTGGGAGCCACGATCATCGGGTTCAACTTCGGCGGCAACTTCTCCTTGTTCCCGTCGATCACCGCCGACACGTTCGGCAACAAGTTCGTCGGTCAAAACTACCCGTGGGTCTTCCTGGCCTACGGTGTGGGCGGCATCGCCGGTCCGATGCTGGGCGGCAAGCTCGGCGATCTGGGCAGCTTCCCGCTGGCGTTCACCATCTGCGGCGTGGCCGTGCTGGTGGCGGCCGTGATGATCGCCCTGGTACGTCCTCCCAAGAAGGCGGGCGCATAGGTGGAAGAGAAGAGATGCGAGGCGACGCCAAGGCGCCTCGCCAACGGTTTTTCGAGAGGGAAAAGAAAAAAGGAGTCGAGCAATGGCAGACGACAAGAAGTTCGAGCCGAGCGCCGAGTTTCGCGAGAAGGCCTACATCAAGTCTTACGACCAGTACAAGGAAATGTATGATCGTTCCATTAAGGATCCCGAGGGATTCTGGGGCGAGGTGGCCGAGGATTTCCACTGGGAGAAGAAGTGGGACAAGGTCCGCGACTACAACTACAATCGCAACGACGGCAAGATCCGCATCGAGTGGTTCTCCGGCGCCAGGACCAACATCACCTACAACTGCCTGGATCGACACTTGGAGAAGCGCGGTGATCAGGCCGCGATCATCTGGGAGGGCAACGAGCCTGGCACCGATCGCAAGATCACGTACAAGGAGCTGCACGAGCAGGTCTGCAAGTTCGCCAACGTGCTCAAGGCCAACGGCGTCGAGAAGGGCGATCGAATCTCGATCTACATGCAGATGGTTCCCGAGCTGACCGTCGCGATGCTGGCCTGCGCCCGCATCGGAGCGATCCACTCGATCTGCTTCGGCGCCTTCTCTTCCGACGCGCTGGCCGACCGCTGCAGCGACTCGGACTGCAAGGTCGTGATCACGCAGGACACCGGAATGCGCGGCAAGAAGGACAACGTTCCGATGAAGACCAACGCCGACGCCGCGGCCGAGAAGGCTCCGGTGATCGAGAAGATCATCGTCGTCAAGCGGACCGGCAACGACGTCCAGATGAAGGAAGGGCGCGACGTCTGGTACCACGACGAGATGAACAAGGTCGACGCGGCCTGCGATCCGGAGTGGATGGACGCCGAGGATCCGCTGTTCATCCTCTACACCTCGGGCTCCACGGGCAAGCCCAAGGGCGTGCAGCACAACGTGGGCGGCTACATGGTATTCACGGCGCTGACCCACAAGTACATCTTCGACTACCACGACGGCGACGTGTTCTGGTGCACCGCCGACATCGGCTGGGTCACGGGCCACTCCTACATCGTCTACGGGCCGCTGGCCAACGGCGCCACGACCGTGATGTTCGAGGGCGTGCCCACCTACCCGGACGCCGGCCGCTTCTGGGACGTCTGCGACAAGTTCAAGGTCAACCAGTTCTACACCGCTCCGACCGCGATCCGCGCCTTGATGGCGCAGGGCCCCGAGTTCGTGGACAAGCGCGACCTGTCCAGCCTCAGGCTGCTGGGCACGGTCGGCGAGCCGATCAACCCCGAGGCGTGGATGTGGTACCACAAGCACGTGGGTCACGAGCGCTGTCCGATCGTCGACACCTGGTGGCAGACCGAGACCGGCGGAATCCTGATCACCCCGCTGCCCGGCGCCTGGCCGACCAAGCCGGGCTCGGCGACGCTGCCGTTCTTCGGTGTGGAGCCGGTGGTGCTCGATCCCGAAAGCGGCAAGGCGATCGAGGGCAACGGCGTCTCCGGCGTGCTGGCGATGGCCGCCCCGTGGCCGGGCCAGATGCGCACCGTGTACGGCGACCACGAGCGCTTCGAGGAGACCTACTTCGACATGTACAAGGGCTACTACTTCACCGGTGACGGCTGCCGCCGCGACGAGGACGGCTACTACTGGATCACCGGCCGCGTGGACGACGTGATCAACGTCTCCGGTCACCGGATGGGCACCGCCGAGGTGGAGAGCGCGCTGGTCTCGCACGACAAGGTCGCCGAGGCCGCCGTGGTCGGCTTTCCGCACGAGATCAAGGGCCAGGGCATCTACGCCTACGTGACCCTGATGGCCGGAGAGGAGTACACCGAAGAGCTACGCAAGGAGCTCGTCAAGCACGTGCGCACCGAGATCGGACCGATCGCCAGCCCGGACGTGATCCACTGGGCGCCCGGCCTGCCCAAGACGCGCTCGGGCAAGATCATGCGCCGCATCCTGCGCAAGATCGCCGAGAACTCCACCGAGCAGATCGGCGACACCTCGACCCTCGCCGACCCGAGCGTGGTCGAGAACCTGATCGAGTCCGACCCGCGCAAGTAGCGCGTTCCCCCTTCCGCCAATCGGGCGCCTTTTTCAGATACCCAGCAGCTCTTCGTAGGTTTCCACCAGTCGGGACCAGTCCCGGCGCGCTCCCTCCTTCCGGGCGGCGCCGGCCAGCCGTCTCGCCAGCCGCGGGCTCGCGGCCAGCTTGTCGATCGCTCGGCCCAGCCGCACCGAGTCGCCCGGCGGCACCAGCAGCCCGCTCACGCCGTCGCCGAAGAGAACCTCGACACCGCCGCTGCGGCTCGCCACCACCGGACGGCCGGCGGCCAGCGCCTCCAGCAGCGCCAGCGGCAGACCCTCCCGTCGGCCGCCGGGCAGCTCGCGGGAGGGCAAAACGAAGCAATCGCAGGCAGACAGCAGCTCGGCGCGGCGGCGCGGGCCCACCTCGCCGGTGAACAGCACACGCGTCTGCGACTTTCGGGCCAGCCGCTCGAGCCGACCCCTCTCCGGGCCCTCTCCGGCGATCACCAGCGCCGCGTCCCGGCGGTTCGCGCGAGCCTCGATCAGCAGATCGACACCCTTGATCGGCACCAGGCGGCCCAGGAACAGCGAGAGGTGCTCTTCGCCGACACCCAGCTCGCGTCGCACCTCCTCGGCGGGGCGGCTCGGCTCCAGCTCATCGAGGTCGATTCCCATCGGAGTCGGCGTCAGCCGGGCTGCGCGGCGCGGACCGAGCAGATGCTCGAGCTCGGCCCGCTGCGTTGCGGCCACGTAGCCCACGGCGGCTGCGCGATCGGCCACGCAGCCGGCGATCGAGCGGCCCGCCCGGCCGGGCAGGGCTCGCAAAAGGTGCAGGTCCGCGGAGTGGGCCACGGCCAGCAGGCGCAAAGGACGGCCGCGGGGAAGGGCCGCGCTCGCGGCCAGGCCCGCGGGGACCAGCCAGTGGGCGATCGCCGCGTTCCAGGTGGAGACTCTCCGCCGCGTCTCCACAAAGAGAGCGGCCAGCGCGGCCGGCGCCAGCGCGGCCAGCCACGGCTCTCCGGCCAGGTTGTCCGGCGCTCCGGCACGATAGAAGAGGCGCTGCAAGCGACGCGGACGGGCGTAGGCAGCGCCGCGCACCCGCACGCCGGCCAGCCACTCCTCGTCCGGGCCCCAGCGGGGCGGCGTCTCCGGCTCGGGGGCCACCACCTCCACCGTGTGGCCGCGGCGGACCAGCGCGCGGGCCAGACCGTGGACGAAGCTTCCGGCCGGATCGCCCTCGCGGCGGGGGTAGGAACTGGTGACGACGCCGACGGTCGCGCCGAGCGACACGTCAGCCGCTCCGGCGCGCCGGCTGCAGGGATTTTTTCGACGCGGACTCGCGCCTTCGCCGCAGCAGGTAGGAGCGCAGCAGCAGCGCGGGGATGCGCAGCAGCGCGGTCGCCCACGAGATGCCGGAGATCTCCTCGCCGTAGATCGGACGGACCGGAACCTGGGCCAGCCTGGCGCCCAGCGCGTGCAGGCGGGCCAGCACGTCGTTGGGAAACCCGTAGCTCGGGTACAGCTCCGAGAGATCGAGCCTGGCCAGGGTCGTCCGATCGATCGCGGTGTAGCCGCACTGCGAGTCGCGCAGGTCGCGGTAGCCGGAGGCGAGCCGCGTCAGCGCGCTGAGCAGGTGATTCCCGGCGTACCTCAAGAGAGGCATCAGCCGAAAAGCTCCGGGCCAGGAGAGTCGGTCGCCCTTGGCGTAGTCCGCGCGGCCGACGGCCAGCGGCTCCAGCACGGCCGCCAGGTCGCCGGGGTGCATCTGAGCGTCTCCGGCCATCACCGCGATCAGGTCCGCGCCCAGTTCCAGGGCCCGCGCGTAGCCGCTGGCGATCGCGCCGCCCACGCCGAGGTTGCGCGGGTGGCGCACCAGAGCCAGCGAGCGTCCGGCCGAGCGGATCGCCTCCGCGGTGCCGTCCGTGCTGGCGTCGTCGACGACCACGAGATGATCCACGTAGAACGGCACCGCGGCGATCGCTTCACCGATCAGGCGCTCTTCGTTGTAGGCCGGCATCACCACGGCCACGCGGCGTCCGCGGAACATCCGCGCAAGATACCACACAACGCGGATGCCTCAGAGCCCCGATTTTCAAGGCTGGGGGCTGGGGCCGTTCGCCAGGGCTTCCCAGTTGATCTCCACACCCGCTGCCGCTCATCGAAGACAACCCGCCCGGTCCGCACCCACAGCGGCGTCTACCGGCGGTAGTAGTCCATGGTCTTGTAGCGACTGGCGTAGAGCCCGAAGCCGACCGCGGCCAGGATGGCGAAGCCGGCGAAGAAGA
>CAZHCG010000008.1:0-51553 GCA_964530995.1 uncultured Myxococcales bacterium
CACCGCCGAGTCCTCCAGCGACAGGTTGACCTCTAAGCGGGCTCCTTTTCGCTCCTCGCCGAAGGCCACGAGCAGGGCGATCTCGTCCAGGGCGGCTCTCGCCCGGTCTGGCTCGGCGCGCATCCAGGCGTCCAGCACCTTCGGATCGGGCGGCAGCCCGGCCGGGTTTCCTCGCGGCGGCAGGGGGCGCTCGGCCAGCTCGCGGGCACGCTCGGCCAGCTCGCGGGTTCTCTCTCCGGAGCCGACCTTCTCCAGCAGGGCTCTGATCTGCGCTCCCTTGGCCCGCGACTGCTCGTCGTCCTTGGCCTCGAGCCGCTCGAGCCACTCCCGGGCCTCTTCGAGCCGTCCGCGGCGTCCGCACAGCACGGCAAGCTCCAGGTCGGCGCGGCCGCTCTCCCGGTCGGAGAGCACGGCCAGCTTCAGCGACTGCTCCGCCTCGTCGAAGCGATCCAGCTCGACCAGCACGCGCCCGCGGGTGAAGGCCCAGAAGGGCAGCAGCGACTCGTGCATGCTGCGCCCCACGCGCTCCAGCAGCCGCAGCGACTCGCCGGCGCGGCCGGCGTCCAGCAGCTCTCCGGCCTCGCCGATCCGCTCAACCGCGCGAAAGCGGCGAAAGTAGATCAGTCGGACCAGCGCTTCTACGATTTTCCAGAACACGTGCGGGTCAGCTCTTGCGACGTTTCGACGAGGTCTCGGCTTCGTTCTCCTCGTCGGCGTTTTCCTTCTTTGCCGGTTGCCCGGTCGCCAGGCCGTGCGACTCGCGCAAACGGCGTTCCACCTCGGTCGCCACGTCCGGGTTCTCGCGCAGGAAGGTCTTGGCGTTCTCGCGGCCCTGGCCGATCCGCGTCTCGCCGAAGGAGTACCAGGCGCCGCTCTTGTCGATGATCTTCTCGTCGACGCCCATGTCGACCAGGCAGCCCTCGCGGCTGAGCCCCTCGCCGTACATGATGTCGAACTCCACCTCGCGGAAGGGCGGGGCCAGCTTGTTCTTGACGACCTTGATCCGCGTGCGGTTGCCCAGCACCTGGTCGCCCTGCTTGATCGCGCCGATCCGCCGGATGTCGAGCCGCTGCGAGGCGTAGAACTTGAGCGCGTTGCCGCCGGTGGTCGTCTCCGGGTTGCCGAACATGACGCCGATCTTCATCCGAATCTGGTTGATGAACATGATGCAGGTCCGCGACCTGGACAGCCCGCCGGCCAGCTTGCGCAGCGCCTGGCTCATCAGCCGCGCTTGCAGGCCCACGTGGGAGTCGCCCATCTCCCCCTCCAGCTCGGCGCGCGGGGTCAGCGCGGCCACCGAGTCGATCACGATCAGATCGACCGCGGAGGAGCGGATCAGCATGTCGGCGATCTCGAGCGCCTGCTCTCCGCAGTCGGGCTGGGAGATCAGCAGCTCGGCCGTGTCGACGCCCAGCTTGCGCGCGTAGGTCACGTCCAGGGCGTGCTCTGCGTCGATGAAGGCGCAGACGCCGCCCTGCTTCTGGGCCTCGGCCACTGCGTGCAGGGTCAGCGTGGTCTTGCCCGACGACTCCGGCCCGTAGACCTCCACGATCCTGCCGCGCGGATAGCCCCCCACGCCCAGCGCGATGTCCAGCCCGATCGCGCCCGACGGGATCACGGGCACGTCGTCGAAGAGCGTGCCGTCCTCTCCCAGGCGCATGATCGCGCCCTTGCCGTAGTTCTTCTCGATCGCGGAGATCGCCATCTCCAGGGCGCGGTCGCGGTTCTTCTCGCCTTTGGCTGTCATCGTCGCTCACTCCTTTTCGCCCGCGTCGTCGGGCGCGGTCTCGTTCTTTTCGTCGGCCTCGAAGCCCGGCTGTTCGTCATCGAAGCTCAGCCCGCCGCGGGGACGGCCACGCAGGCGCAGGCGCCACAGCGCTTTGTAATCGGCTCCCTCGGCGTGCAGGTCGCTACGGTAGCATACCAGCTCGCGGACCAGGGTCGTGCCCGGGTCGGGCAGCTCCATCTCCGCCAGCGCGGCCGCGCCGCCGCCGGAGCCCTTCTTGATCCGACCCAGGGTGAGGTGAGAGTGGAAAGGCCGGCGCTCCGACTCGAAACCGATCTCGTCGAGCACCGCGGCGATGTCGTCGTGCAGCTTGCGCAGCTCGTCCTCCGGCGTTTTCACGCCCAGCCAGATCACGCGCGGTCGCTCGATGTCGGGAAAGGCCCCCAGCTTTCCCAGCCGCATTTCGAAAGGGGGATGGCGCTCGGCGATCGGTGCCAGGGCGTCCTGGATCGAGCGGATCATCGGCTCGGTCAGCTGGCCCAGGAAGCGCAGCGTGACGTGCAGATTCTGGGGCGGAATCCAGCGCACGCGCAGTCCGGCGCGCTCGCTCGCGTCGCGCAGCGCGACCTGCGCCTCGGACAGGACGCGGGCCGCCTCCAGGCTCAGGTCTACGGCCAGAAAGCAGCGAATCGTCTTCATTGAGCCTCCAATGCCTCCAGCGCCGCCTTCAGCGCGGTCGCGGTCGAGGTCCGCTTGACCCCGGAGCGGCTCAGTCCCGAGAAGACGCGCCGCAGGCAGCGCGCGCCGCCCGGCAGGGCCACCGCGATGTAGACCAGGCCCACCGGCTTGTCCGCGCCGCCGCCGTCCGGGCCGGCGATCCCCGAAGTGGCGACCGCCAGGTCGGCGCCGAACAGCTCGCGGGCGCCGCGGGCCATCGCCAGCGCCACCTCCTCGCTGACCGCGCCGAGGCGCTCGATCAGCTCCGGGTCGACGCCCAAGAGCCGCGACTTGACCTCGTTGGCGTAGGCCACCGCGCCGCCGAGGAAGTAGTCGGACGATCCCGCGATCTCGGTGATCGCGTGTCCGATTAGGCCGCCGGTGCAGGACTCGGCGCTGCAAGCGGTCGAGCCGCGCGAGCGCAGCGCCTCGCCCAGCGCCGAGGCGCGCGAGACGAGGTCGTCATCCCTGTCGAGGTCGTAGCTGCTCATCGCGTCGTCGAGATCCAAGCACCAGTTCCGGAGCGGAAACCGGACCGCGCCGGGACAGCTGTTTTCGGTAGCGCAGGGGGGCGGCGATGTCAAAGAGGAACCCCGCCGATCTGCTCGGGGCCGAAGACGGTTCGGGGGGTGGTGCGGGTGCGCTGGCTCTTGGCAATCTCACCTGCCCCAGGTGATGGTTTTTACCAGCAGGGCTATCGAGGCGAAGGCTCCCAGTACTATCAGCATCAGCACCACACCCTGGATCCACTGCCGACCCCTGGCGCTCCGCTCTCCGAGGTCGGTCGTCCAACGCTGCCGGGGGATCTCTCCGTCGTTCATGATCATCGCCGTGATGCGCTCCTGGCGCCGCCGGGCCTGGATCGCGATCATCCCGATCAGCGCGCCCACCGCCAGACCGATCGCGAGAATGACCGCCATCACCACGCGCTGAAACGACTGCTTGAACTCTGCCAGGTCGCCGTCGTCCTCGGCTCGACTGTTGATCAGCTGCGGAATCACGAGGTGCCCTTCGTACAGTCGCGAGAGAGCGAACGCCTCGGCCATGCTCCTGCGGTAACCTGCCCCGGTCTCGAGCGGCATCCCCGCAACCGCTTCGGCCCACTCATCGTCGGAATCGCTCTCATCCAGGCGCCGCAACACCTCCCGCAGCGCCTGTTCGCGTGTTTCGCCATCCTTCATTGCGTAGACATGGCGCACCGCCACGCTGCGGCCGGGCATCAAGGCAGAGGAGGTCAGCTGCAAGCGCAGCGGCCCACGGGCCTCGACCGAGAGATCCAGTCTGGCCTTACCTGCTCCGTCGGCCCAAGCCGCCTCGGCGCCGATCCAGCGACTACCAGCGAACAGGTCGGCATATACCGGCCCACCGGCCGACAGCTTGGAAGCCTGCACGCGAATGAGCTCGCCGGGCGGCACCAGGGGATCGTCTATCCTGGCCGAGATACCGGCGAAGACCACTGGCGGATAGAGGTAGGCTCCCGGTTTGTCAGCCCCGCCGTCGGCCGGGCCCGCGTCGACCCCCGGATGCCGAGCGCCGATTGCACGCACCGGAAAATCGGTGCTGCAAGGCGCAATAGGCAACGCCATCAGCCCCAGCCGATCCGTGCGACTCTCTACTCGCTCGGTGCCGCTCGTCCCGCTCGGAATCTCCAGCTCCACCGGAGCGCTCAGCGGCCGACCATCCTCATCGAGAGTGCGCGCGAACAGCACCGAGGTCAGCCCGCCGGGCGCGCCGCGGTCCTCGGTCAGCAGCTGAATGCGCGTCTCGTCCCTGATCGCCTCGGGCGGAGGATCGCGCCCGGACGCGTCTTTTGGAATCTCAAGCGCTGCCGTCGGCAGACGCTCGACGATCTCCACGTCGCCGACGACTCTGCGCCGCCGGTCATCGAACTCTATGTCCAGCTCCAGTTTCGCCGGGCCGGGATCGATATCCGGCACCCGGAAGACCATCCCCACTGCGTAGCCCGCCCCCCCGGCGCCGCTATCGAACAGTCCTCGGCTCCGCTCTCCCCGTAGCAGTCGCCCGGCCAACCGTGTCGGACGGTAGAACTGGTGGCTGTCAGAAATGAGCGTGACCCGCAGCGCGGCGCGGCTTCCGGCCTGCAGGCGAGGTTCGCACAGCACCACGATCGTATGGTCGATGCCGTACTGCGAGACGCGGATTCCGGCCGAAACGAGCGCGAAGACGACCAGCGGAATGACCGCGAACAGAGCGATACGTACGGACCTGCGATCGAAGAGATCCGGGCGATGGTCGCCGTGCTGTCCAACGTCTGGTTTCAAGAGAAGATCCGTTCGCATCTTTCAGCATACCAAGCCTGCGCCGAGCAGCGCAATCCCGTCGTCACGGTCCGTCGCCGCGGGCGCGCTCGGCTCTTACCCCAGCCCGCGCGGATCCCGCGCGGGTCGAACTTCTGCTATACTCCGAGCGCTTCCATGGAGGTTTTTTCATGAGATGTCCCGTCTTTCCGTCCGTCTTTACCCTGATCCTGCTCGCGTCCGCCTGCGGAGGCGGTCAGCCGCCTGCGGAGGCGGCTGACCCGGGAATGAATCCCGAGCAACGCATCCGGCGGGGCCTGGAGCTGGCCGAGCAGCGCGACTACGAGGGGGCGCTGGCCGAGTTCCGGGCAGCGCAGCGCGAGCGGCCCACCGCCGCGGGTAGCCTGCGGATCGCCAACGCCAACTTCAAGCTGGGGCACTACGACGCGGCGCTGGTCGGCTACCGCGCCTACTTGAAGAAAAGACCCGAGATGCCGGTGGACGAGCGGCAGGCCGTGCTGTGGGAGATCGAGCGCACGGAAAAGGCGCTGCGGGAAGACGAGGAGCCCACGGGACGCAGCCTGGCCGGACAGTGGTTCCGCGGAGAGCTGGCGAGGCTGCGCGCAGAGGAGGCGCTGGCCGAGGAGCGCTGGGCGGACGCGCGACGGGAGTACGATCGGGCCTACCAGTATCTGGGATACGCAGAGCTGCTCTTCGAGTCGGCGCTGGCCGCGACCAGGGAGGGAGACCCGCGCGCGGCTCTGAAAAAGTACGAGGAGTACCTGGCCAACGAAATGGGCGGCGTGGCCCCGCAGCGCGAGTACGCGGTCGGGGCGGAGATAGACCGCTTGCAGACGGTCCTCGACGGAGAGCAGCCGGTGACCGAGGAGAGCCTGGCGGATCGGGTCTACGCCGAGCGTTCCGGCGCCGAGGATCCCGAGGGTCCGCCGCCCTCGGTGGAGCTCGGAGCCGACGCGGGGCCGGTCGAGCCAGATGCCGGTGCCAGGCCGGAGCCGGATCCCGAGCCGGAGCCGGAGCCGGAGCCGGAACCGGAACCGGAGCCGGAGCCGGAGCCCGCGGCCGATATCAAGGAGAGCCCGTACGGAGATGCCTCTTCGTCGAAGCCGAAGCCGAAGCCCGAGCCCGAGCCCGAGCCCGAGCCGGACGTCGGACAGACCGACAAGGAGGAGAAGGCGGCCTATAGACAGCTATCACCGCAGGAGACGCCGCCGAGCGAGCGGCGCAACGAGCCGGTGAAAGTCGAGCGCAAGCCTCCCAACGTCGAGGATCTCCTGTTCTACGCGGGGTCGCGGAGCAGCTCGGTCCGCTACCGCGCGGTGCGCGACCTGATCTCCATCCCCGGCGAGCGCGCCCGCCGCGCCCTTGTCGAGCGCATGACCGAGGACACCAACCTCCAGGTTCGGATCGCGGCTATCCGCGGCCTGGCCGCGCGCAGATCGAGCCGCTCGATTCCGGCGATGCGCCGCGCGCTGATCACCGCGGCGACCTCCCAGGAGCGGGCCGTGCTCAAAGACGCCATCTCCGAAATTCTCGAGTCGTTCAAGTAGCCGGCCGGACCGGTTTCGCTACGCTCGCTTTCGGATTCAACCGTTTTTCTGCTATATTGCTCTCGGCAAAGGAGTCTTCCGAGACGGAAGAAGCCACACAAAAGGGGTTTTTCAACGACGAGGAGTCGAGCCATGAAGATGGACAAGCGGGTCCGGTTGCTCGGGGCGGCGCTGGTCGTCTCGCTGGTCGCGGCGTCGGGAAGCGTCGCCGCGGATGACGGGGAGCTGGAGAGAATCCAAGAGGCGATCGAGGACGAGGGCCTCGAGTGGACGGCCGCCGAGACGTCGGTCTCGAAGCTGTCGGACGAGGAGTTTCGCTCGATGCTGATCCCACTGGGCAGCCAGGAGACCATCGAGAACATTTTCGACGAGACGCCCGTGCAGGGGTTCGAGCCCCATCCGGTTCCGTACTGGGTGCCTCGGCCCGCTCCCGAGGACCCGGTCTTCGACTGGGCGGACGTGGAAGGCGAGGACTGGACGACGCCGGTCCGCAACCAGGGAATGTGCGGAGCGTGCACGATCTTCGCGGCCGTGGGAGCGATCGAGGGGGCGGCCAACGTGAGCGCCGGCTCTTCGGATCTCGACCTGGACCTCTCCGAGCAGAACCTGCTGTCGTGCACATCGGTGAGCTGCGGCGGCGGCGGGCTGTCTCCGGTCCAGGGCTTCAACAGGGCGCAGAACTACGGCGTCCCGGACGAGGCCTGCCACCCGTACGAAGCGAACGACGGCGACTGCCAGGATGCGTGCGCCGACTTCGAGCAGCGCAAGCTGCACGTCACCCAGTGGGGCTGGGTCGCCGGCGGGATGTTCCAGACGCCGACCGACCAGGAGATCAAGGAAGCGCTCTCCTATGGTCCGGTCGCGACGACCATCGACGTCATGTCCGATTTCGAGACCTATTCCGAGGGAATCTACGAGCCGTCCCAGGGCGCGACCCAGGTGGGCGGTCACGCGCTGATCATCACCGGCTGGAACGACGAGCACGACAGCTGGTACGGAAAGAACAGCTGGGGTCCCTACTGGGGAGAGGACGGCTACTTCGAGATCAGGCGCGGCGTGTGCGGATTCGGCGGCTCCTTCACCGCCTGGGTGACCGTGGACACCTCTCAGATCTCGGGCGCCTTCGAGCTGAGCGAGGATTGGCTGGCCCAGACCCTGGAGAAGGATTCGGGAGACACCGGAGTGCGGGAGACCTCGTTGACGCGGACCTTCGGCGAGGGGGACATTCCGTTCAAGGTGGAGCTCTCGGAGGACGTGCCCTGGGTCACGATCGATCCCGAGGAGGGTTCAATCGTGGGAGAGGATCCCGCGGTGGTCGGCTTCACCTTCGACGAGGCCGCCTGGGACGAGCCGGAGATCACCGCCAAGAAGATCCAGGCGTTCTTCATCGGCCCGGCCGGGTTCAGCCGCACCGCCGAGGTACGCCTCTCCATCTACGATCCCTCCGGCAGCGACGCCGACGCCGACGCGGACGCCGATGCCGACGCGGACGGCGATACGGATACGGACACGGCGGCCGACGCCGGGACGAGCGGCGGCGACGACAGCGGCTGCGGCTGCCGCGCGGCCGGAAGCTCGGGGACGGGCGGAGCGCTGGCTTCTCTGCTTTCGCTGATCTAGCCTTTTCTTCACGGCGTCGAAGAGCTTTTCGCCGACCGGGCCCTCTCGATCAGGTAAAGCGTGCAGGGGAAGAAGACCGTCGCCGCGACGAAGGTGCTGCCGATTCCCAGGATCGCCACCAGGCCGAGGGTCTGCAGGCCGACGTGGTGCGATATCAGGCTCGAGCCGAATCCGATCGAGGTGGTCAGCGAGGCCAGGAAGGCCGCGACCCCGGTCCGCCTCACGACCAGGCCCACCGAGCCCGGTCCCTCGACGCGGTAGCGGTGGTAGATGTGGACGGCGTTGTCGATTCCGATTCCGATCACGCTCGGCACCACGACCAAGTTGAACATGTTCAGTTCGATCTCGAAAAGGCGCAAAAGCGCGACGAAGATCAGTATCCCCACGCCCAGCGGGAAGAAGGCCAGCGCGGCGTGGCGAATGCTGCGAAAGTCGAGGATCAGCAGGACGACGACCACGACCACCGCCAGCGCGAGCAGCGGAACGCTGTCCTCCAGGATCAGGCGGTAGATCCAGGCCACGATCAGCGTCTCGTCGGCCAGCGAGTGCTCGATTCCGGCCGCGTCGAGCTTGCGGGATATCTCGTCGAGGCGCTTCTCCCAGGCGGCGGCCTGGTAGTCGGCGTCGTTGCGCTGGGCCGACCAGATGTAGACGATCACCTGCTCGTCGTCGGGCGTGGTGAAGCGCCGCCGGATCGGCGAGGGAAGCTCGTCGATCGACCACGGCTCGGTGCGCACCATCTCGCGAGCCTCGCGCAGCTGCTCGGCGCGATCGCCCTTTTCGTCCGCGGCCTTGTCCAGCTTGGAATCTAGCAGCAGATCGCGCAGCTTTTCGATCCGTTCGATTCGCTTTTTGGAGGTATCGGGCAGCAGATCGCTGATCGAGACGACTTTCCCGATAGCGCCGGCGGTGTTTTGCGCCGGCCCTTCGACACGGGATTCCTCGACGATCCGCTCGACGCGCTCGGCGGCCTCGGCGCCGTCGACCAGCACCACGGCGGGATTGAAGCCGACTCCCAGGTTCTCGTCGACGTACTCGAAGAACTCGGTGGCCGGCGAC
Organism: uncultured Myxococcales bacterium; assembly: GCA_964530995.1. Lineage (GTDB taxonomy): Bacteria > Myxococcota_A > Polyangia > JAAYKL01 > JAAYKL01 > CAZHCG01. Next base: position 8,949 of record CAZHCG010000008.1, read on the forward strand.
TCGCCGCGCAGCAGCTTGAAGTTGTTGCGAAACGGAATGCGGTCGGCGTTCGCCGCGCCGAAAGCGGCCAGCGCCAGGCAGGCGGCGACCATCGCCGCGGCCAGGGGGAGCCGCACCGGCCTCGCGGAGGCGGAGGAGGAGCCGAGCGCTGGCTTTGGGCGCACCCTGCGATCGGTCAAAATCAGCAAAGGGGGCAGCACCAGGAAGCTGGAGGCGATCGTGCACAGCACGCCGATTCCGGCGATCAGCCCGAACTCGGAAAAGCCGCGGAAGTCGGCGACGGTGAAGGAGAAGAAGGTGCCCGCGGTGGTCAGCGCGCCGGTCAGCGCCGGGGGCAGGGTGCCTCTCAGGGCCGTGACCAGCGCCTCGGCCTTGTCCAGCCCGGAGTGGCGCCGCTCCTGCTCGTAGCGCATGTAGACGTGGATGCCGAAATCGATTCCCAGGCCGAACAGCACCGCGACCAGGAAGCCGGTTATGATGTTGACGTCGCTGACGTGCGCGCGGGCCAGCGCGAAGGTCCAGGTGACACCCGAGACCAGCGAAGCGCCCACCACCAGCGGCGCGGTGAGGCGGCGGGTAACGCCGGCGACGACCAGCACGCTGCACAGCAGCGCCAGCAGCGAGGCGTTGCGCAGATCGTCTAGCATCGTTCGATGCTGCTCCTGCATCACCGCCAGGTTGCCGGCCAGGCGCAGCTCGATGCCCTTCGATTCGATCCCCAGCCGCGATGCCCGCCGCTCGATCTCTGCCAGGAACTCGGCGCTGATCTCCACGTCGGAAAACGGGATCGAAGGTACGATCAGCAGGAAGGTGTAGCGCCCGTCCTCGCTGGTCATCACGCGCTGGAAAGGCAGATCGTCCAGCCCCTCGTCCTCGAGAACGGCGTCGACCTTGCTCCAGGCCGCCTCGAGGTCCTTCTTCTCCTGCTCCTCGTCGAGGTGCAGAGCGAACGGGCTGGCCTGCGCCTTGGCCACGTGGATCGCCTCCTCGAGCGCCGGGATCAGCCGCTCCAGGGTCCCGTCCTCCATCAGCCACAGCGCCCGATCGTGGAAGAACTCCACCGGAAACTCGAGATCGGCGCAGCGTACGCGCTCCATCTCCTCGATCGATTTTTCGAGCTTTCGTCCGAGCTCCAGGCGAGCCTCGGGGCTGGCTCCGCTCAGCGCCACGACGAGCTGGCGCGTGCCGCCGGTGCGCTCCCGCACGCGGTCCGCGCCCGCCACCTCCGCGGAGTTCCTGGGCAGCAGCGCCTCGTACGAGGAGTCGAAGCCGAGCCCGGAGGCCGCCCAGCCGGCCAGCGCGGTGACGGCGGCGGCCGCGACCAGGCAGATCGCGGGGTGGGCGACCTGCCAGCGGGCGATCTTCTCGGCGGCTAGCCTGGCGACATCCACGTCGATCTCCTCGGTGCGCAGAACTTAGCTCAAACGCCCGGGAAAGCAAAGAGAGCGGCGGGTTGGCCTCGAGCTCGCGGGTGGTCTATCATCGAGAATATGGGAAGGGAGCGCATGATCCTCAAGTTGAGCGAAGACGACCCGGAAAGGGAGCTTTCCTTTGAGCTCGATTTTCTGTTGTCGCTCAGCACCCGAGAGCGTTTCGAGTTGATGCGTGAACGCTCCGAGAAGATCATGCTTTGCTTGTTGAGACATGGACACAGAGAACCTGCTGAAATTGTTGAACGACCACGGCGTTGAGTATGTGATCATCGGAGCCTTTGCTTTTCCGGTGCACGGCTACGCCAGGGCGACGCTCGACATAGATCTTGCCGTCAGACCAGAGCGTTCGAACGCCGAGCGTCTGCACGCTGCGTTGAGCGAGTTCGGTTACGATTTGACGGAGATCGACATCGAGGATCTGTTGAGCAAGAAGCTGCTTATTCGCCAGTACGTGGTTGCCGTCGATATTCACCCCTTTTTCGCGGGGGGGACTTTCGATGAGATATGGGAAAGACGCGTTTCGGATTTCTATGGCGAGACACCGGCGTTTTTTGCTGGCCTCGAAGACTTGATAGAAATGAAGCGTGCGGCGGATCGACCCAAGGATCGAGAGGACTTGCGCTATCTGCTCGAGATAAGGCGTCGAGAAGAGAATGGTAGCAGAGAATGATTCGTGTCGGTTCATATGCACAATAGTCGGCGGTCGAGCGGCTCGCGGGGGAGCGGGGCGCCGGGTTCGGCGGTCGATCGCGCGTTTTTTTCGGGCTCGGTCCTGCTGGTGGCTGTCCTGGTTGCCTGCTGCGCGGAGAGCGGCTCGCCGGGAGGGCAGAGCGACGGTTCGGACGCGGACTCGGATTCCGATTCGGACGTGGATTCCGATGTGGACACTGACACTGACACTGACACGGACACGGACACGGACTCCGACGCCGACAGCGACAGCGAGACCGCTTCGGACACGGGCAGCGGTCAGGAGGAGTGCAGCGACTCCCACGATCCCCACCCGGCCTTCGTCGAGGCCCAGCAGTACCAGCAGGACTGGTGCCGCATCGCGCAGCGCATCCTGGCTCGGCTCGACGAGGCTGATCTGCCGCTCGAGGCGGTGGAGGGAATCGACCACGGCGGGCTGTCGGCTTTCGCCTGGAGCAAGCCGGAGCTGCACCTCCCGTCCGCGCCGGACGGGGGAGTGGACGGGGGAGTGGATCCCGCGCCTCTCGAGTACCCGCTGGTCACGGTCCAGCGCTACGGGGTCGAGGACGGGCTGCCCTGCGCGACCAGCACGCCGGAGGTCTTCGAGCGGGAGATCTGGTGCAAGATGAAGACCCAGGACGCGTTCGCGCAGGGGTTCGGTTTCGATCCGCAGGGCGCCGAGCTCGGCTGCGCCGCGATCAACGCGGCCGCCGTGGCGTGGGCGGTCGACAGGCTCGACGACGAGGATCTGGAGTCCTGGCTGGTCGACGGACCAACGCTGGTCTTCGTTCCCGGCCAGTCCTACGTCAGCGGTAACGCGTGGGTCAACGAGAGCGGTATCGAGCTGGCCCAAAGCGGGGACGGAGAGTGGACGCTCTCATCGCCGTTTTTGCGGCTCGGCGGCCAGTTCTGGGTCCCGGAGAACCTGCGCGAGGTCTACTACTGCAAGCTGTGGTCGCCGGCGCGGGCGCTCGCTTTCGTGCTCGATTTCCAGTGAGAGACAGGCGCGAGGGACTGCTGTAGAATGAATAGCCGGAAAAATGAACCGTCAGGGGCTGTACGGGGACCAATATTCCGAGAGTAGTGGATGAGGATCTTGGAAAGGATTCGAAGAATGATCGAGAGAGTCTGTTCAAAGACAAATCCAATCGGACTGCCGGCCGTGCTCATCGTCGCGCTGGCGGGGTTGGGCTCGGCTTCGTGTCACAACGCTCCACCGGAGTACGATCCCGGCGGCACGGACGCCGACACGGACGCCGACTCTGACTCTGACTCTGACTCTGACGCCGACGCCGATTCCGACGCGGATTCGGACACCGATACCGACGCGGACAGCGACAGCGACACGGACACGGACAGCGACGCGGACAGCGACACGGACACCGATACCGATGCCGACAGCGACACGGACACCGATACCGATGCCGACAGCGACAGCGACAGCGACAGCGACACGGACACCGATACCGATGCCGACAGCGACAGCGACACGGACACCGATACCGATGCCGACAGCGACAGCGACAGCGACAGCGACACGGACGCGGACTGCACCTCCGGACCTTGCTGCGACGCGGGCGGAAGCTTCCGTCCGGACAGCTACCGGTGCAGCGATATTCCCTACGCCTTCGAGTACTACTGCTCCTCCACGGCCTGCGGCGGAGACGCGATGGTCCGCGAGCAGTTCCAGTACTGCACGGGAGTATCCGCGGACTGCGCCAGCGGCAACCTGGTGTGGCACGATCCCGAGGTGGTGGACGACTGCGGGCAGGACGCGCTCTGCTACCACGACATGTCGTCAGCCTGGTGCGAGAGCTGCCCGGGCGGATGCTCCGGCGGGGAATGCCAGCCGCTGGGGGGCGACACCTGCGGCAACGCGATCGAGATCACCGAGCCAGGAATCTACCAGGGAGACACCACCGGCTTGACCGACGACTACTTTCCCACGACCAGCGGTTGCACCGGCACGGGCTACGCGGATGCACCGGATCAGGCCTGGGTCGTGAATCTGGAAGCGGGGCAGCTGTTGTCCGTCTGGATGGATCCGGATCCCGATTTCGACGCGTCGCTCTACCTGGTCACCGATTGCGCCGCGATCGACGCCACCTGCCTGGACGGCAGCGACAGCTTTTCGTCCTCGGACGTGGAGCATGTCCAGTGGTACGCGGATACCGACGCCACCGTCTACATCATCGCCGACGGTTATGCGGCGAGCTCGAACGGGCCCTATTCGCTCGAGGTGGAGATAGTCACCCCGCAGCCGGTCGATCTCAGCTTCCACTACCAGGAGCGGATCAGCTTCATCGAGAACTACGACACCCACGAGATCCTGATCGGACCGGGCTCCTCCACCAATCCGCTCAACCCTTCGTGGACGGTGCTGGGCGGCGCGACCGAGATGGAGAACATGGAGGCCGACTATACCTTCACCCACGGGCTGGCGTTCGATATCGGAGCCTGGTCCGGCCAGGAGGTGCGCTTCGCATTCCACTACGAGGCCGAGGACGGAGATATCTGGCGCCTCGACGATCTGTGCGTCGCGCTCGACGTTCCGCTGGAGTTCCAGCCGGACAGCTGCGAGTGGAGCGAGGGCTTCGACGGCGTGGAGAAACCCGATCTCCCCGCGGGATGGTTCACGATCGCCGGGCCGCTGAACGATCCGGGCACCGACAATTGGAAGACGAACGACTGGTACTGGACCAGCTCGCCCAACGCGCTTTACAGCGACTATTCGGACAGCAGCGGCGTGGTGCAGGACCGCTACGCGGTTTCGCCGACGATCAGCCTGCCCTGAACGGGCTCGTCGCCCACTGGCGTGTGGACACGAGCCGATCTATCGTGCATACAGCCTGCTGTATGGTGCCGGCGACAGAAAAGAGAGCCTCGGGGCGCTTGCGGCTGCTGCTGCCGCTGGCCGTGGGCGTGACGGTGGGCGCCTTGCTGCTGTGGACCTACGCCCAGGCCGTGGCCGAGGGCATGACGCTCTACGCTCGGGCGCGGGCGCGGCTGGTGTCGCCGGATTTCGTGGCCCCCGATCCGGCCGAGGCGCGCGAGATTCCCGACTTCACGTTGAAGGACAGGTTCGGCAACGCGGTCAGCCTCGCCCAGTTCTCCTCGGTAGACCTGCTGCTGGTCAACATCTGGGCATCGAGCTGCCGCGTCTGCCTGGAGGAGGCTCCGGCGTTGGCAGAGCTCGATCGCCGCATCGGCGAGCTGGGCAGCGCGGCTCTGATCACGATCGCGATAGACGAGAAATGGGCGGACGTTGCCCATCACTTCCCGCGCGGCACGGATCTGCGAGTGCTGTTCGATCCCGAAGACCGGGTCGGGCGCGGGGTTTTCGGCACCGAGGCCTACCCGGAGACGTTCGTGCTGGACGCCGAGCGCCGCATCCGCGCGCGCTTCGACGGGACGCGGCCCTGGCACTCGGACGCGATGCTCGACTACCTGGAGCGTTTTCTCTGACGGGGACCACGGGTGCGCGGAATCTGGAACGACGCGATCTTGTATTATGGATAACATTGCTATATTGGCATTGGAGAAGCGGGCGGGCGACTGAATCGCTGGAGATCCATTGAGCAACGGAGACGAGACGCGAGAAGGGGCAGAGAGCCGACGGGAACGGCCGGGCGGCGCGCGGGGCGGTTCTATTTCCGACGAGCAGTACCGCCTGATCGTGGAGCACGCCAACGAGGCGATCATCGTGGCCCGGGACGGCGAGCTGGTCATGATCAATCCCAGGGCCCAGCGGCTTCTCGAGCTGCCGGCGGAGCAAATCCTGGGCCGGCCGTTCATCGAGTTCGTCCACCCCGAGGATCGGGAGCTGGTGGTCGAGCGATACCGGAGCCGGCTGGCCGGGGAGCCGGTGGAGGAGGTCTACGCCTTTCGCGTCGTCGATGCGCGGCAGCGGACGCGCTGGGTCGAGATCAGCGCGGTTCGGATCGAGTGGGAAGGACGCCCGGCAACGCTCAACTTCATTTCGGAGATCACCGAGCGCGTGCGCGCCCAGGCGGAGCGGGCGAGATTGATCCGCGTCCTGGAGCGGTCGTTCGACGTGATATCGATCACCGATTCGAGGGGAGTGATCAGCTGGGTCAACCTCTCTTTCGAGCGTGTCACGGGCTGGAGCCGCGAGCAGGCGATCGGCTCCAACATCGTCGAGCACCGCGCGCCGGACGAGGACCCGGCGATCTTCGAGGAGATGAACCGCACGGTGCGCTCCGGCGAGGTCTGGCAGGGTCGCTTCGACTGCGTGCGTCGCGAGGGGACCCGCTACCGCGCCGAGGTCAGCGTCTCCCCGGTCCGCGGCGAGGGGGGCGAGATCGCCGAGTACGTCAACGTCTCGCGCGACGTGACCGGAGAGGAGCTGCTCGAGGAGCGGATCCGCGCCGCGCAGAAGATGGAGGCGGTCGCCTCGCTGGCCGGCGGAGTGGCGCACGAGTTCAACAACATCCTCCACGCGGTGATGGCCCGCTCGCGAGAGGCCGTGACCCGCCCGGACACGTGCGAGGAGACGCGGGAAGATTTGACCGAGATCGCTCGCTTGAGCCGCCGCGCCTCGATCCTGGTCAGGCGGTTGATGTCGATGGAGCGGGGCGGCGGCGAGAACGGAGACGAGAGGATCGACTTCGGCCGCGTTCTGCGCGGAGCGATCGAGGCGCTGGACGACCAGCGGCCCGCCGAGCTGGACCTGCGCGTCGAAGTCGCCGATGACCTTCCGTTGGTGAGGGGAAGCGAGCAGCTGCTGCACGAGGTCTGCTACAGCCTGCTGCAGAACGCGCTGGAGGCGCTCGCCTCGCCCGCGGGGAGGGTGGAGGCGCGGCTGCACGTGGTGGAGGTCAGCGAGGACTGGGCGCGGGGCGATCCGGATCTGGAGGCCGGTCCCTACCTGCGCCTGGAGGTGGAGGACACCGGCCGGGGTATTCCGCCCGATCGCTTGCAGCGGGTCTTCGATCCGTTCTTCTCCACCAAGGAGAAGGGCCCCGGCGGGGGGCTGGGGCTGTTTCGCGTGCATGGGATCGCGAAGGGGATGGAAGGAGCTGCCAGGGTCAGCAGCCAGCCCGGGCGGGGCAGCACTTTCGAGGTCTACCTGCCGGCGGGAAGAGAGAAGGAGCCGGACACGGAGCCAGCACCGCCCGCATGGGAGGCGGGCGTCGGAGCGCGCAAGGTGATGGTGGTCGACGACGAGACGACGATCGCGCGGGTGTTCTCGCGGGCGCTGCGCCGCCTGGGCTACCGGGTGGAGGCCTTCACCGAGAGCCCCAGGGCGCTCGAGGCGTTTCGCGCCGATCCCGACGGCTGGGACGTGCTGCTGACCGACCAGATCATGCCCGAGATGAACGGCGACCAGCTGGTGCGGAGCGTTCGGGAGATCGCGCCGGATCTGCCGGTGGTGATGTGCACGGGCTACAGCGAGCGGTTCGTCGAGGAGCAGGCGGCCGAGATGGGAATCCGCGAGTACCTCAGGAAGCCGGTGCTGGTGGACGAGATCGACCGGGCGATTCGCCGCGCGCTGAATGCCGAAGAGGGCGGCGGGTAGTGCTCAACGTTTGCCGGCGGTTTCCCCGGAGGAGCGCGGAGGCTCGAATCTGGCGCGGGCCGCGAAGTCGGCGGCGCGCTCGCGGGCTCCGGTGCGGTAGCCGGAATCGCCGGCGATCCGCTCGAACACCCGGGCCGCCTCCTGGCCGCGGTCCAGCCCCAGCAGGCTCCTGCCGCGCATGATCCTCGCTTCCAGCTCCAGCGATTCGTCTACAGACGCCAGGCCCAGCTCGAGAGCGCGGTCGATCTGCGCGAGCGCCACCTCGAAGTCGTCGTAGCGGAAGTGCTGGCGGGCGAGCAGGTAGCGCAGGACCGGATCGCCGGCCAGCTCGCCGGCGGCGCGCGCGATGTGCAGCATCAACAGCGGCTCGCCGGGGGCACCGGGACCGGGCCGGCGCGCCAGCGCCGCGCGGATCTCTCCGACCGTCCCGTCCGGCAGCCGCGCCAGCCGGCCCTTGACCGCGAGTCGGCGTCTGGCGTCCTCGCCGGGCGCGGTCGCCGCCAGCTCCAGGTACGTTTCGCGGGCCCGTTCGGGATCCTCGTCGACCAGCAGATCGGCCAGCACCTCGCGGACCCGGTCGCGCCGCACGCTGCCCAGCGCGGGGTCGGAGAGCAGGGCCTCGGCCTCGCGGCGGACCTCCCGAACCCTGCCGGCGCGTACCAGCGCATCGAACATGTCGAGGCGGACCGAGGTCGAGCCGCCCGATCGCTCGCGGGCCCGCTCCAGCGTCTCCAGCGCCGCGTCCCAGCGCTGCGAGCGTTCGAGCCGTCCCGCTTCGCGACGCAGGCGCGCCACCTCGTGCACGCAGACGGTGCGGATCACCGAGGGGCGATCGAAGCGGTGATTGGCCGCGGCCAGGTCGGCGTCGCGCAGCTCGACTCCTTCGAGGAAGAGGCGCCACTCGTCTTCCAGCTCGGGCAGCGTGCCTCCCGCGGCGCTCTTCCATCTCCGGCCGGCGTAGGCGTCGCGCAGCGGCTCGCGGCCGCGGGTCTCGACGATCCAGCGGCAGAAGGATCCGGCCGCCGTGTAGGCGCTGGAGGCCGCCAGGTCCAGGAACCCCGGGCCGAACAGGCTCTCGGCCGAGGGCAGCAGATCCAGCGAGAGCATTGCCGCCGCCCACTGGTGGACCGAGAGATCGCCGCGCGGTCCCTGGGCGGCCACGGCCAGCCCCTCGATCAGGCCGGGATCGGGAAACCAGCCACCGGCCACGTCGAACGGCGGCGGGGCGAAGCGCGCGGCCACGGCGTGGGCCAGCTCGTGGCGCAGCACCTCGTGAGGAGCCGCGCGCAGCACCACGTAGACCTCGCCGCGCCAGGGTTTGGCCACGTTGGTTCCCGAGGCTCCCATCGCGCGGCCCTTCTGCCGCGCGTCGGAGAAGAAGAAGACCGTGATCTCCTCTCCCGAAGGGGCGCCCAGGAAGCGCTCCACGCGGTGCAGGGAGAACGCGGCGTCGAAGGTCAGCTCGTCGATCGTGTCTTGCGGCGTGCCGGGCGGGAAGCGCAGCTCGAGGCCGGGGCTCTTCGAGCTGATCGGCAGCAGGCTCTCCAGGTCGCAGCTTCGCGTGCGGTGCCCCAGGGCCGGCGCGGCGAAGTGGAGCGCGGCGCTGGCGGCGACGGCGATCGCGGCCGCGATCGCGGCCCGGGGGCGCGAGCGGAGCCGGCCCGCCGAGAGGCGCAGAGTGTCGGGAGCGACCAGCCAGGATGCGATCGCGACCAGCGCGATCGTCTGCAAGGCGGTCGCCGCGCGGTAGCTGAACAGGCGCGGCGGCACGCTGACCAGCTCGTCGTAGAGCACGCCGGGGTAGTAGCCGTGGAACGGCCCGAAGGAGAAGACGGCGGGCGTGTCGTAGATTTCCCAGAGCGCCAGGCCGAGCGCGCAGATCCAGATCACTCCCCAGGCGACCGAGGCGCTTCGAGGACCCGCTGCGACCAGGCCGGCCAGCAGACCCGCGGCTGCGGCGACCAGCACCGAAGGGAGGGGGATCAGCGCGTAGAAGAGCAGCCCTTCGGCGAGATTGCACGGCGGCACCCGCAGAGTGTTGAGCAGCGAGAGCAGCAGCGGGGGCGCCAGCAGCGAGAGCGCGTAGAGGACGGCGCGTCCGAACAGCACCGCGGCCGGAGCGCGCGCGCCGGGAAACGGAGCGAGCTGGGCCCGGACGCGACCCGGAAGGCAGGTCGCCAGCTGGCCGGCTCCCAGCGAGGAGAGCAGCGAGACGAGCAGGGCCAGCTCGTAGCCCGGAGTCTCGGTCAGCGGCAGAAAGCAGGCCAGCGCGCCGACCGCGGTCGAGGCGATCATCCAGCCCAGGTAGAGCGGCCAGCGCCAGGGGCTGGTGCGATTGGGGCTCACCCGATCGCTTCCTCGCAGAGAGGGGTTTGCGCCGCCGAGCTCAATTCAGCGTGACGGTGACGGTGTACGGACCCGAGAGCTCCTCGCTTCCGTCGAACCAGCTGTCGACCACGATCAGGTAGCGGCCGGGCGTTGTCTCCCAGCTCAGCTCCCAGTGGTCGCGAGTCAGGCAGGCGTCGGGGTCGTCGCCGTCGAGCAGGTGCACGTCCACGTCGACCAGCGGGTCCTCGCAGTCGACCGCGGCGCTCAGCGTGCCCGAGTCGTCCAGGTTGAGCGCGTAGATCACCTCGGGGCCGGACTCGTCAGCGCTCGAGCAGTTGTAGAAGTCCCACTCGTCGGAGAGAGCCTCGCTCGTGTCGCCGCTGTGCTCGTAGGGCAGGCTCTCGATCCGGTAGGGACAAGAGCGGGTCCCGTCCGGCGTGCAGGGCGCCCAGGCGTCCGGAGCGATGTCGCGCACGTCGAGCAGGTGGTACTCGACCGGGTCGCCCAGCCCGGTCCAGAGATTGGTGATGAACTCGGTCCAGTTGGCCATTCCGGGGATGGTCTGGCAGCCGGCGGACCAGACGCCCACGGGCGCGCTTCCCAGCGGGGCGTCGACCGAGGCCATGTGGATGTTGTGTCCCGAGCCGCCGCGGTCGTAGTCGTCTCCGGCCGGGGGCAGCCAGCCGTTCCTGTCGTCGTCCCAGTGGCCGTTGTTGTTGGTGTCGTTGCGCACCCGGTATCCCCACTGCTGGTTGTTCAGCGCGTTGTAGCTCCCGTGCCAGTCGTTGGCGTAGAAGTAGCGGCGCTCGGGCCGCAGGTGCGAGGAGGATTCCCAGCCGAAGTCGTGGGCGCCGACGTCGGTGTTGAGCGGAAACTCCCGCACGTGCGGGACGTTGTCCCAGTCGCGCCAGATCAGCGCCAGGGTGTCGTTGAAGCGATTGGGCGTGTTGCCGTGCCAGGCGAAGGTGCCGGGGTAGGCGCCGCGCAGCCCGATCACGGTGCGCACCTCGGCGCTCGTGTCGACCTCGACTCCGGTGGTCTTCTCGGCGAGCGAGACGTAGAGGTCGTACGCCTGCGGCTCGGTGAGCAGAAAGGCGCCTTCCGGCAGCTCGTAGCAGCGGGTCTCCGCGCTCCAGGCCTCGCCGCGCTCGAACAGCGGCATGTCGTCGCTGTAGCCGGGCATCACGATCTCGTCGCGGGAGTGCTCGGCCGGAATCGCGTGGACGAACGGCGGCGGCGGCTCGGCGTGGGCGATCTGTCCGTCCGCGGGCTGCGATTCGCAGTCGAGCGCCGGTATCTGCCGAGGCTCGGGATCCCCGAGAGCGGTGAAGACCTGGTCGTAGTCGAACTCGCAGCTCTCCACCGGGATCGCGCTGTCGGTGTCGGAATCGGAGTCGGAGTCGGAGTCCGCGTCGGTGTCGGAATCGGTGTCGGAGTCGGAATCAGCGTCGGAGTCGGAATCGGAATCAGCGTCGGTGTCGGCGTCGGTGTCGGCGTCGGTGTCGGCGTCGCCGCTCGGGTCTCCCTCGTCCTCGGGCGAGTCTCCGTCGCAGCCGGCGGCAGGGCCCAGGGCCGCGATCGATGCAAAAATCCAAAAAGTTGCCTGCTTCCAGCTCATGTTTCTCGCGCCTCCCTCGCGCTCCATCATAGCGCGGCGCTGCTTCAGGGGGTAGTCACGAATTCCCGCCCGCGGGTTCCGCGAATGCGGACGCCCTCGACGCGCCAGGCGTCGTCGTCATTCTTGATCAGCTCGAGGTCCAGGAAGTAGAGATCGGCCAGCTCGCCGACCTGCTCGAGCCAGTTTTGGGGATCGTCGTAGAGATCCTTCAAGTCCGGGACCTTGCGATTGTCTCGCACCACCAGGAAGGGCAGGTCGGCGGAGGCCTCGACCCCGTCCTCTTCGACCTCGACCGAGGGGCGGGGGTGCTCGATCGAGAACTGCCCGTAGCGGCGAAAGGCGATCAGCAAGGCGCCCTTGATCTCGGCGCGAATCATCCCGCTCGGCCTGGCGGTCACGTCCGGCGTGGTGATCCGCATCAGCTCGCCCAGCTCGTGACGCTCGGCTAGGCTGGCGGCGCGGCTGATCAGCTGGCGGATCGCGGTCTCGTCGTCCTGCTCCTCGCAGCTCGAGCAGGCGTTCGAAAGCGGACAGGTCGAGGCGATCAGCGCGGCTGCCGCGATGATGTGGCGAGCTCCCATCGGCGACTCCTTTCCCGCTGCGCGGCGATGCTCGGTTCATGCTATCATACGCTCGAGGAGGCGAGATGACTTTGCACGGATTTCTCCTTGCGGCGCTCGGTTCGATCCTGGCGATCTTTGCGGCGGGCTGCGAGCGCGCCACCGCGGACACCCGCATCCTGCAAGGCGAGGACGACGAGGACGGCGGCGCCGACGGGGACTCGGACGCCGACTCCGACGGGGACACCGACGCCGATTCCGACGGGGATTCGGACTCGGACTCGGACGCCGACGCCGACGCCGACTCGGACGCGGACGACCCGAGCTGCGGGGGCGCCGGGCAGGTCTGCTGCGACGTCACCTCCACGCAGCCGGACAGCTGCGACAGCGAAGATTTGGTCTGCATCAGCGGCTACCCCAACCCGGGCGACGCCTACTGCCGCGAGGCCTGCTCGCCGGTGCCCTGCACCACGCTGGACGGAGAGTGGGGCGACTGCCTGGTCGGCGAGTTCGAGAACCAGGTCTTCGTGGGGCTCTGCATCGGGACCTACGCCGAGGCCTGCGACAACACGCCCCAGTGCCAGAGCTACTACGGCGTGAGCAACGCCGAGTGCGTCGACGGAGTCGCGGCCGACCCTGTCTGCCTGGAGACCGGCTGCGACTACCACGCCGGCTGCGGCGCGAACGACTACTGCTCGGTGGAGCAGCAGGCATGCCTGCCGCTGTAGGTCGGCCCCTCAGGCCAGGCCCAGCTCGGCCACCTGCTCCTCGTCCAGCCCGAAGTAGTGCGCGGTCTCGTGCAGCAGGGTGATCCGCACCTCGCGGCGCGCGGGCTCCGGGTCGGGAGCCAGCGCGGCGATGTTGGCCCGGTAGAGCACGATTCGGTTCAGCGCCGGTCCGGTCGCCCCCTGCTCCGAGTAGGGCGGACCATCGAAGAGGCCCAGCGCGCGCGGGTCGAAGCCTTCTTCGACCAGCCGGCGCTCCGGTCGCTCGTCGACCAGGATCGGCACGTGCCGCAGCCTGGAGAGCATCTCGTCGGGCAGCTCTTCGAGCGTCTCCTCGGCGGCGCGGACCAGCGAGTCCTCGTCGAGCGAGCCGGCGTCGTCGTCCAGCGTCGCGTCCAGCTCCAGCACCTCGAGGAAGACCTCCCGCTGCTCTTTCCAGCGGCCCAGGTCGCCCAGGGCCAGCCCCAGGTCGTAGAACAGGTCGGGCCAGTCGCCGCCCTCGTCGACGGCGCGCCGCAGCAGCGCCGCGGCTTTTTCGGGATCGCCGCGTTGCAGCGCGATCCGCCCCAGCAGGTGACGCGCCTCGGCCCGCAGGGCGGGCTCCCGGGTCGAGCCCAGCGCGCGGCGGGCCAGCGAACGGGCCCGCATCGCAGCGCCGCGGTCGAGCGCGTTCCAGGAGCGGTCCAGCAGGTTCTCGGCGCGTCGCGACATGATTTCTCCGTTCGAGAAGTATCCCCTACTCGCCGCCGGGGGCAACCCGTCTTCTCGCTTCGCGGCGGCTAGCGTGGTAGACAGATTCGCGATGCGGTGCTCGACAGCGATCTACGCAGGCGCGGCTCTGATGCTCCTGGTCGGCGCCGCTCGGGCGCGGATGGTGGGCGCCAGCCGCCACGGTCCGGCCGACGAGCCCGAGAAGCATTCCGACTGGGGAGGGACGCCGGACGCCCGCGTCTCGGCCGAGCTGGGGCTGTCCGTCGAGGAGCTCGAGGCGCTCCTGGAGCGGATCGCCTCTGCCGACGTGAAAGAGCGCGTCGAGGCGGCGCTGGATCTCGAGCGCGACGCGGCCGGATCCGAGCAGGCGATCCGCGAGGTGCTGTGGAAGCCCCACGGCGCGCGCAACACCCAGATCAAGGCGGCCTTGCGCGAGGCGCGCAGTCGGTTCGAGCGAGGTGGAGACGAGGAGCGGGAGGGCGGCCTGCTCGCGGTGCTGCTCACGATGGATCCCACCGATCCGGATGAAGGAGACGGAATACGGGCCGCGACGCGGATCCTGGCGATGCTGGTCGCGCTGCACGGGCTGGACAGCATGGCCGGCTACAAGGTGATGCTCGATTTCTCGGCGAGGCACGCCGGCGCCTTTCGCCACGAGATCGGGCGGATGCTGGTCGCAGCCGGGCTGAAGGCGCTGCCGGCGCTGGTCTACGGCCGCGGCAGCTCCGACGACGAGCTGCACATGTTCTCGGTCAAGTGGATTCGCGATCTGGGCAACCCCAAGCTCGGCGAGCAGGTGCGCGGGATCGAGAACCCGCGGCGGCTGGCCCAGCTGCTCGAGGCCTACGCCTCGGTCAACGAGCTGGACGCGATCGACGTCACGCTCTCGTTCACCGACCACGGCTCGGTCTTCGTGCGCAACGCGGCTCGGGCCTGCCTCGAGGAGTACGGCGTCAACGCCAAGTGGAAGATCCGCGAGAAGTACGAGAACACCTTCTCTCGCGAGGCGGAGGAGGGAACGACCTACGAGGACTGGCGCGAGGAGCTGTACCGCTTCTACGACGAGCGGCGGATCGAGCCGGCGATGGAGCGCTTCGAGCGCGGCCTGGCCGCGGCCGAGTCCGGCGACTGGGACGAGATGCACCGGCTCTACCGCGAGGTGCTGCGCGAGTTTCCCATGTTTCAGCGCCGCTTCGAGATGGCGGCCGGGTTGCTGCAGCGCGCCGACCGTCTCGAGGAGCAGGGGCGGCGCGACGAAGCGCGGGAGTCGACGCTGCTGGCGCTGCGGGTGGCCGAGCCGGGTGGACCCGAGGCGGGACGGGCCGAGGCCAGGCTGCTGTGGCTGGAGGCCGAGGCCACGCGGTTCGGCGGCGTGCTGGACGAGGGACTCTACCGCCGGGCGCTGCGGATCGCTCCGGGGTTCGCCAGGGCGAAGCGCTGGATCGGCGACGACCGGGGCGACGGCCTGGGCGAGCTCGCGGTCAAGGGCGTGATCGTCTCCTTTTTCGTCTTTTTGGCCGCCTTGCTGGTGTGGCGACGCGTTCGCGCGGTAGACTGATAGAGATGTCCGGGATCGAGACAGCGCGAATCGCGATCTGGATCCTGGTCGCGGCGTCCTGGGCGGCCGGCGGCTGCCACCACGTGGGCCCCACCGAGGAGGGCGAGGCGGACGGCGGATCGGAAGACAGCGACGACGAGGACGATCCGGGAGGCTACGGGGGGTACGAGTGCGACGGCAAGCCCGGAAGCTGCGCGCAGATATCCGCCGGCGAGGGAGGCCAGCAGGTCGGCTGCTGTTGGAACGAGACCGCCTACTGGTGCGAGTCGGGGAACCTCAAGCACCAGAGCTGCGGCGGAGGAGAGGAGTGCCGCTACGACCCGGTCACCAACTGGGTCCGCTGCCTCTGAGAGTCGCGGTCGGAGTCCGGGAAGGCCAGGGCGCAGATCACCGCCGCGGCGGTGGCCAGGGCGAAGGCGGCGAAGCGAACCGAGATCAGCTCGTCCAGCCCCGGCACCCACTTCCAGAGCGCGGTCGAGACCGAGCCGGTCACCATCGAGCCGATCACCCCGGCGCCGTTCATCATCTTCCAGTGCAATGACAGCAAGAGCGCCGGTCCGAACGACGATCCCAGCCCGGCCCAGGCCAGCGAGACCACGTCGTAGATCAGGTCGTCACTGGCCAGCGCCAGATCGAAGGCGGCCAGACCGACCAGCACGGTCACCAGCCGGCTGAGCACGACCATCTCGCGCTGCGAGACCTTGCGGCCCAGCGCGCGGGCGTAGAAGTCCTCGACCGCGGTCGAGGTGGTGATCAGCAGCTGGCTGTCGGCGGTCGACATCATCGCCGCCACCGCGCCGGCGATCAGGATTCCCGCGATCCAGGCCGGGAAGAGGCGCCCGGCCAGCACCGGCAGGATTCGCTCCGGGTCGGCGCCGTGGCCGACCAGCCCGGCGGCCGGCACCTGGGCGTGGTGCACGAGCGTGATCCCGACCACGCCCACCAGCGCGGCGCCGGCGTAGGCCAGCACGGTCCAGACCATCGCCACCCGCCGGCTGACGCGGATCGAGTCGGCCGAGTCGATCGCCATGAACTTGGTCACCAGGTGCGGCTGGCCCAGGTAGCCGAGCCCCCACGACAGCCCGCCGATCACCGCGGCCGCGCCGGCCCAGCCCCCGTCGCCGGCGGTCAGGGAGGCGGTCTCGCCGGTGGCGGCCATCGCCGCGCCGATGTCGTAGCCCTGGGTCGCGATGAAGACCAGGCCGATCACCGGCATCACCACCAGCGTGATGATCATCAGGATCGCCTGGACCACGTCGGTGTAGCAGACCGCGGTGAAACCCCCGGCCATCGTGTAGATCACCACCACGAAGGCGGCCAGCGGCACGCCCCACCAGACCTCGAGCCCGAAGGTGACCTCCAGCACCTTGCCCGCCCCGAGGAACTGGGCCGCCACGTAGAACGAGAAGAAGAAGACGATGATCAGCATGCTGATCACGCGCACCGCGCGCCCGTGCCGGCCGCTGAAGGCGAAGAAGTACTGGGGCAGGGTGATCGCGCCCATCGTCTCGGAGACCACGCGCAGCTTGCGGGCCACCACGAACCAGTAGACGAAGATGCCCGAGACGCAGCCGATCACGGTCCAGATCTCGACCATCCCGGCGGAGTAGAGCGCGCCGGACAGCCCCAGCAGCAGCCACGACGACTCGGCCGCGGTGCGCTCGGAAAAGGCGATCACCCAGGCGCCCAGCTTGCGGCCGCCCAGGATGAAGTCTTCCTTGGTGCGGTTCTTGCCCCAGGCCCAGACCGCGACTGCGGCGATCAGCACCAGGTAAAGAACAAGCCCGATCAAAGGAGAATCCATGCGACCTCCGGCACAGCTGGAGCGTCATTTGGAGCGGAATTGTAGCATCCCGTTCACTGCGCTCCAATCTCGGGTTGTCGCAGCCCGGAGGCAATGATGAAGCTGCGCACGGCCGGGTCGTCGATCTCGAGCAGCTCGCGCGGGGCGCAGGAGACCCGGATTCTTCCCTCGTGCAACATGCTGACCCTCTCGCCGACCTCGATGCAGGTCGTCATGTCGTGGGTGATCACGATCGAGGTCACGTCGAAGCGGGCGTCGGTGTCCAGGATCAGGCGGTCCACGTTGCGCGAGGCCAGCGGGTCGAGACCGGCGGTCGGCTCGTCGTAGATCAGGATCTCGGGCTCGCCGACCAGCGCGCGGGCCACGCCGACCCGCTTCTTCATTCCGCCGGAGATGTCGCTGGGCATCCGCTCGGCCGCGTCCGCCACGTGGAGCGCCTCCAGCTTGGCCATCACCCGCTCGCGGACCTCGCGGCGGCCGATTCCCTTCTGCTCGCGCAGGGGAAAGGCGACGTTGTCGAAGACCGTCATCGAGTCGAACAGGGCCGCGCCCTGGAAGACCATTCCGAACTTGCGCCGCACGCCGGTCAGCTCCGCCTCTCCCAGCTTCGATATCTTGCGACCGTCGAGCAGGATCCGGCCCCGGTCCGGGCGCTCCAGCACCACGATGTGACGCATCAGCACCGTCTTGCCCGCCCCCGAGCCGCCGATGACGATGTTGCGCCGCCCGCGCTCCAGGTCCAGCTCGACACCGCGCAGCACGCGGTTGTCGCCGTACGACTTGTGAAGATCGCGAACGGCGATGTGGACGTTGTCGGGAGGGGCGCCGGCGCACATGGCGAGATGGTGATCCGCTCGCCGCGGAGAGTCAAGCTCGTCGTCTCCGCCTCAGATCCATCCCCGCAGGCCCAGGATCGGGCCGTGGAGCGGGACATCTCCTATCCACATCGCGTCCCAGCCGGCGTAGATCTCCAGTCCCCAGCGCGTGACTCCGATCTGCCCGCGGCCGTGGGCGACGAAGGCGTAGCCCAGGTTGCCCAGGTCGATCGAGGCCGAGAGGACCAGCGGGTTGACGGGGAAGACATCCAGGCCGTAGGTGAAGTTGAAGCCGGCGTCGATCCGGGCCGCGGCCTGGAAGTCGTGCATCAGCCTGGCTCCGATTCCGCTCCTCATCTCCACCGCCTCGTGCTGGGCGAAGCGGAAGATCGCGTTGGCGTCCCAGACCACGAGCTGATCGACGCCGTCGACCGTCTCCTCGCGGAACCAGCTCACGCCGCCTTGCAGGCCGAAGCGGAACGAGGTGGAAAGCAACAGCTCGGCCGACGGCTTGTAGAGGTCGTCGATGTCGTGCCCGTACTCCGCCGAGAGCCTCAGCGACAACGGCCGGGCCGTGCGCCCGCCGTCATCGCCAGGTTCCTCGCCGGCTCCGATCAGCAGATCGCCTTGCTCGGTCGACTCTACTCGCGGCTCGTCCTGGAACCAGGGCTCGAAGCGCATGTGGCCGTGCTTGCCTCCGGAGTAGGGCGGCCCCGCGAACCAGCCGTCGCGCGGGTCCGGGCCCTCGATGATCACGTGGGGCAGCCAGAAGAGGAACCCCAGCCCGTAGCCCAGCAGAACCTCGGCCGCGTCGGTCTCGCTGCCGGTTTGGCAGCTGGGATCTCCCGGCGGGCAGGCGTGGGAGCCCTCGTAGTCCTCGCTGTGGTGGCCGTCGCCCCAGTAAGGGGTCTCGGCCGCGCCGCCCTGATCGGGGTCGCGGCCCTCGCCCGAGGGCTGGCGGACCTCCTCGCGCACCTCGTCCAGCTTGTCTTTTCCCAGGGCGGGAGGAGAGAGGGCCAGGCAGAGAGGCAACGCGAGCGGCAGAGTCATGGAGCGAATCGGCATGCAGGGCAGGTTACCGCAAGCGGCGTTCGAGCGCGAGGACGTCGTCGACAGTTGCAAGCGCGGACCGGTTTCCCGCACAATACGGATCGGAGGTGCGATGTGCGCGGATTCTCGTTGAGCTTTGTGATCTTTGCATTGATCGCGGCCGTCTCCTGTCACCACGTCGGATCGACGGGTGACGACTCGGGCAGCTCGGATTCGGATGCCGATTCGGACGCCGACTCGGACGCCGATTCCGACAGCGACGCCGACGGCGACGCGGACACCGAGTCCGATCCCGGTCCCTCCGATCCGGAGTGCGCGGTGGTGCTGGGCGGCGCCTGTACCGAGCTGGTGGCCGGCTGCGCGGCCTGTCCCGAGGGCTCGCTGGTAGGCGAGACGATCGCCGACTGCGAGCAGGATCAGTGGTGCTGCTTGCCCTACAGTCAGCCGGGCAACGACTGCGAGAGCCAGGGCGGCGTCTGCGTGCCCAGTGACGCATCCAACGAGTACGAGTGCCCCACGGGCTGGGGCGCGGTCTGGACCTCGTGCGCTCCGGACGACGGCGTCTGCTGCATGCCGACGGACGGCTGCGTCTGAGTGTCTCGCCGGGCCGAACACGCCGGAGGGAGCAGCGGGGCGCGCGCGGCCTTGCACCGCCTGACGCGCGGCGCCGCGGTGCTGCTGGTCGGGATCGGCGCATTGCTGGTCGGGCTCTACGCTTGCCAGTCGAAGCTGGTCTACCATCCCTGGAAGGGAATGGACGCCACTCCTGCCGACGCCGGCCTGGACTACGACGAGGTGCGCATCGAGACCGCGGACGGCGAGATCATCCACGGCTTCTACGTACCCCACGAGTCGGCCCGGGCCGCGCTCCTGTTCTGCCACGGAAACGCGGGAAACGTCTCCAACCGGGTGCCGGTCCTGAGCACGCTCCAACGGCTGGGCGTCTCCGTGCTGGTCTTCGACTACCGCGGCTTCGGGCTCAGCACGGGCAGCCCCGACGAGCAGGGCACCCACGAGGACGCCCGGGCCGCCTACCGCCACCTGGTCGAGCGGCGCGGAGCGCTTCCCGAGCGGATCGTGATCTACGGCAAGTCCCTGGGAGGCGCGGTCGCCTCGCGGCTGGCAGCAGAGGTGCCGAGCGCGGCGGTGGTGCTCGACTCGGCCTTCAGCAGCATCGAGGAGTTCGCCGTCGAGGCCTACCCCCTGCTGCCCGTGCGCAGCATGCTGCGCTACGAGTACCCGACCGCCGCCAACGTGGAGCAGCTCGACATACCGCTGCTGGTGATCCACAGCCGCGAAGACGGCCTGATCCCGTTCGAGCACGCCGAGAGAATCGTCGAGGCCGCGGGAGAGAGGGCCCGACTCGTCGAGGCGCGCGGAGCCCACAACGACGATCACCTCGGGGAGCCGGCCGTGGCGCGGGCCTTCGCAGAGCTGCTGGAGAGAGGCGTTCGCTAGCTGCGCCTCTGTTTTTTTGCGGCGCACGGCGGCGGGCGGGTACAAGTGGATTGTGCGGGTCTCGATTCCAGTTGCTGTTTCGGGCTGGCTGGCCGTGGCCTTCTGTGTCGCTCCGCCGGCCGCGGCGGATCGCTCCGGGATCGTTTCTCCCGCCGGGCTGGAGGTCCGCGATCGGCCCGACGACGGCGGAGGCGCGATCGAGCTTCGCTGGCGGCCCAGCCCCTCGGCCGGGGTCGTCGACCAGCGGCTGGTCCGGATCGATTCCGGCGGCGTTAGGCGCGAGATCGCGATCGTCGGTCCGACCGAGAGCGATTACGTCGACGAGGGCGACGAGAATCTGCCGCTCAGCGACGGCGCCGGCTACCGCTACCTGGTGCGCGCCGTGGGCGAGGGCGACCTCTCGGCCGCGACTCCTCTCAGCGCGGCGGTCTCTCCGCGGCCCTCGTGGATCGACGGCGGACGCCTGGCCAACCTGGCGGCGGTGCTGCTCTTCGCCGCGATGTTCTTCTTCCTGGTGTGGCGCGGCAGCCGGGGCGCCGAGCTCTACATCCGCCCGATCGCCGGGTTGGAGGCGGCCGGCGACGCGGTGGGACGCGCCGCCGAGATGGGCCGTTCCGTGCTCTACGCGCCGGGCCTGACCTCGGTGACCCACCCGGTGACCGTCGCCTCGATCGGGATCCTGTCCAAGGTTGCCGAGCGCGCGGCCCGCCTGCGCACACGGGTCAAGGTGCCCAACTACGATCCGCTGACCTACCCGGTCGCGCAGAGCGTGGTGCGCCAGGCATTCCACAAGGCCGGTCGCGCCGAGGACCATTCGCCCGACGACGTCAGCTACCTGACCTCGCGCTTTCTGACCTACGCCGCCGCGGTGGCCGGGATGATGACCCGCGAGCGCACCGCCTCCAACTTCCTGGTCGGCCACTTCTTCTCCGAGGCGTTGATCCTGGCCGAGACCGGCGCCGCCACCGGCGCGGTCCAGATCGGCGGCACCGACTCGGTGACCCAGCTGCCGTTCATCATCACCACCTGCGATCACACCATGATCGGCGAGGAGCTGTTCGCCGCCGCGGCGCTGGCCGCCGACGATCCGATCAGCCGCTCCACGGTCAAGGCCAACGACTGGTTCAAGGTGCTGGCGCTGGCGCTGATCACGGTCGGGCTGGGGCTCTCGTTGCTGGGCGCGGCCGGCGTCTCGTTCGCCCCGGAGCTGCTCGAGGAGCTGAGCGCGCTGCTCGAGGGGGGCCGCTGATGCGCGAGCGCCTCGGCTACCGGCTGCCGTTCGTGCTGCTGCTGGTGCTCGGCCTGTTCTGGGCCGCGCAGTACTACCTGCCGCACCCGGTCGTCCAGCGTCCCAAGGAGCTGATGCTGCAGTGGAAGCAGCCGCTCAACGCCTTCATCATCTTTCTCGCCCTGGGCGGGCTGGCCGCGATGCACGTGCGCCGCGTGGCGCGTCGCCAGCGCCGCTGGGGCTACTCGCTGGTCACGCTGATCTCGATGCTGGCGATGGTGTTCGCCGGAATCGCGGGCGGAATCCAGGACGGAACCGTGTTCGCCGACTGGTTCGAGTACCTGATCACCCCGATCGAGGCGACGATGTTCGCGCTGCTGGCCTTCTTCATCGGCTCGGCCGCCTTCCGCGCCTTTCGCGCGCGCACCACCGAGGCGACGGTGCTGCTCGTCTCGGCAGCGATCGTGATGCTGGGGTTGATTCCGGTGGTCGAGGACGGGCTGCCGAAGCTGGCCGCTGTCTCCGAGTTCCTGCTCGAGTACCCCAACACCGCGGCCAAGCGCGCGATTTTGATCGGAGTCGCGCTGGGCGCGATCGGCGTGGCGCTCAAGGCGATCCTGGGCATCGACCGCACGATCCTGGACAGGGAGCGCTGAAGGTGAGCGAGAAGAGAGAATTGGCTCTGACCAGGTTGTCCCGCCTCGATCGGCGCTGGATCTTTCTGGCGATCCTGGTCGCGGTGGCGCTGCCTTTCCTGCTGCCCGTCTCGTTCACGGCCACCCCCGGCGCCCAGACGATGCGCTTCGACCGCGAGCTGCTCGAGGCGGTCGAGAGGCCCGGCCCGGTGATGCTCTGCGTCGACTTCGGGCCGCAGACGATGGCCGAGCTGGAGCCGGTCCTGCTCGCGGTTCTGCATCGCCTCTTCACCGCAGGCGAGCCGGTGATCCTGCTGACCTTCATGACCGAGGCAGCCTCGCCGCTGCGCCGCTACCTGGCCGAGATGGAACGCGACCACGATCTGACCTACGGCGAGGACTACGTCTTTCTGGGCTACGCTTCGTCCTACGCCTACACGATGTACGGGATGGGTAGCTCGATCCGCTCCTACTTCCACGCCGACGACCGCGGCACGCCGCTCGACGAGCTGCCGCTGATGCGCGGGGTGAACAGCTACCGCGACGTCTCGGCGGTGATCGACGTGGCCTCCAACTCGATGCCGCGCTTCTGGATCAACTACGGCGTGGCACCGTTCGGCTTCGATTTTCTGGTCGCCTGCACCGCGGTCCAGGCCACCGACTACTACCCCTACTTGCAGACCGGCCAGGTCGAGGGGTTGCTGGCCGGGGGCCGCGCCGGCGCCGAGTACGAGGGGCTGCTGGTCGCGGCCGGGGTGCTGGAGCGAGCCGGGGACGCCACGCGCGGGCTGGGCTCGCAGTCGCTGGCGCTGGTCGCGATTCTGATCTTCATCGCGCTGGGCAACGCCGGCTACCTGGCGGCGCGCTGGTCCAAGGAGAGGGAGGGCTGAGGTGTCGGGCGATCCGTACGTCTGGATAGCGGCGATCCTCACGCTCGGCGTGCTGTCCTTCCTCTACCGGGACAACCCGTTCTTCTGCTTCATCGAGCACCTGCTGGTCGGGCTCTCCACCGGCTACATGCTGGTCACCTACTGGAAGAACGTGTTCGTCCCCGAGCTGGTGATGCCGCTCTGGGAGAGCGGGGCGGGAGCCGACGCCCACCTCTGGGTGGTGGTCGGGATCTGCTTCATGTGGGCCTGCAAGTACGTGGAGCGTACCCGCGACCTGTACAGGCTGGCGCTGGCCTTCTGGCTCTCGATCGACCTGGGGCTGGCGATTCCCACCGAGATGGAGGCCGGAGTGCTGGCCCAGGTGGCCGGGACGATGCGGGTCTCGCTGGACGGGAGCTGGGACCGGGTCCTGGGCGAGCTGATCCTGGTGCTGGGCACCGCCGCGGCGCTGACCTACTTCTTCTTCTCGCGGCCGCAGCGCGGGGCACTCGAGGCGACCGGCAAGCTGGGCACCTGGATCCTGATGATCGGCTTCGGCGCAACCTTCAGCTACACGATCCTCTCGCGGGTCTACCTGCTGATCGGCAGGCTGCTG
The DNA here is from genome assembly GCA_964530995.1 of uncultured Myxococcales bacterium. Classification (GTDB taxonomy): domain Bacteria; phylum Myxococcota_A; class Polyangia; order JAAYKL01; family JAAYKL01; genus CAZHCG01. Next base: position 32,586 of record CAZHCG010000008.1, read on the forward strand.
TTCCTGATGCGGGACTGGCTGGGGATCATCGATTAGCGGAGATATACCGGCGGTGTTGACAAGCGGAATGGCAACCTGAAGGATTGTACGAGACTTGGTTGTAACGAATAGGGCGTCAAAATGAACGCTTCGGAATTGATAGGACGTGTTTTCGATCGCGCAAAGGAACTCGGTCTTCGCGGGGAGCTTGCGACGCTCGCAATGATGTCTCCTGAAAGAATCGAATACTTGGAAAGGGTTCCCGATTTTACGGCAGCCGAGTACGAAAAGTTATGCAGGGCCCTTGCTGTAGATCCAGTGGCGATGTACAGGGGTGAAGGAGATCGCCCCCGCCGTAGCCCGGCTCGATTCCGCGTGGCGACTTCTCTGGATCGCCCCGACCCGGGGGATGTGCGACTACTGTCATTGGCGGCTGAACAGGGACGTATCCTTGCCCATCTCGTTGAGATGCGGGGTGGGGAGGTCCGTCTTGCGCGTTTTCGCAGAACCGAGGCGATAGCCCCAGCGAGAGACGGGGAGATATGGCTGCGAGGGTATGATCTGGGAGAATCGTCCCGGAATGCTTTGTTTGATGAGCCGGGTCCCATAAGGGAGTTCGAGCAGCTGCTTCGAGATCTCGGAGTCCACGTTGCCCGCGTGACCTTCAGCTCGGCGGACATAGACGCGGCGTCGGTCTGGGAGCCGGACGCGATACCGGTGGTACTGGTCAACGAGGGCAGCGCCCGCACGAAGCACCTGCCGGCGCTTCGTGCAACGCTCGCACATGAATTGTGTCACCTCCTCCACGATTCCGGAGAACGCGATATCACGACTTTGGTCTCGTGGGGCGAGGAAGGACATGGCAACTACGACGATGCAATAGAAGCTCGCGCAAGAGCTTTCGCCCCGGCGTTCTTGGCGCCGAGGTCTCAGACCAGAGAATGGGCCGGAACGCTGCGAGAATCTCGGAAAGCCGACGGTCGAAAGTTCGTTGCGGCTTTGGCCGAGCACTGGGGCTTGTCCTACGAAGGTGCGGTGTGGCACGCCAAGAACTGTCGGCTAGTCGAGGCCGACCGAGCCGAGAAGCTTGCACACCAGGATCGCAAACCTCGGCTTTCGTATTCCACGTTCGAGAATGCGCCCGCAGGTGTGCAGCCGTCGATGTTTCATGAAGCCCTACCGGAGGAGGCCGCTCCGCTTTGGGACGGCAAGGCTACCGAGATTGTGCTCGCGGCCCTGGAAGAGGGCCATATTACTGCTGGTCGCGCACGCGAGCTATTGAGCTGGAGATAGAGTTCCTCATGCCTGTCTGGATAGTGGACGATGGTCCTTTGGACCACCTCGCGCTGGTCGTGACACCCAAAGAAACGGCATCTTGGCCCCAAAACGAATTCTATGTTGCAGATGAGACCGCGGCAGCAGCGCGTGGAAGGCGCAAGGCGCTCCTGGAAGATACCTCGTCGCCTTTTCGGAAGTTTTCGATAGCGGGTGCTTCGCAGGCTTTCGAGATACTCTATGAACACCTGCGCGAGCCGGTGGCCGCCGACAAGAACTTGGCCGAGCATCAGTCCATTGCTTGGGCCATGACAGAAAAAGACGATGCCGTATTCGTCGCCCAAGACAAAGGGGCGGCTTTCCTCGCGCTTGCCGAGCTCGGCCGTGGCAGGGCCGCACACCCCACAGATCTCTGGCTCCGGCTTCTTGAGCAGGGACTCGTCTCGAGCGCACAATTCGAAAAGCTGTGTGAGCTGACTCGGAAGAGCGATCAGAGCAGAGTCCCGTTGAGATGCAGCTCGTCTCTTCCGGAAAGCTGATGCTCCTGCCGCGTCGAATTGTGCGGGTCACCGGCCGAATTTCCTATTGAAACACCTTTTGTTTTTGGAACGAGCCCTGCGCCGGAAAGCACGGTCGATCGGGTCGACAGGAGGCCGCGGTTCGGACATACTCCTACGCTGTGATGATTGAGCACGAACAGAAAACGGGAAAGACGAGCATCTCGCCGGGCCGCGCGGCGCTTCTGATCGCCTGCCAGCTAGCCGTGCTGGCGCTCGCCTCGTGTGGGGACGACCGGCCGCGGGAAGAATCGAGCGAAAAGGAGCGGGCCGCCGCGCCCGCGGCCGAGGCCGAGCGGGTCGAGCCCGATGCCGCCGACGACGGAGGCGCTCGCGTCGAGAGCCCGGAGCCCGCCGAGCCCGAGGTGCCCGAGGGCCGGCGCGTGGTCCTGTTTGTGGTCGACACCCTGCGCGCGGATCGGCTCGGCTGCTACGGTTACGAGGAGCAGGAGACGACGCCGACGATGGATCGGCTCGCCGAGGAGGGGGTGCTGTTCGAGAAGTTCCACGCCGCCTCGCCGTGGACTGGCGCGTCGTTTGCCTCGATCCTGACCGGAGTGGCCCCGGCCGTGCACCGCGCCGGCAAGCGTCTGCCCTCCAAGTCGAAAGAAGGCGAAAGCTTCCTGGGCGTGCGGGTGACCCCAATCACCAAGAAAGTCGCGACGTTGTCCGAGATGCTGGGCGAGACCACCTCGGCCGCGATCGTGACCAACGCCTTTCTGCATCCCTCGTTGGGCTTCGCGCGCGGTTTCGATCACTACGACCACGAGGTGGCCGGGCTGTACAAGGCCAGGCGGGCCGACGAGGTGACCTCGGCCGCGATCGAGTGGCTGCGCGGGCACAAAGACGAATCGTTCTTCCTGATGGTTCACTATTTCGATCCCCACATCTCCTACGATCCGCCGCCCGAGTACCGCAAGCGGTTCGCCGAGCCGCCCAGCGGCAGGATCGGAGTGCCGTTCGCGGATCACGCCGCGGCGCGCAGCGGCGAGCTGGATCCCAGCGAGAACGAAAAGCGCTTCATCCGCGGGCTCTACAACGGAGAGGTGCGCTTCGTCGACGACCAGATCGGGCGCATGCTCGAGGAGATGGACGAGCTGGGGATGCTCGACGACAGCTGGATCGCGCTGACCGCCGACCACGGCGAGGAGCAGTTCGACCACGGCAGCTTCGACCACGGGCACCGCTACGAGGACGAGGTGACGCGCGTGCCGCTCGTGATCCGCGCGCCGGGCGGAAAATGGAAGGCCGGCGAGCGGGTGAGCTGGTCTGCCCGCCACGTGGACATCGCGCCGACCTTCCTGGACTGGCTGGGCGTCGAGCCGCATCCGCAGCTCGCCGGCGAGAGCCTGATGCCGCTGATCGCAGGCGAGGAAGAGCGGCACCGGCCCGCCTACATGGAGTTCAACATCTACTGGAAGGCGCGGCGCGCGCTGTTCGACGGACGCTACAAGCTGATCCGCGACGTGGAGGGGGAGCGCGGGTACATGTACGATCTGGAGGAGGATCCGGGGGAGCAACAACGCCTCGAAAAGGACCACTCCCGCTACGCCGAGCTGGACGCACAGCTGTCCGCGCTGGTTTCCGCTTTGGACGAGCGGGCGCGCGAGCTGAGGAGCGGCGACGCCGGGCAGGAGGCGGTCGAGCTGTCCGAAGACGTTTCCGGAGCGCTGCGCGCTCTGGGGTACCTGGAGGAAAACGAGCAATGAAGCGAGCCATCGTTCTGCTCGCTGTCGCGGTCGCCTTGCTGGTCGGGAACCGCGAGGCGAGCGCCTGCACCAACTTCCTGATCACCCGCGACGCGTCGGCCGACGGATCGACGATGATCACCTACGCCGCCGACTCTCACGTGCTCTACGGCGAGTTGTACTACACTCCGGCCGGCAGGCACCTGGCCGGCGAGACGATCGAGATCCACGAGTGGGACACCGGCGATCACCTGGGCAGCATCCCCCAGGTGGAAGAGACCTACTCCGTGGTGGGCAACATCAACGAGCATCAGGTCGCGATCGGTGAGACCACCTGGGGCGGGCGCGAGGAGCTCAAGGAATCCGAGGGTGTGCTCGACTACGGCTCGCTGATGTACATCACGCTGCAGCGGGCGCGGACCGCGCGCGAGGCGATCGAGGTGATGACCTCGCTGGTGGAGGAGCACGGCTACGCCTCCTCGGGCGAAACGTTTTCGATCTCCGATCCCTACGACGTCTGGATCATGGAGATGATCGGAAAGGGCAAGGAGGAGAAGGGGGCGCTGTGGGTCGCGCGCAAGATTCCCGACGGCTACGTGGCGGCCCACGCAAACCAGGCCCGGATCAGGACCTTTCCGCTCGACAAGAAGAAGCAGTGCCTCTACGCCGACGACGTGATCGAGTTCGCGCGTGAAAAGGGCTGGTACGAGGGGCCCGACGAGGAGTTCAGCTTCGCCGACGTCTACGCTCCATTGACCTGGACCAGCCTCAGGTTCTGCGAAGCACGCGTGTGGGCCTTCTACAACCGGGTCGCGCCGTCGCTGGAGCTCGACACGGGCTACATCGACGGCGACGAGGAAGCCGAGCCGCTGCCTCTGTACATCGAGCCGGATCGCAAGCTGTCCGTGCACGACGTGATGGAGCTGATGCGCGATCACTTCGAGGGGACCGAGTGGGACCTGAGCAAGGGCGTGGGCGCCGGTCCCCACGAGCTGCCCTACCGCTGGCGTCCGCTGGTCTGGGACGTGGAGGAGCGCGAAGAGGGCGAAGACGGGAAAGACGGGGAAGAAGAGGAGGGAGAGGAGCCCGAGGAACAGTACGTCAACGAGCGCAGCACCTCGACCCAGCAGACCGGCTTTTCGTTCGTGGCGCAGAGCCGCTTCTGGCTGCCCGATCCGGTCGGCGGGGTGCTGTGGTTCGGCGTGGACGACACCTACTCGACGGTCTACGTACCGATGTATTGCGGGATCCGCGAGGCGCCCGAGCCTTACGCCGTGGGAACCGGGTCGTTCGAGGAGTTCTCCTGGGACTCGGCTTTCTGGGTCTTCAACTTCGTTTCGAACTACTCGTACTTGCGCTACAAGGACATGATCCGGGACGTGAGGCGCGTGCAGAAGGAGCTGGAGAGCAGCTTCCTGGCCAGGCGGATCGCGGTCGAGGAGGCGGCGGTGGAGCTGCACGACCGGGCGCCGGAGCTGGCGCGCGACTACCTGACCGAGTACTCGGCCGCGATGGCGGGAAAGACGGTGGAGCGCTACCGCGAGCTGGGCGAGTTCTTGCTGTGGAAGTACCTGGACGGCAACGTCAAGGACGAGCACGGCGAGGTCGAGCATCCCGGATATCCCCGCCACTGGTACGAGAGAATCATCGAGGAGCGCGGCGACCACTTCAGGCTGCGCAAGCTCCCCGGCGAGCCCGAGGAGGATCACTGATCGGCGGCCGTCAGTCCGGTTGGTGGATCTCGTGGCGGTGCTCGCCGTGGGCGTAGAATTGCCGGCAACGGTCGAAGGTGGCTGCTCCGAAGGCGTTGATCGCCATCGACCAGATCAGGCAGGCGATCCAAAGCTTGCCGAAGCGGCGCTCTCCCATCGCCAGCAACAGGATCAGAAAAGGTGTGTAGTCGAGCGAGAAGCGCTGTCCGAACTGCACCCAACCGGTGTTCTGGTAGAGCAGCGACGGCAGCGCCACCAGCAGCAGCGTGACCGCTACCGCGGCGTAGTCGCGCGTCAGCCTACGCGGCCACAGCGCCCAGAGGAACAGCGGGGTGGTGAGCCACAGGGCCAGCCCGTGCAGGCTGATCTTCACGTGTGGAGCCTCGGCGGTCAGCCAGGGCAGCGAGCTCAGCAGCGCCGAGAGGTTGCGGCCCAGGTAGTGGTACGAGATCAGCCCCCACTTTTCGATGCGAGGCGTCTGGATCACGCGCAGAAAGCCGTGGCCCGGCTCCAGCGGATCGCCGCAGCGGGCCCAGCTCAGCCACAGCACGGCGCCGATCGCGGCCAGCAGCGGCAGGGAGAACAGCGCCAGACGTCGGGCGGCGACGCTCTTGTCGAGCTGGCCGAACAGCAGACCTGCGCGCTTTGTCAGCGGTGCTTCGGGGTCCGTGCGGCAGGAGCGCAGCAGCTCGTGGAGGAAGAGCGGGGCGGCCAGGATCATCGGTGGTCTGCTGGCAAAGGCCAGGCCCAGGCAGAGCCCGGCCAGCAACGGGTGGCGGGCGTCGAGGGACAGGATCAGGTACAGCAGCAGCATCACCCCGCCCACGATGTGAGCCGTGTACCAGACCGAGCCCTGCACTGCGCTGAAGAAGTAAACCGTTCCCACTCCGTACAGCGCGGTCAGCAGCAAGCGCCCGCCGGCTTTGCGCGATATCCGGCCGCGCGCGGCGAGCATCTGGAGCAGGATCAGCAGCAGCGCCGGGCCGGCGGCGGCCAGCGGAAGCGTGAATAGCCGGTCGTTGAACTCTAGGCCCCGGATCGCGACACCGGGCATCATGAGCACGGCGGGGAAGGGGGGAAACGAGACGAACCAGCGTCCGTCGTGGCGGGCCCAGTCGTTGCGATGCGGCGGCTTGCCCTCCAGGAACAGGCGGCCGTCGAGAAAGCAGTCGGCCAGGTAGACGTAGTGGTTGTCGCGGGAGTGTGAGAGCAGACGCTCTGCGGAGAACGAGCCGTAGACGGCCAGCCCGGCGACGAACACCAGCAGGGGCGCGAGCCAGGGACGCCGGAGACGGTCGGCAGAGCTGTTTTTGTCGGTCACCGGGCAATCGTGCCCCGCGGGCGACGGAGCTGTCAATTCGGCGGAGGATCGCATTTGACAGCGACGGCGGAAGATTGCAATCAAAAGATGATGATCAGACGTTTTATTTCTGGCTCTCTGACACCGTGAAAGTCAGGTTTCCGAAATCGCTTGCGAATCTCTCTACTTCGCCCCAGTCGGTGTAGACGAAGTCGCGTGATGTGTCGGTGTCGCCGCCCTCGCGTTTGCTGATCGACGACAGAATCTTGCGCTTGACGAACCCGTAGCTGGTGTAGAGCAGAGCCCCGGGGAACACGCGCTCCAGATCGGGCTTCCAGCCCGTCCGGGAGCGGAAATCCTCCAGATAGCGATTTACCGCCTCGATGTCCTTCTGTTTTTTCGATCGCGCCGTCAGGCAGACGAGGAAGAAGGCGGACGGCGTCGAAGAGAGCAGCTCGGCGTTCTTCCCGGCGAAGCTCACGACCCTGGAGTTGTGCTTGCCCGCGTGGATCGAGCCGCCGACGATGATGCCGTCGGATCTTGCCAGCGACTCCGGGCGGACATCGCCGCAGCGAGCGACTTCCACCTCGTGACCGGCCTCCTCGAGAGCGCTCGCGATTCGCCCGGAGACAGTCGCGGTGTGCCCTTCGACCGTTTCGTAGAGCACGTGAATGTGTTTTCCTTTCACCTGTTTCTCCTTTTGAAGAGTCACGGTCGCGGAGCGATCGAAAGAATCGGCGATCGCTCCGCGGCGTGCTCGGGCCGGATCAGCGCTCCGTATCCGCTCCTGCCGTCGACGATTATCTGCACGTCGCGCTCGAATTTCAGGTGCCGCACGTGCTCGGTCTCGAACTCCGCTTCGCGCCCGTCGAGGTAGTCGTAGTCGATGAAGCCGCCCCGCTCCTCGCCGCCGATCGTCAAACACCCTATTCCGAACGAGGTGATGTTGTGGAAGAAGTGCGATCCCTGCGAGGGGCTGACCTTGATATCCTTCATTTCGGTCTCGATCAGGCAGATCACGCCGGAGATCTGTCCCCAGCTGACCGGAATGCCCAGCCTCCAGTCAGTGCTCCCCCAGCGACCGGGGCCGATCAGCACGTAGCGGCGGTCCTCCTCTTTCAAGCGCGCGTTGATCTCGCCCACTTCGTCGGCGATCTCACGGGTCAGGGCGCGGTTGAAGTTGTCGCGGCGGACGTAGACGATGTCGCGCACCGAGTCGGTCTGACCGTGTCCCAGGGACTGGTTCGAAATGCAGATCGCATGCTCGCGCGGAATCTCTTCGATCACCTCGTTGCTCGACGCGATCGCCATCGGGCGGATCTGGAGAAACCCGAGCTGGTGCGGCTCGTTTTCGTTTGTCGCAAAGTTCATCGCGAACTCGATCTCCACCGGCCAGGAGAAGCTCGAGCGGCCCACCTCCAGCAAAAAGGAGATCGCCTCGCCGATCGGCACGTTTTCTTCTTCTAGCGCGCGGAACATCGTCACGAGGCGCACTCCGGGAGCGCCGGTTCCGTGGTGCAACCGGCGGTCGCGCGGCGAGTAGATGGACCCCGTCAGGTCGAGAGTGCCGTGATTCTCCGCCTGGTCGAGCCCGATCGTGGCCAGGTTGGGCGCCGGATCGCGACCCGCGTCATCCAAGGACCGGCTCAGGTCGAGCGCCACCAGCTCGCGCTGAGCGCTGTTCATGAAATCGCGCGGGCGGAGCACCTCGAAGACTTCGTGCGGAATGCGCGGCGAGAAGCGCAGACAGCGCCCGCCTTCGACGACGGTGCGGCCGAGGCCGAGAACGGCGCAGACCACGCCGTCCTTGGCGCGCATTTTTCCCAGCGGGTAGAAGTTGTGCGAGCGCGCCACTCCGGCCACGTCCGGGTAGAGGTAGCCGTTGTGGCGCTTGCCCACGACCTCCTGGATCACGACCGCCATCTTCTCTTCCTCGAGCCGGTTCGGCGTCGAGGCCAGGTAGTCGCGTGCGGTGCGGTAGAAGGTCGAGGCGTAGACCATCTTGACCGCGTTGGTCAGCTCGTTGAGCCGGTCCTCCAGGTTCTCCTGGTTGTTGGGGATCATGTAGGTGCGGTAGATGCCGGCGAACGGCTGGTAGGATGCGTCCTCCAGCAGGCTGGAGCTGCGCACCGCCAGCGGGTAGTGGACCCGGCCGAGAAAAGTCCGCAGCGTGTCGCGCACCTCCTCGGGGAGCCGCACGGCCAGAAAGGCCGCGTTGATCTCCTCGTCCGTCGCGTTGCCCAGCGCCAGCGAGGTCAGGTTCCCCGAGTCCATCAGCTGGTCGAAGACGCCGGTGGCCAGCACCGCCGTGGGCGGCAGGAAGATGCGGATCCCGTCGACGTGATTCTCGATGTCGTACTGGCTGAGCAGGTTGTGGAAGAAGGCCAGTCCGCGACCTTTGCCCCCCAGCGAGCCCTGGCCGAGCCGCACGAAGCCGGTCCCGCCCTCGAACGTCTCGCTCGAGAAGTCCGAGACGATGCCGGCGCGCGATCGCGTGCGGTACCTGTTGAGCGATGAGATCAGGTGCTCGCGGAACTGCGACGGGGTGGAGAACTCCACCATTCGATCGCTGCGGATCGTCTTGGCCAGGTCGAACTCGGAGCGCGCCATCAGCCAGGTGGAGAAGTCCTTGCGCCGCCCGTGGTGCAGCAGGGATTCCTTGGGGATCATCTCCAGAGCCTCGATCAGGCTGCGCAGGTCGTTGGCGGTCGTCACCACGCTGCCGTCCGGACGGCGGAAGACGAAGTCCCCGAAGCCGAGCTGATTTTGCATGAAGGCTCTCAGCTCGTGGAGCAGGGCGGGCGAGCGCTTGTTGATGAAGGCCGCCCCCACGCCCTCGGCGAACTGCTCGTTGGACGGGTCCGAGGACTGGATCGCGACCGCGCAGTCCGGGAGCTCCTTGAGCACCAGGCGGGCGAAATCGTGGCCGGCGGTGGGGTCGTTCTTGTCTTCGCGCGGGAACCCGACATCGATGATCGTGCCCAGCAGGTGATGCTGGTACTGGTTGTAGAGCGAGATCGCCTCTTCGTAGGTGGTGGCGAGCAGCACCTTGGGGCGCGCGTGCATGCGCAGCAGGCGTTGCATGCGGTTGAGACTGTCGCCCAGCAGCGAGCGCGTCTGCTGCATGATCTCGGTGTATAGCATCGGCAGGTAGGAGGAGTAGAAGAGCACCGAGTCCTCGATAAGGATCAGACACTGCACGCCCGCCTCCCGGGCGTCGTGCCAGGCGTTGAGCTTGTCCTCCACGTACTTGATGATCGCCAGAAAGAGGCGCACATCTCCGTTCCACATGAAGACGCGGTCGATCCCGGGCAGCTCGCCGACGTTCTCCAGCAACGCGACCTCCCGCGCGCTGAAGGCCAGCGCCACGACCGGCAGCGCGTGATCTATCTCGCGCACGCTTCGGCCGAAGTCCTGGATGTTCATGTCCCCCACCCGCAGCATCGAGATCACCAGGTCGTAGCGCTCCGATCTGAGGCGCTCCAGGGCGCGGTGCGCGGTCGAGACGCGATTGACGCTCGGCGCGTATCGCAGATTGAGCTCCAGGTAGTCGGAGAAGAGCGCTTCGCTCAGCTTGCCGTCCTCCTCGAAGGTGAACGAGTCGTAGAGGCTGGAGACGAGCAGTATGTTGTGGATACGGCGCGGCATGAGCCGGTCGAACGGAACCGAGTGGGCGCCGCCCTTCTTGACGATTTTTCCCAGCACGTTTTCGATGTCTGTCATTTCTCTCGATCCCCGGCGCGCCGCGGCAGCCGCTCTCCCGGCTTGAGAATCGCTCCGCTCCCGCTACGTCCGTTGACTGCGATCGCCAGCTCCCGCTCGAAGCGGACGTGCCGCACCATCCCGATTTCCCGCTCGGCCGGGAGAGCGTCGAGCCATTTCAGATCCAGCAGCGCGCCGTCGTCGTCCGGCGAGACCGTGAAATAGGCCACGCCCAGCGACGTCATGTTCTGGAAGAAGTGACTGCCCTGCGAAGGGGTAACGCGAATGTCGGGCAGATCGGTCTCGACGATGCAGCGCGCTCCTGCGATCTGGCTCCAGCGGACCGGGATCCCGAGCCAGCGATCCGCGCTGCCCCAGCGCCCCGGGCCGATCAGCACGAACTCCCGGCCCTCGGATCGCAACGCGGCGCAGATCGAGCCGACCTGGTCGGCCGCCTCGACGGTCCGCGAGCGATCGAAGGCGCCGGAGGGCAGGTAGACGAGGTCGCGAACGCCGCTCAGGTATCCGTGCCCCAGGGCGCGATCGGTGAGGCACAGCGCGCTGGAGCGATCGATCTCGCCGATCTCCACGTCCGCCGTGTCGGAGTCGACGACCACGGGGCGGATCTGGAGAAAGCCCAGCTCGTGAGGCTCGCGCGGCGCGCCGCGGAACTCGGCGGCGAACTCGATCTCGACCGGGCAGGCCAGGGCGGAGCTGCCGATCTCCAGGAGGTAGGAGAGCAGCTCCGCGAGCGGGTAGGATCCGCCCTTGAGCACGCCCGCCAGCGTGACCAGCCGCACGCCCGGACGGGAGAGACCGTCGTGGATCGCCTCGCTGTCCGCGTCGTAGGTCGAGCCCAGCCGGTGCAGCACCTCGTGCTCCTCGGCGGTCGAGAGGTCGAGCGTCACCAGCGCCGAGTCGATTTCGCCGCAGGAGTAGGTCTCGGATTTTTCGGCGGACAGGTCGAGCGCGTAGAACTCGCTTTGTGTGGTCTCGAGCGCCTCCTTGGGCGAAAAGAGCTGGTAGAGCCGCCGCGGGTGGGCCGGCGAGAAGCGCACGCAGCGTCCGCCGTCGACCACCATCCGACCCAGACCGAGCACCACCGAGGCGATTCCGTCCTCGGGTTGCATCTCCCCGACGGGGTAGAAGTTGTGGGAACGGGCGACTCCCGACATCGCCGGGTAGAGGTAGTCGCCGTGGCGGCGGCCGACGACCTGCTGGATCACGACCGCCATCTTCTCCTCTTCGAGCCGCGAGCGGGTCGCGGCGGCGTATCCCTTGGCGTCGGCGGAGTAGGTCGAGGCATAGACGCGCTTGATCGCGGACACCAGCTGCTCGAGACGGAGACTCGTGTCGGCGTGATTGTTGGGGATCATGCAGGTGCGGTACACGCCGGCATAGGGCTGGTACGAGGCGTCCTCCAAGAGGCTGGAGCTGCGCACCGCCAGCGGGTAGCGCACGCGGCCGAGGAAGGTCTCGAGGCTTTCGACGGCTCGCGGCGGAAGGCTCGCCTCGGAGAAGCGCCGTTCTATCTCGGAGTCGTCCGTCTCCTGCAGGGCGAAAGACATCAGCCTGTTGCGCTCCATGAACTGGTCGAAGATCTCGGTGCTCAGCACCGCGGTGGGCGGGACGTAGACGCTGACGTCGGAGAACTGCTCGGCGACCCGGTACTGCTCGAGCAGGCTGTGCACGAAGGCCAGCCCGCGCCCCTTGCCGCCCAGCGAGCCGCGGCCGATGCGCACGAAGCCGCTGCGCCCCTCGAAGGTTTCCTTGGAGAACTCGGCGACGACTCCCGCCCGGCGGCGTCGGCGGTGCTCGCTGAGCGCGTCGAGCAGGTGGCGCCGCACCTCCTCGGCGTCGTCGAACTCGCTGACGTTGATCGGACGCAGGCGCCGCGCCACGTCGAACTCGGTGCGGGCCATCAGCCAGTTCGAGAAGTCGTTGCGCCGTCCGTGGTAGATCAGCGATTCTCCGGGCACCTCGGTGATCCGTTCGGACAGCGAGCGCAGGTCGTTGGCCGACGCCACCAGCGAGCCGTCCGGCATGCGGAATTGGAACTCGGCGAAGCCCAGATGCTCGCGCAGGAAGCGCCGCAGCTCGCCGAGCAGGGTGTCGGAGCGCTTGTTGATGAATGAGGCTCCGATCTCCTCGGCACGCCGGGCGTTGGACTGGTTCGAGGATTGCATCAGCACCGGCCTGTCAGGGGTCCGCTCGCGGGCCATCGCGGCGAAGTCGAAGCCCGCGTCGGGATCGCTGCAGCCCCCGCGCGGGAACTCGGCGTCGACGATCATTCCCATCAGGTGCTCGCGGTAGTCCTCGTAGAGGCGCAGGCCTTCCTCCCAGCTCGTGGCGAGCAGCACCTTGGGACGGGCGCGCATGCGCAGCAGCTTCTGCATCGTGTTGAGCCCGTCGGTCATCAGGGTCTGGGTGTGGCTCATCAGCTCGGTGTAGAGCAGCGGCAGGTAGGAGGAGTAGAAACGAACGTTGTCCTCGATCAGGATCAGGCAGGGCACGCCGGCGGAGAGCGCGTCGTGCCTGGCGTTGAGCCGATCCTCGACGCCCTTGATGATCGCCAGGAAGAGCCGCGCGTCGCCGTTCCAGACGAAGGAGCGATCGGCGTCCTCCAGCGCTCCGGAGTCGCGCAGCACCTCCAGCTCGCGGGAGCTGTTGGCCAGCGTGACGAACGGTATCTCGGGCGCCACCTCGCGTACGGATCGCTGCAGTTCGTCGAGCTTGGTGCCGCCGACCCGGTGCATCGAGATCACCATGTCGAAAGGCGTCTCGCGCAGGATTCCGATCGCCTCTTCGGCCGTGGAGACGCGCTCGATTCTGGGCGCGTAGCGCAGGTTGAGCTCCAGGTACTCGGAGAACAGCATCTCGGTCAGGCGCGCGTCCTCCTGGAAGGTGAAGGCGTCGTAGAGGCTGGAGACCAGCAGAATGTTGCGCACGCGCCACGGCATCAGGTTCTCGTAGGCCGTGGGACGGTCCTCGCGCCTGGGCGCGATTCGCTCCAGCTTGCGATCCTTCATCCGATCTCCTCCGGGGACGGGAAGCGCCGGCCCCGCGTTGATAGCTTCCCCAACCGGGGGCGCATTGCAAGCCCGGCCGAGAGGTGCGCGCGGCGTTCTCCCGCGGCGCGCGAAACGAAACGATACCTCGATCGCCTTGTCAGCGTCCACGCGGCGGATTTCGTTCTGGATTGGGGAGCAAAATGGTATCGTATTGTGTGGATTTCGGATGCGAGAGGAGCGCGCGATGATTTCGAGGATGCCCTTGCTTGCCTGCGCGACGGCCGTGCTGGCAGCCGCTTTTTCCAGCAGCGCCGATCACCCCGAGTGCGAAAGCTTCGAGGCGGTGCAGCCGGACCAGATGACGCCCGACGTGCAAGTGGTGTACCGCTGGTCCGCGGATGCCGGCTGCGGCGAGGATCCGGAATTGGGGCCGCTGGAGCGCGACGGGGACGAGATATCCGCCGAGTGGAGCCACGATCTCGAAGGCGATCCGCACGAGCACTCGGCATGGGACGTCGGTCTCCAGCCCGGAGTGCACAGCTACGAGCTGACGGTCACCGTGCAGGGCGAGGATCCCTACGTGCTGGACGACTCCGTGCTGGTCGCCGGCACCGCGCCGGCCGATACCGACACGGGGAGCGGCGGGCAGGAGGACACGGACAGCGATACCGGCACGGCCGCCGACGCGGAAGAGGAAGAGGAAGAGGAGAAAGAGGGATCCTCGGGCGGCTCATCGGGGTGCTCGTCCTCCGCGCTCGGAAACGTCCGATCACCGCCCGCCGTTTTCCTGTTGCGCCTGCTTTGAATCAGGGCGCGACCGCGATCGCCTCGATCTCCACCAGACCGCCCAGGGGCAGGGCGGCGGCCTGGAAGGCGGCGCGGGCCGGGGGCTCTTCGCCGAAGCGAGTCGCGTAGACTTCGTTGACCGCTTTGAAATCGTCGATCGAGCTCAGCAGCACCGTCGTCTTGACCACGTTCTCCATGCGCAGCCCGGCGGCTTTGAGGATCGCCTCCAGGTTGGTCAGCGCCTGGGCCGTCTGAGCCTCCACGCCCTCGACCATCTTCTTGCTCTGGGGATCCAGGCCCAGCTGCCCCGAGACGAACAGCAGCTCCCCGGCGCGGACCGCCTGCGAGTAGGCGCCCACCGCGGCCGGAGCCGTATCGGTCGATATCGTCTTTCTTTCCATGGCTTCCTCCTGGGTTGCGGTGTTTTCAGACATCGAGCGCTCTGCTCACCAGCGGCGCTCGGACAAAGCCGTTTCCGTCGGCGGCGAGCGTGACCGCGACGGCCTCGCGGAGCCCGTCGCGGTCGAAGCTGTAGAGATGGTAGGCCGCGCGGGTGGAGCTGTCGTTCGTCTCGCTCGAGGCCGAGGGGACTCCGACAATCTCCGTTCGTCCCTCCTCGCGCCGCGCGGTGCGGTGCAGGTGTCCGTGGAGCAGAGTGCAACGGCGTCCCCGCAGCACGGCCCGCAGCCGCTCGCAGCCCTGCAGCCCGTTGCGCCAGTGACGGGCTGCGGCGCCGCGCAAGCAAAAGGGCGGGTGGTGCATGGCGATCACCGGGTGCCGCCGTTTCGGCGAGGGGCTGGCGAGAGCCTCGGCGAGGCGCTCCAGCTGTTTTTTGCCCACCCTTCCAGCGGCGCGCAGCGGTCCCCGCCAGACGGCCGTGTCGAGCCCGAGCACGGTCACCGGGCCCAGATCGCGGACCAGCGGGTAGCCGCCGCTCCGATCGAATCCCGGCGGCAGCCAGTCGGACATCGCGCGCTCGAATGCGTCGTTCATGTCGGCCAGCGGGGTGTAGCGATCGTGGTTGCCCGGGAGCAGCATCGTCCGGCCGGGATCGATGCCGCTGTCTTCGAGGATTCGCGAAGAACGGCTCAATTCGTCGTCCAGCGCCAGGTTGACGAGGTCGCCCGTGACGAGGACGAGGTCCGCCTTCTCGAGGGCGGCGGACTCCAGCAGCGCTTCGGCGACCTCGAGGCTGTGCACGGCCGCGCGGCGCACGCGCAGGTTGGCCCAGCCCAGCGCTCGCTTGCCCAGCAGGGCGTGCGGAGGCACCGGGGCGCGCAGGGGGAAGTGCAGATCGGAGAGGTGGACGATCCGGGCGTGCTGGGGAGCCGAAGGTTCCATGGGCGGGATGATGCCCCTCCGTCTCCACGGTCACAAGGCCGAAAAAAAAGAGGCGCCGTTTTGCCTCCCGGCGGGTCCATACCGTCGAAAGCGCAAAAACCGCGTGCAAAAGGAGGGAGATATGATTCGCAGAGCCATCGTAACGCTGGCAGGGGTCGCGCTCGTCTCGTCGGCGGCCGGTTGCTGGCCCTGGGAGAACTACGCCGACGACGAGTACAAGGAGGCGCTGCCGCGCCAGCAAGATCTGGTGGTCAAGATCGGAGAGCAGGACGCGGTGGAGGGCGTGGACCAGCAGGCCGCGCTCGATCCGTACGCCGCCGACCACTGCGAGCAGGAGTGCTGCATCATCGAGCAGGGCGGCGAGGAGTGGTACGTCAGCGGAGAGATCTACGAGCTGACGCGCGAGGCCAAGTGGCACGTCAACGGCGCGCTGGTCGTCACCCTCGGCTGGATTTCGGAGATCCTGGAGTACCCCTACAACGAGGAGACCGAGCTGGGCTACATCTGGGGCCCCTGGCAGGAGTCGCTGTCCCGGATCGAGTTCAGGTTCGCGATGGACAAGAGCTCCGCCGGCGAGTTCGAGTTCAGGCTCGAGGGGCGCAACATCAACGCCGAGTCGGACGAGCCCTGGCTGCCGGTGCTCGAGGGAGACGTCACGTCCGACGATCAGCCCTACCACGGCAGCGGGGTGATGAGCGTCGACTACGGCGCGATCCACGAGATCGACGTTTCGCATCCCACCCCGACCGCGGGCGTGATCACCTACGAGTTCGATGTGCGGGACTATCCCTACACCGTCGATGTCCAATTCGACGGCTTCGAGCCCGAGCCGGGCGAGGTGCTCGACGCGGTCTATCACTACTCGCGCCTGGGCTCCGGCATGTCGGGCGAGTTCGGCTTCGTCGCCGAGGCCGACGTCTGGCCCGAGGAGTCGCCCGACGGACTTCCGGAGCAGCTCGACGTGGAGTCGCGCTGGACCGCGGAAGGCGCCGGGATCGGAGCCGCGTCGATCAGCGGCGGGTCGCTGGGCGCGGACGCGGTGGAGAGCTTCACGATCGAGGAGTGCTGGGCCGCGGCCGACTGCCTCTACTACGAGAGCTGGGAGCACACCACTGTCGAGTTCGCCGATCTGACGACCGACATCTCCGAGACCGGCTGCGGCGACGTGGCCTACTGCCCGAACATTTGATCCGTCCGGTCGAAAAAGGAAGACGACCTACCGAGCGCGCTCGGGCAGGAAACGAGAGATCCCCCAGGCCGCCGCCGCGGAAGCCGCCCAGATCAGCACCGGCGCCTTGAACCCGGCCAGGTAGCCGGCCGGGTCCTCGCCGGTTGCGACCCTGGCGGAGAACGCGATCAGCAGGGCCGCAGGCATGAGCGCGTGCAGCGCCTGAGCGATCCGCGGTCGCTCGGCGACCCGGATCAGCCAGGCGCCTCCCGACGCCGCGAGCACCGCGGCGATCAGCGCCAGCCAGCCGGGAACCACCACGTTCGGAGAGCTGGAGAGCAGCGGCAGGGCCAGCGCGATCGATCCGCAGAGAATCGCGGCGGCGGCGCGCGCTTCGTCGCTCAGCGGCAGGACGGAGATCGCCAGCAGCACAGCTCCGCAGGCGGGCGGGGCGATCGCGGCCGCGGCATCGAACGGGGAGAGACGGCCGATCAGCTCCCAGGCGAAGATCGGGCCGGTCGACCACAGATCGGGGACGCCCCAGCCGGCGAGCAGCACCGCGGAGGCGACGAGCAAAGAGAGAACCGAGCGTCTTTTCGACCGGGCGTCGCGGTCTGGTTCTTTTCGATCGCTCACAGCAGGCGCAGCAGCCACTCGAGTGGACCGTAAAGCCGATTCGCTCCGGCTTCGACGCAGCCGCAGGAGTTGCTCCCCGGGTCGAGGGGGATGCCGTCCTCGCCGCCAGCGGTGTCGCTGTCGTCGGTGTCGCCGGCGGCGCCCGATCCCGTGTCCGAGTCGGCGTCGGTGTCGGCGTCGGTGTCGGTGTCGGCGTCGGTGTCGGTGTCGGCGTCGGTGTCGGCGTCGGTGTCGGTGTCGGTGTCGGCGTCCGTGCTGGGGAACTCCGCGGGGATTTCGTGCGTGATGCAGTGGATCGCTCCGGCCAGGGGCGCGATGTGATCGGCGTCGATCGGAACAACGTTCACACCCGGACGCGAGGCCTCGTAGGCGGCGATCGCCTCGGCCTCCTTGTCGAGCAGGTAGTCGGCCGTCTCGCCGCCTTCGGGGTCGTAGTAGGACGGCATCGCCACGTGCTCGTTGTATATCTCCGAGTTGAGATAGGAGCGGTAGACCCAGAAGCCGTCGTAATACGGTTCCAGCATCGGGATTCGCGTGATCGTGTACGGGTCGCCGTCGACGTTGGTGGTAGCCTCGAGAATCGCCAGATTGTCCTCCTGGTCCTGGTGGTCGTCGGGCCAGTGCGACCCGCAGTGCCCCGTGCTCCAAGAGTAGGACGAGCCGTCGAAGTGCGTGTTCGCCGGGAACTCGCCGAGCAGGATCGAGGTGGGGCCCATCGCCTTGGCGTAGAGATCGATGTGGCCGGTTCCGTCCTGGCAGATCGGATTGAGAACGACGATCTGCTCGCAGCCGTAGTAATCGACCAGCAGATCGGTGACGTCCTGGTCGCTCCAGCCCGACGGCTTCTCGTAGCCGTAGACGATGTCGGAGAAGAAGCAGGTCCCGTTGCCGTCGCTCATGATGTTGCCGCCGGACAGCATGTGATCGTGGCTCCAGACCGGCAGGGGCGACGAGTCCGCCGATATCCAGCCGGAGTTGGCGATCGTGACGGGGATCACGTCGTCGTTGGGGCGGTCACCGTAGTAGGCGTCGATGATCTGCCGATCGCCGCTGGGGGTGTAGACGAACTCGGGACCGTAGTCGCGCACCCAGATCGAGTCGGTGGCGTAGTCGAGGTAGGTGTAGGCCGAAGCGGGGATGCCGAGGTTGTCGAAACGGCTCGTCATCGTGCCTTCCAGCTCGCCGTCGATGATTATGTAGGTGTGACCGCCCTCCTGGTAGACGTCGACCATCTCGGCCCACATGTCCAGGAAGTCGTAACCGTAGTTCATGATCGTGATCACCGCCGAGTCCATCTGCTCGAACTCGCCGGGACGAATCGAGCCGGTCGGCGGCGGTGGAGAGGGCAGCATCGGCTCGACGTAGTGGCCGGAGACGCGGGGGTGATAGAGGTGCGGGTTAACCAGCTCGTCGGCGGTGAGCATCGCCATGGGGATCCGGCGCACCTGCTGGGGTACGCCGGGAGTCGGCTCGACCGGCGGCCCGGCGCCTTCGACGACCCGAGGCCTGGATCCGTCCGCGCCGGCTTCGGCGGGAGACCAGCTCAGAGTCATGATGGCGATTGTGATCAAAACGGGTCGTTTGATTCTCATTTTCTTCTCCAGAATGCTTTCTTTATTCTAGCATCGGATCGCTGCGAGGGCAGCAGCGCTTTGCATCGAGCACTCCGCGCTGTGGGGTAAACGTTTCGGGCCGGAGGTCGGGCGGGGGCGGTCGATCGCGATACCCAAGGGCGGGTATCAGACACCCTGAACAAATGCGGGCGGCGTTCGTGTGCCGACGGATGTCCGGGCGCGGTTCGACCCGATTTCGT
>CAZHCG010000009.1:0-50204 GCA_964530995.1 uncultured Myxococcales bacterium
GACGGCGCTGACGCGCTCCCGCTCGCGCCGGGCCGCGGTCTCGATGCAGTGCTCGTCCAGCAGCAGTCGCATTGCGTTCCAGCGCGCTCCGCGCCGATCGCGGCTCGCGCTCCTCGAGAAAGGATAGCGCGCGACCGTTCGTCTCGCCACCGGGGACGAGCACCCGCGTCGCCGAGCCACGGCCGTCCTTTTGCAAGCGAACGAGCACGTTTCATCCAGAAGGTCTATACTCTGGCATCATGAAGAAGGGATCATCTCTCGGAATCATCGGGGCCTGCCTGCTGCTGGCGTCCGCCTGCGCCAAGTCGGACGTGCACGGCGGCTACCAGCCTCCGGTCGAGCCGCAGCCGCAGACCGAGATCTGCGACGGGATCGACAACGACCTGGACGGCGAGGTGGACGAGGACTTCCGCGACGAGAGCGGCGCCTACGTCCACGACGACCACTGCGGGGCCTGCGAGAACCGCTGCCTCCCGGACGACAACAGCGCGGCCGCGGCCTGCCTCGTCGGCGAGCACGGCCCGAAGTGCGGCGCCACGGCCTGCGAGCCCGGCTACGTGCTGGCGAAGAGCGACGAGTGCGTTGCGTGGGGCGAGCGGCTCTGCCGCAGCTGCATCCAGGACGACGAGTGCGGCGACTTCGCCGGGGCGCGCTGCGTCGAGCTGGACGGCGAGCAGCGCTGCGTGGTCGAGTGCGTCGCCGGCGAGTGCCCCGAGGGGTTCGACTGCGGCGGCGGCGATCTCTGCCGCCCGCCCTCGGGCAGCTGCTCCTGCCTGCCCGGCGACAGCTACCAGGCCTTTTGCGAGATCCCGATCGACGAGGAGGAGAGCTGCAGCGGCACGATGACCTGCGACGACGGCCAGCTCTCGGAGTGCACGGGCTCGGACGAGGTCTGCGACGGCGTGGACAACGACTGCAACGGCGTGGTGGACGACCCGTTCGTCAACCAGCACGGCGCCTACGCGGTCGACATCCACAACTGCGGCGCCTGCGGCGTGGACTGCACGGACAATCCCCTCTCCGAGGAGGATCTGATCTGCGGGGGAACCCCCACCGACCCCCACTGCGCGGTCGCCTGCGTCGACGCCGACGACGGAATCCAGATTGGCGATCAGCTCGACGCCGACGGCCTGATCTCGACCGGCTGCGAGTGCACGGTCAGCACGCTCGACGACGAGCCCGGACCGTACCTCGCCTCGGGCCAGGATCTGGACACCAACTGCGACGGCGCCGACGGAGTCGTGGGCGAGAGCATCTACGTCTCGCCGGACGGCGACGACTCGTGGATCGGCTCTCCGGGAAAGCCGATGCTGACGATCGCGGCAGCCGTCGCCGCGGCGCTGGAGTCGCTGGAGAGCTCCGCGCCGCGCCCTCACATATTCGTCGCGGCGGGATCGTACGCCGAGGTGCTGCGCCCGGTCGACGGCGTGCTGATCCACGGCGGATACGCCCCCGGCTTCGACGCGCTCGATCCGAGCGCCTACGCGGTCGAGGTCCACCCGCAGTCCTGGGACGACGCTGCCGGCGGCGCGGCGCTGGAGGCCGACCAGGTGGGGCTGGAGGGCGAGGCGGGCGTCGAGGGAATCACGCTGCTCGGCGCGGCCGCTCCCTCCAGCGGGCTGCCCGCCTTCGGCGCGCACCTGCACAACTGCGGCGATGGTCTGAGGCTGGAGCGCCTGCTGGTGAACGCCGGCGACGGGGCGGACGGCGACGGCGGAAGCGACGGCCAGGCCGGCGACGAGGCCGGGGGAACGGGCGCCGCGGGCGAGGATCCGCGCGGGGCGGTGGAGAGCCTCCAGCACGAATGCATTTCCTCGCAGGAGAACGTCGTGCAGGGGGGAGAGGGGCTGGAGTTCTCTTGCGGGTCGGTGGGCGTCAGCGGCGGCCGCGGCGGCGACTCGGTCTGTCCCGGCGATCCGAGCACGCACCAGGAGGGCGGCGACCCCGGCGGCAGCGCGCCGTTCACTCCGGGCGGCGACGGCGGCGACGGCGGCTGGAACGCGCGCGGCCCGATGTACTACCAGGACGGCTGTCCCGAGAGCGTCTGCTGCGGGCTGGCGCACTTCCTCGTGGACAGCGGATACTCGCTGGCGGGGGACGGCGAGCCCGGGCAGCAGGGGCAGGACGGCGAGCCCGGCACGGGCTGCCAGGACTCGCTGGGCAGCGTCTGGCTCGGATCCTGGAACGGAAAAATCGGAACCGCGGGCGCGGCCGGAGGCTCGGGCTCGGGCGGCGGCGGCGGCGGGGCCGGAGGCGGCGCCCTGATCTTCTGGGAGCCCGGTGCCTGCGAGTTCGCCGACGGGCTCGGCGGGGGCGGGGGCGGCGGCGGCGCAGGCGGGTGCGGTGGAGCGGGCGGCCAGCCCGGCTCGGCGGGCAGCCCCTCGGTCGGCGTCGCCGTGATCTACGACCTGATCCTGCCCGGCGGAGTCGAAGCTCCGCCCCTGCTGGAGAACCTGGTGATCGTAACCGGGGACGGCGGCGAGGGCGGGCCCGGCGGCGTCGGCGGCGACGGCGGCTCGGGGGCCCCGGGAGGCCCGGGCGGTTTGCTCGAGCCGGAGGAGAAGACCACTCCCACCCTGGCCGGACCGTCCTCCGGGGGTCACGGCGGCCACGGAGGAGGCGGCGGCCACGGAGGAGGCGGCGGGGGAGGCTGCGGCGGATCGGCGGTCGGGATCTGGTTGGAGAGCGGAACCTGGAGCTTTGCGGACGCGGCCGAGGCCTGGGAGCAGGACAACTGGTTCGCCGTGGGCGAGCCCGGCGCCGGCGGACAGGGCGGCGGCGGCAGCTCCGCGGGCGGCGACGGAGCGGGCGGGGAGGCGATCGATGTGTTTGTCGACTGATCCTACTTTGGGGACGAGGCTGGCGACGCTCGCGGCGGCGGCGGCGTTGCTGGTCGCGGCCTGCAACCGCGGCGAGGGCGGCTCGCCCGAGGTCTGCAACCACTTCGACGACGACATGGACGGCGTGACCGACGATCCGTTCATCGACGCGGACGGGGTCTACGACACGGTCGAGCACTGCGGAGACTGCGGAATCGATTGCGCGGCGGTGTTCCCCACCGCCGAGTCGGTGACCTGCGTCGTCGAGGGCGGCGCCGCGCGCTGCGCGATCACGGCCTGCCCCGAGGGGCACCACCTGATCGGCGACTCCTACTGCGCCGCCGACCAGTCGGTGCTGTGCCTGCCCTGCGCCAGCGACGACGACTGCGCCCAGATCGATCCCCACGCGCTGTGCCTGACGCTGCCGGGCGGCGACACCCGCTGCGGAGCGGCCTGCGATCCGGAAGCGGAGACGTCGGACTGCCCGCAGGGCTTCTGGTGCGGATTGCAGGGAGTGGGCGGCCAGTGCACGCCGCTGAGCGGAAGCTGCGCCTGCATTCCCGAAAACGCGGGCCAGCAGCTCGGCTGCTGGGTGGAGAGCCCCGACGGCGAGGCGCTCTGTCCCGGTCTGCAGCTCTGCGACGGCGAGCAGCTGACCGAGTGCGAGCCGATCCAAGAGGAGATCTGCGACCTGGAGGACAACGACTGCGACGGGCAGACCGACGAGGGCTTCGTGCAGGACGGCCACTACGTCTCGGACGATCACTGCGGAGCCTGCAACCACCCCTGCTTTTCGCCGGCGGAGAACACCCAGGCCTACTGCGAGCTCGCGGCCGACGGCCCGATCTGCGAGTACGAGTGCATGCCGGGCTTCGCCGATATCGATGGTCTGGAGCTGAACGGCTGCGAGTGCGAGATGTTCGCCGCGCAGTGGCCGCCGGGGGCGCTGGGCGTGGACGGCAACTGCGACGGCGAGATCGACGATACCAGCGAGTTCGTCTTCGTCTCCAAGAACGGCGACGACGCCGACCCCGGCACGCTCGAGGCGCCGGTGCTTACGATCGAAAGGGGAATCGAGATCGCCGAGCCGTGGGGCAAGACGGTGCTGGCGGCACAGGGGACCTACGACGAACAGGTCGCGATCGCCGCCGGCGTCTCGATCTTCGGCGGCTATCGCTCGGATTTCCTCGAGCGCGACGCCGTCTTGTTCGAGGTGCTGATCGAGCACGGCGACGCGCCGGGGACGCCGGCCCTGATCGCCGAGGACGTGCACCAGGACACCCAGCTGGGAGGGCTGACGATCGCGGGCGGCGGCGGCGTGGCTCCCGGGGGCGGCACGACCGCGGTGCGGCTGGTCGACTGCGGGCCGGAGCTGGAGCTTAGCGAGATGATCGTGGAGGCCGGGGCCGGTGCGGCCGGAGCCGCCGGCGCCTGCTCGTCCGAGATCCTGGCCGATCTGGGCGCGCCCTCCCCCTCGCTGCTCGACGGCGCGGCCGGCGGAACGGGCCAGGCGGGTCAGAGCGCCGGGAACATCTGGTGCAGCGGGCTGCTCGGCGACGGCGGAGGCGGCGGCGACAAGCTGTGCCCGGTCGACCAGGTCGACGTCGGCGGGGGAGACGGCGGCGACGCCTCCTGCCCGGCGACCGGCTGCACGATCGGCGAGCCGTGCGGCAACGCGGGCTGCACCGACTTCACCGTGGGCGACGAGTGCGACTTCGAGGCGGTCCACGAGGCGGCGGTTCCCAACCCGCCGGCCGAGGACGGCCACGGACCCGGCGGGGGCGCGGCCGGCGAGCCGACCTACGACGCGCCGACCACGATGGCGGGGCTCAGCTTCTGCGACGACAACCCCACGCTGCGCCGCGAGGGCGGCGACGGCGCCGACGGCCAGCCCGGCTCTTCGGGGCTCGGAGGCGAGGGAGCCGCGGCGCAGGAGTCGCAGATCGATTCGAGCACGGGGATCTGGTCGGCCGGAGACGGGGTCGGCGGCGGAGACGGGAGCCACGGCGGTGGCGGCGGCGGCGGCACCCAGGGCAACGGCTACGACGCGCTGCCCGGCGGCGGCGGATCCGCCGATCACCTCGGCGGCGCGGGCGGGGGCGGCGGATCGGGCGGCTGCGGAGCCCCGGGAGCCGAGGGCGGAAGCGGGGGCGGCGGATCGATCGGTGTGCTGATCGAGCTGGAGTCCTCGAGTTCGGGGCCGACTCTGCACGACGTGCGCGTCGTGCCCGGTCCGGCCGGGGACGGCGGCGACGGCGGCGTGGGCCTGGCCGGCGGAGATCCCGGCCCCGGCGGGTCGGGAGGAGAGGGCAACTTCTGGTGCGCGCGGCGCGGCGGCAGGGGCGGCGACGGCGGCCACGGCGGCGGCGGCGGCGGCGGCGGCGGTGGGGGAGGAGGATCGATCTCGGGCTTCCACGTGCTGACGCCGTTCCTCTTCGGCGATTACCTGGAGGCCCTCGAGGAGAGCAACAGCGTCGACGCCCTGCCCGCGCCCGGAGACGGGGGAGACGGAGGCTTCTCGCCCGGCGACTCGGGAGGGAACGGAGCCGACGGCACCGCCGAGGCGTTCCGCATGCAGCTGGTGCAATAGGGAGAGCGTGGTCGTGGTCTTGGAGGCGGTTCATCTTTGCGTTTTGAGATGGCTGATCCATATTCAGGCAATACCGGGATACGGACTCACGGATACCAGGACGAAAAATGATCTCGGCCCCGGGAGGAGGACGAAAAATGGAGCAGCAGGATCGCAGACAGTTCTTGAAGCGGATCGCGGCCGCCACTGGCGCCGTCGCGCTGGCGCCGTACGCCGTGTCGTGCGGGGCAAAGGCGCCGGAAACCGTCTCATCGGCGGGTTCCGCTCCGGCCGGCGCGCCGGCCGACGATCAGGCGGTGGTGGACGCCAGCGGTGCGCCCCCGGTGCCCAGCGCTCCGCCGGCCGGGTTCGACCCGATTGCGTTCAACAAACAGCGGGGCAACGCCGGCGCGATTCCCGAGTCGTACCTCGACGACATCAACGGTCCGGACGGCGACGGCAAGCACCTGGGCAAGCACCTGCCCTACGTCCCCGAGATCGATCCGTCACTCGTCCCGGAGGGATATCTGGCGATCATGTGGGGCGATCCGGACCAGGGCCACGCGCGGCATCCCAGCTCGCCCGAGGGTGACCCGTCCTACCCGCGCGGCCACTGGTACAACTGGGTACGGCTGCGCAAGGCGGTCGATGGCGATGCCGAGGAGGTGGAGAGCACCTTCGACGCCTGGCCGAACGACCCGGACGGCGGGTTCGTCGCGCTGGGCGGAGGCGAGCTGAGCGCGGACGGGGGCAAGAACACCGTCTATCTGGTAAAGCTCCCCTCCGACGTCGAGCCCGGCGACGAGATCCGCGTCTACGGCCACTGCCTCTACCACGGCGAGTACGTCGATTATCTGACCCTGTAGCCTCGCCTCGCCGGGGCCCAATCGCTCAGAACGCCGAGCCGATCGAGATCGCCCAGGCGAAGCGGTCCTCGTGGGGGCGGCGATCGAGGTTGATCCCCACGTCGAAGGCGACCGGTCCCAGCGGGGTCATGTAGCGCAACCCGCCGCCGGCGACCGGCCTCAGTCTGAGCGGATCCATGTTGCGCTGCACGCGCCAGATGTTGCCCGCCTCGAAGAAGCCGGCTCCGTGGAAATTCTTGGCCAGCGGGTAGCGCAGCTCGCTGCGCACGAGCAGCATCGATTCTCCGCCGGGCTGCTCCAGCAGCCGGTCCGCCTCCTCGCTGTAGGCGCCCAGCTGGCTCTTCCAGCGGCGGTAGACGTCCTCGGGGATCAGCGACTCCTCGGTGAAGCCGCGCAGGGTGCCGACGCCTCCCATGTAGAAGTAGCGGTCCGGCCAAGTCGTGGAGTCGTCCTGCAGGTGGAAGATCGTGCCCGCCGCGGCCGACAGCGCCAGCACCACCTCGGTTCCGATCAGCGGGATGTAGCCCGAGACCGTGGCCTTGGTCCGCACCAGGTTGGAGACGCGGTCGATCACGCTGGTCTCTTTTGTGGCAGGATCCTCGCGGATCTGCGGAGCGAAGCCGGCCAGCGAGCGCACCAGTTCGGCCCCGATCGAGACGAACACGCCGCGGCCGGGGTTGAACGGATCGTCGCGGAAGTCGAGCGACAGCTCCAGGCCCGAGACCCAGAAGGTGGAGACGCCCTCTGGCACGCGCGCCCACTTGGCGAAGGCCGGGTTGGTCTGCAGGTTCTCGATGTCGCCGGCGAGCGTGATGTCGCTGTGCTCCACGCCGGTGTGCAGCTCGGCGAGCAGCCAGCGCAGGTAGCTGGACTTGAGCCTGAAGAAGGAGGCGGTGCGGTCCGCGCTGAAGGCCGGCACGTTGATCCGCTCGTTGATTCCGTCGATTCCGGCGCCGAGCAGCCCGCGCGTGCCCGGCAGGTGCCTGGTGTTGATCCCGAGCAGCAGGTGTCGCTCGATCTGGTCGACCAGCGGCATCTGGTAGTAGCGCCGCCGAAAGGCCTCCTGCACGTCGCTGGTGCCGAGAAACAGCACGCGGTAGTTGGCCCGCGCCCGGAGCCTGGCGTTGAGCCCGGTACCGCCCAGGTTGCGGTAGCCGTACTCGAACCCGCCGCGCAGACCCTCGACCGTGGCCATTCCGCCCCGCAGCTCCAGGTACTGGGGCTTGGACTCCGCGACCTGCACCACGATCGTCTTGACCGGATCGGGCGTGGAGGAATCGGCCATCTGCACGGTCGCGCCGCCGAAGAAGCCGAGCTCCATCAAGCGCTGCTCCGACTCCGAGAGCGCGCCCGGAGTGACCGGATCGCCCTTTTCGATCTCGAGCCGCTCGCGGATCAGCCAGTTTCCGGTGGAGACGTTGCCCCGCACCACGATCCGGCCGGCACGAACCACCGGGCCCTCGCGGATCTCGAAGCTGATCCGCGCGTTGTGCCGATCGGGCGAGAGGGACTTCGACCAGCTCACGTCGGCGAACATCCTGCCCAGCGACCGGTAGTGCGCCTCGATGTCGCGCGCTGCCTCGCGCAGCCGCAGCTTGTTGTACGGCTGCCCTACCTCCAGCCGGCCGATCTCGAGCAGCCGCGCGCCGGCCAGCGTCTCGTTGCCCGTGAACTCGATCTCGTCGAGCTCGGTCTGCGGACCCTCCTCGACGCGCACGACCGCGACCAGCTGGCTACGCTCTTCGTCGACGAACAGGCAAGGCGTCTCTCCTCGCTCGTCCTCTCCCGAGCCCATCTCTGACTCGCGCTCGATCAGCAGCGGGTCGAAGAGCATGCCCCTGGCGCGCAGCGGCTCGCGTTCGGCCGGACGGCAGGTGTCGCGCACCTCTACCGCGAGATAGCCCTGCTCGCGGTAGAGCTCGGCGAGGTGCTCGCTCGCCTCGGCGAACAGCCGCGGGACGTAGATCCGTTTCGGATCCGAGACCGGCGCCAGCGCTCCCCGCGACCGGCCGAGCCTTCCGGGGCGCGGATCGGAGATCCCGACCGCGTCCACCGTGCGCGTGTTGATCGTCTGGAAGGTCTCGTCGGGCGCGTTGTTCTCCAGCAGAAAGGCGCGGACCTCCTGCCCCAGGCGCTGGTCGTCGAAGCGCTCGTTGCCCTCGAATCTGAGAGCCGCGATCTCGACCGGAGGTCCCTCGGCGATCAGGAACGCGACGCGCTGAGAGCGAGCGGTCTCCGCGCAGGTCCGGCTCGCCGGCGCATCGCGGGAATGACCCGATTCGTCGACGCAGATTCGTTTCGCCTCCACGCGGGCGTGAAACATCCCCCAGCGGCGGTACAGCTCGCGCAGCTCGCGGCAGGCGGACCGCAGGGAGTCAGGGTCGGTGCGCAGCGAGCGTTTCTCGGCGAGGTGATCGCGCAGCTCGCCTGCGCGCAGGCGGCGGTTGCCGACGAACTCGAGCTCGGTGCGCAGACCGGGATCGACCGGAAGCTCGAGCCGCAACGAGCGCGGCCCCAGCTTCTTTTCGCGCAGCTCCGCCACGCGCGCGTCGGGGTACCCGAGCTCGGTCAACCGCTCGGCGAGCCTGTCCGCGGCGCGCTCGACGCGATCGCGGTCGCGCACGGCGCCGGGATCCAACCCGATCCGGCGCGTGATCAGCGCCTGCGGTATCTCCTCGGGAAGCCCGGGAATCCGGATCTGCTGGTACCTCTGCGGCTTGCCCTCCTCGATCCGGACCAGCAGCGCCGCCACCCCGGGCTCCTCTGTGGTCTCCAGCCGCAGGCTGGCTTCGGCCTCGGGGTAGCCCCGCTCGGCGTAGAACGCCAGCAGCTCGCGCTTCATCTCGACCAGAGCCCGCGGGCTGGGAAGAATCGTACGGTCCGGCGCGTAGCCCAGCGCATCCGATATTTCGTCCTCGTCCAGCGCGCGGTTGCCATCCACCTCCAGGCGCCGCAGCCGCATCATCGGCTCGACCGCGATCAGCAGCTCCACGCCGCCGGGCACCGCGCGGCCCCTGATCTCTATCTCCCGGTAGTTGCCGGTCGCCCACAGCCGCGAGACCGCGCGGCGCACCACCGAGCGATCCAGCTCGATTCCGAGCGGTATCTCCGCTTCGTCGACCGGGTGGAAACCCGCAGGCGGATCATGGGCCACGACCCGCACGACCGTCTCGCCGATCAGCGCGCCTTCGGCCGGCGACGGCGAAGGCCGGCCGCCCTCGCCCGGCAGCTGAACCCGCAGCAGGTGATCGAGCTCGGAGAACGGATCCTCCCCGGCCGGCCGCTCGTCGGCCTTTTCCTCCTGGGCGCTCGCCGCGCCCGCCGCGAGCAGCAGCGACAGCCAGCAGGCCGGCAGCG
The DNA here is from genome assembly GCA_964530995.1 of uncultured Myxococcales bacterium. GTDB lineage: Bacteria > Myxococcota_A > Polyangia > JAAYKL01 > JAAYKL01 > CAZHCG01. Next base: position 9,612 of record CAZHCG010000009.1, read on the forward strand.
GTGAGCGGAGAATCACAGCGGGAACTCCAATCTGTACTTGAGGTCCACGCCGATGTTGCCCACGGCGTTCTCCTGAGTGTTCTCGTAGTCCGCCGACAACGAGAAATGCTCATCGATCCTGTACTCGAGGTTGGCCTTGACGTCGCGTTCCTGGCCAACGCTGGAGGAGAGCGAGATCCAGACGTCCTCCATCCCGGGCAGGGAGCGGCCCAGCGAGATGCGGGTCGTGTCGGTCCCGGCCCGCTCCGAGTACTCGGTGTAGATCCGCAGCTCGAGCGGGATCAGCTCGCCGCCGGGGCCGATCTGGTCCAGCAGCGGCGCGCCGATCCCGCCCAGCCCGGTGCTGCCGTAGCGCCTGTGCTCAGCTCGCGTCATGCCGGTCAACAGCAGGAATACCAGATCCTCGTCCGAGAGGAACGGTTGCGAGGAAAGCCGGATCTCGTATTCCTCGACCGAGCCGACCGCGGTGATCGCGACCTTCCAGTCGCGGACCTGCCCGTCGGCGGTGACGCGGAAATCGGGATTGGTCAGCTGCAGGGGATCCGTCCAGGTCACCGCTCCGTAGCGCAGCTCGAAGCGCTTGCCCGCGAAGCGTACCTGTCCGCGCGTGGCCAGCAAGCGCCCGCGGAAACCGAAGATCTGGTTGGATCCGATCAGGCGCAGCGGGTTTTCGACATCGTCGATGCGCAGATCGGCGTCGATCAGGTTGTTGCGCACCCTCAGGTTCTGCGAGCCGTGGAGCCTGATGTCGAAGGCGAACAGGTCGTTCTTCTCCTCGTAGACGCGCGGGGTCGAAGGGCCGGTGCGCTTGCCCGCCAACCGGTCGATGCTGAGGTCGGAGACCTCGATCATGCGGATGTCCTGGGTGTACTCCAGGTCCGAGATCTCGACGTCGCCGGTGATGGTCGGCAGCTCGCGCTTCGGCCCGCCTCCCAGCGAGACCTCGTCGCTGGGACGCAGCAGCAGCCCCTCGCGCACGGTGGAGGCTTGGAAGCGCAGGTCGGGCAGCGGCGCCAGGTCGAAACCGTCGAGGCGGCAGCGGAAGCGGTAGTCGTCGACCTCCAGGCCGTCCAGCGTCAGCTTGCCGTCGATCTCGATGCCGCCGCCGGCCGATCGAGCGCTGAAGTCCTCGAAGCGGAAGACCTCGGCTCCCAGCTCGACGCGTCCCTCTATCTCCTCGATGCGGTGCGGGAAGCCGCGCACCCCGAGCGAGCCGTCCTCGAGGGAGGCGTGGCCCCTGAAGCGCGGGTTGGTCCAGCGACCCGAGACGTGAGCGTCGATCCGCAAGCGGCCCTCGGCGGAGTGGATCGAATCGAACAGCTCGTCCACGATTCGCAGATCCGCCAGCCCGTCGATGTCGAGATCGACCTTGGACAGGCCGGCCCTGCCCCGCAGGTCGAAGGCCAGGCGCGGTCCGATGAAGCGGGTGCGCGAAAGGTGGAAACGATCGCGCTTCACAGCGATTTCGATCGGCCGCTTGTTGCGAATCCGGTAGTCTCCGATCGCCAGCTCGATCCGCTGCACGCCGATTCTGCCCTCGAGCCCGGGTCTGTCCGCCAGACGCCCGGAGAGCGCCAGCTCGCCGGTGATCTCCGCGGCCACCTTCCTCGCGCCGGTGTCGATGTCGAGCGCCTCGATCAAGTCCAGGTCGTAGGCGAACCCCTCGACCAGGAAGGTCTCGTTCTCCAGGTCGAAGTCCAGATGCTCGAGGTGCAGCATTTCTCCGGCCAGCTTGCCTCGGCCCGTGACTTGCGTGTCGTCCAGCTCCAGCTCGACGTGTGTCGGCCCGTAGCTCAGCCCGTGCATCTCGGTCTCGCCGAGGCGCGCTTCGGCCCAGCCGGTGGGATGGTCGAGCGTTCCCCCGATCACGGCGAACAGCTGCGCGTCGGCCTGCAGCTCCAGGTCGCGCAGCGCCGGATGCTCGAAGGAGGAGAGGTCGACCTCGCTGGCGACTCCGACGAAGTTGAGCGAGCGGTCCGGCATCATCGCCCCGGTGACAGATATCGTGCCTCTGCCCTTGGTCAGCCCCAGCTCCGAGACGGTCAGCTGCTCGTTCTTCCAGTCGAGGCGCACCGCGTCCGGTCCGAAGCGCTCGCCGAAGATCGTCATGCCGTCGTGGACGGCGTCGACCTCGACGCCGAGATCGTCGGAGCGCAGGCGGTAGTCGACCGCGGCCCTGCCCGAGAGGACGCCGCGCGGCGAGCCCCAGCGCGAGGTGTCGACACGAAAGATACGCGCCAGGTCCTGTACGGCGACGCGCTCGGCCATCAGGCGCGTCTCCAGCCGCATCTCGTCGCGTCCGCCGAAGGTGATTCTCAGCTCCGGCGCGTTGTAGAGGCTGCTGCCGGTGTGCGCCTCGATTCTTTCCAGAACGAGGTCGTAGCCGGAGAAACGCACACCGCTGGCCGCGTGCCCCAGCCGGTACTCGCCGATCACCAGGTCGTCGAACGCCACCGAGCCGGAGATGCGGGGATCTCCGTAGGACGGATCGCGGATGCGGCAGTTGACCGGTCCGTGTCCGCTGACCGGCAACCCCGCGATCGATCCGATGTCGCCCAGCTCCAGGTCGTCGGAGCTGGCCTGCAAGCTCCAACCTCGTCGCATCTCGTAGGCGAACCGCATCTCCACCAGAACGCGGGAACGGGGCAGCCGCACGTCGAGCCCGCTAGCCGAGAAGGATCTCTCTTTGATGTGCACCTTGCCTCGCACGCTCCCGCGCGGGATGTGCAGAACGACCTCGCTGCGGCCGGAGCGGAACGGTCCGTCGCGGGTCGTGTGGTCGGTGACATCGACGTCGATTCTGCCGTCGAGGCGCATCGGCGAGAGCGTGCCCCGCAGGTTGGCGGTTCCGTTCATGCGCTGGGTGACGTAGGAGCCCGGGACGGTCAGGCTCTCCAGCAGGCGGCCCAGCTCGATCTCGTGCAGATTGGCGTCGAGCCGCGCGGTCAGCTTCTCGTCGAGCTCGACGTTGCCCTCCAGGCGCAGCCTGCCGTCGGCGGTGTGCAGGTCGGTCTCGGAGAAAGCCACGCCGCGCGGGCCGAGCGAGACCAGGCCCTCCAGGTCGCCCAGGCGGAGCTCGTCGATGACGGCGTCCTGCAGCTCGACCCGGCCGCGACCAGTGACTCCCACCTCGTCGTCGTCCCCGCGCCGCAGCGAGACCTGTCCCTGGAAGCCGGCCGTGCCGCTCATCTCGGGCAGCTCCAGCGGCAGCCTCTCGAGCAGCGGCAGCGGGACCTCGATTGCAAAGTCGGCGACGTCGGGACCGCGCGGCCAGAGCGGGAACGGTACGTGACCGTCGCGCAGCCGCAGATCCGCGCCGGCGACGTCGGCCAGCAGGTGGCGGACGTCGATCGAGTCCGGGCAGACCGCGGCGCGGAACTTCAGCGAGCGCAGCGTCTCTTCGACCGAGTCCTTTCCCCTCTTCCAGCTGCCGTCGATCGCCTCCACCAGTCCGCGGATCTCCATGCCGGGGGGCGTGCCGGTCACGTCCAGCCCCAGGCCGGTGATCTCGGCATCGATCCTTCCGATGCCCTCGGCGTCGTCGATCTCGACGTCCAGCCGGCCGTCGCTCAGCGCGAAGACCTCGAACTCCGGAATCACCGAGAGGTCGAGGTGCCCCTCGTCTCCGGGCTCGGCGTCCTCGAGGCGCTCTCGGATCGCGCTTGCGTCTTCGCCGTCGAGACGAACTCGACAACGCGGCGATCCCAGGTAGAGCTCGTCGATCACCAGCTCGCCGGCGAACAGGGAGAGCGGGTCGGGAGCCAGCTCGGCCTCGCTGACCTTGCAGGAGACGCGGCCTTCGGGCCCTTCGGCCACGATCTCTCTCAACGCCAGGCGCGGCGGAAAGAGTTCGATGTCGATGTCGCGAAAGGAGACCTCGGCGCCGGTCTGGCGCTGGATGGCCTGCCGAACGCGGGAGCTGATGAAGGACGAGCCGCTCTCGGAGGTGGCCCAGGCCAGCAGACCGCCGGTGATCGCGCCCAGGGCGGCGAGCAGGACGAACAGCACCTTGCCCAGTCGCTTAAGCACGTTGCAGCCCCTCGTTCGTCTCCAGGACGGTCTGGTCCCTTTCGAACTTCATCTTCCAAATTATAGTATATACAGTCTAACATACTGAAATTCTTTGATATTTTGAATACAAAACGCATAACGAAGAGAGTTTGCATCCCGTTGAAATCGTTGGGAAAATGTAGGATTTTAGGTTACATGTAGGGGTATGTAATCCGCGGGTCAGATATCGACGCCGAGCATGATCAGGACGGCGTTCGCGTCTCGCTCGGCCTCTGGAATCGAATCGAGATCGTCGCAGCCGGTCGACTCCAGGTAACCGCGGCACATCGCAGCGGCGCTTTCCCAGCGATCGTAGACGTAGTTGACTCGCACCTGCGAGCTCAGGCCCTCGATGAAGAACTGGGGACCGGCGGTGACGCGCAGCTGGCCGTCGCCCGAGCCGGCGTCCGAGGGCTCCCACCACTCGGCGCGCGCGATCAGCTGCAGCCAGTCGCCGGCGACCAGATAGCCGACGTGTCCCAGCGCGCCCCAGGCCAGGTAGTCCTCGCGCACGTCCTCTTCGTGACGACCGGCGAAGTCGGCCGCTCCGCCGACCATCAGATCCAGGCCGAAGTCGCGCCAGCGCGCTTCGAGCACCGGCTGGACGTGCGTCTCGGCGCCACGCTCGATCTCGCCGCCGTCCTCGCGCAGCGCGCCGCGCGCCTCGGGAAAGCCGAACAGCGACGAGGCGCGGATGTCCAGCCCGGGCGCGGGCTCGACCAGCAGGCCGGCCAAAAAGTCCTTGCGGTCGTTGTCGTCGTCCAGCCCGTCGGGCGCGCCGTTGAAAACGCCGGCCTCGAAGGTCAGCCCGTCGAGCACCTCGACCGAGGCGGCGATCCCCAGGTCGCGAAAGCGCCCCAGCGATCCGCTGGCGCCGTGCACGTAGAGCGGGTAGTGGATCGCGCCGATTCGAGTGGGGCGGGCGGGCATGGTCAGCCCCCAGGCCGGGACGAAGCGGCCCGCGGTGATCCGCAGCCCGACCGGCGGAATGTACCAGCTCATCGACGCGTCGAGCAGAAACGGCGTCGCGCCGGCGTTCTCGCCGCCCGGACCATGCCGTCGTCCGGCGTACAGCGGGCCGGCCAGCGCGTCTCCCGAGAGGTGGTAGGTCAGGTTCTCCGAGAGCAGGTGACCTTCGAGATGAATCCGCGCCCGCGAGGCGGTGAACCCGTTGCGCTCGCCCTCCTCGGCGTCGGGAAGAAACTCGAAGCCGAGCTGCGCGACGACGCCGATCTCCAGAGAGCCGACACCGGCGTGAGCCTCGGGCAGCAGCTCCGGATCGCCGCAGGCCGTGCCGCACAGATCCTCGGCCGCCGAGCGCCCGGCGGCGAGTCCGAGCAGTCCCAGAACAGAGATGAGGACAAGCAGTCGCATCGTCGCTTTCCCGGTCGAGCGGCCAGTATCCCGCGTCCCCGCCGCCCTGGCAACCGCCGCCGTGTGCTCGGAATCCACCCCGGAGCGACCGCGGAGGGGCGGCCTGCTTCTCGCCGCGCCCACGAGGGGCGCGGTCAGGATGGCCGCGCCAAGACCCTGCGGGCCGTGGATCGGACGGTAGGGTTCGTACCGGGAAGCGCCCGCCCGAGATCCCGGGTGCGGGCTCAGCTCAGCTGTCGCTCTCGGGGCTCTCCAGCTCGGCCAGGGCGTTGCGCTGCTGCTCGGTCTCGGCCAGCTCGACTGCGCGCGCCAGGCAGCGCTCTATCAGCGCGGGATCTCCCCCGCTGTTTTTCAGCAGGCGCGCGGCCTGCAGGTTGTAGAGAAAATGGTTCTTGGAATCGTGGCCCACGGCCAGGTGGCGGTACAAATCCGCGGCGCGCTCCGGCTCGCCCCGCTTCTCGTAGAGGCCGGCCAGGGCCACGGCCGCGGCGGGGTCGAAGCGCTCGTGCTCTCCGCGCGAGGCCTGGTGCTCGATCACCGAGTAGAGGTGCTCCTCGGCCTCGCGGTCGTTGCCCAGCTCCAGGTGGGTGAAGCCCAGCTCGCGCAGCACGCGGAAGTCGGGGTGCATCTGCCCCATTCGCTCCAGCGCACCGTTCAGCGCCTCGAGCGCGGCCTGGTCCTCGCCCCGCGAGCGGAAGTAGACCCCCAGGTTGAGCAGCGGCATGTGGTTGTCCGGGGCCGCGGCGACCGCCTCGCGCAGCGCCCGCTCGGCCTGCTCGTGACGCTCCAGCCCGGCCAGCGAGCCGCCCAGCAGGGACAGCGCGGCCAGCCTCACCTCGAGATCCACCTCGCGCCCCTCGGCGCGCCGGCGGAACTCCTCGAGCGCCTCCACCGCGTCATCGTCACGGCCGGCCGCGGACAGCTCGCGGCCCAGCTCGAAGCGGGCGTAGATCGCCTCGGCTCCTTCGGGGGTCTCCTCGACCACCCGGCGGATCCGCTCTGCTGCCTCGTCGTGGTTTCCGTCGTGCGAGACGAGCAGCGCCTCGCGGAACTCGTCGGGCAGGGCGGCGTACTCGTCCGCCTGGGACTCGCTCCAGGTGCCGGCGATCACGGCCAGCAGCTCGTCCTCGCTCATCTCGTCGGCGTCCTCCACCAGCCGCCGCGCCTCCCGGGCCTCGTAACGGCGCTTGCGCTCCTCCACTCCCGCGGCGATCTCGTCGTCGTCGCAGACCTCGAGCGCCTCCTCCAGCGTCTCGATCGCCAGATCCGGATCTCCGCTTTCGGAAAGCTGATCGGCCTCGCGCAGCCGGGCCCGCGCCAGCTCCAGGCGGCAGCCGGCGATCCGTTCGCGGATCGCTTCCAGCTCGGCCGGCTTCGCGCGCCTGCCCTTGCGCAGCGCGCGCTCGAAAGCCAGCCGGGCCTCGCCCCAGGAACCCCCGGCCAGCAGCTCCTCGGCCTCGGCTCTGCATTCCTCGAAGGTGCCGCCGAGCAGTCGACTGAGTATGGACATTCGCGCCTCCGCCGTGCCCTCACCGAGCGAAAAAGCGTTTCGACGTTTATAACTGCCCGAAAACACGCCGTTTGTCACCCCGCCTCATCGCTGTTGATTTTTTTGAAGCTGTTGCTAACATCCGCGTCTACTGACTCGAAGATTTGATTCGCAATCGGCAGGCGAGGCGCGCGGACGCAAGACGGCGCCGCGGGTGATGAGGGTTTTTTTCACGAGCGTCCCGGAAAGAGGGCGCGCAGCGAAACGAGCGCGTTTTTTGCGCGCGCAGTGAGGGCGGCGAGCGAGCCGTCGAATGAGGAGGAGTCTCATGGCCGTACTATCATTGATTCTGGGCATTCTGTCCCTGGTCGTCTTCTGCTGGCTCGGTCCGACCATCGGCGGCCTCACCGGTGCGCCTTCGATGGAGCAGATGATGTCGGGCAACGCCGAGTTCTCCACCGGCGCAGTCTGGGGCTGGGGGATCGCGATCGGCGTGATCCTGCCGCTGCTGGCCGTGGTGTTCGGCATCATGGGCGTCAAGACCAAGAAAGGACTGGCGCTCGCCGGGATCATCATGGGCGCGATCGGCGCGATCGTCGGGATCGTGATCACCTGGACCACCGCCACCGGGCTGGGCGCCGCCGGCGACCTGGCGACCCAGGGCATGCAGGGCATGCAGAATCCGGACTTCCAGCAGCAGCTCCAGCAGGGGCTCGACCAGGCCGCGCAGCAGGGCGTCGGCGAGGCGATGCAGCAGGCCCAGGAAGCGGCCCAGCAGGCCCAGGAAGCGGCCCAGCAGGCCGAGTAGGCTCTCGCCTTTCCACATGAACCGCCGCTTCGATCGCCGCGCATCCAGGCACGGCGATCGAACCTTTCTCGCACAACAGATCTCGACGGGGAGATGACCGATGGCTGTGCTGTCTCTGGTGCTCGGCATCGTCGCGCTGGCGCTGTTTTCCTGGGGCGGGCCGCTGCTGGGTTTCTATCTGGCCGAGGGAGGGCTTGAAGGTAGCGCGGCCGTGCACGCGCTCGGCTGGTCGCTGGGCGTGGCCGCGCCGCTGGTCGCGGTCGTGCTTGGAGTTGTCGGTCTCAGGCGCGGCCAGCGGCGCGGAATGTCGGCGGCCGGAGTGGCGCTGGGTGGGCTCGGCGCGGTCGCCGGCGTGCTGGTCACCCTGGCCGCGCTGTCGATGAGCGCCTCGGTCGAGGCGCTGCAAGAGGCGACGCCCCGGCCGGGGCCGCTCGACCTCTCGGGCGGCTTCGACGCAGGCGCTCTCGAGGAGCAGGTCGACGAGGATCTGGGCCGCGCCCTGCTGGAGGCCGAACGCGATCTCTGAGCCCCGGTTTCTACGAATCTCGGTCTCGATCTACTTCCAGTGCGAGGTGATGAACTCCTCGGTCTCGGGCAGGCCGCCTTGCAGGATCAGGTAGCCGTTGTGAGGCTCGCGCTCGGTGATCTCGCGATTGACCGGGTCGCGCATCAGGCGCATCACCTCGTGGTGGTCGTCGCTCTGGCCCAGCACCCACCCCAGCTTCATCAGCGCGGTCTCGGGCAGCATGTTGTCCAGCGGGACGACCCCGATGTCCAGCAGGTCGCGGCCGGTATCGTAGACGTACATCTGGGCGTAGCCCCACAGCGTCTGCACCGTCATCACCACGTGCACGCCCTGCTCGATCGCTCTTTTCAACGCGGGGTAGAGCGGCTTGTTCACGTGGCCCAGCCCGGTGCCGGCGATCACGATCCCGCGGTAGCCCTTCTCCACCAGCGCGTCGACCAGGTCGGGCGACATCCCCGGGTAATAGTAGAGAATCGTCACGCGCTCGTCGTAGACCGGCACGATCCTGGGCTCGCGGCTCGGGTCGCGGCGCTTGAAGTCGTCGTGCAGGTAGTCGAAGCTGTCGCGCCGCACCATGCACAGCGGTACGTCGCCGATCGTGCGGAAGGTGCTGCGATACGAGCTGTGCATCTTGCGGCAGCGGGTCCCGCGGTGCAGCAGGCCGTAGCGGTCCGAGGTGGGTCCGAACATGCAGATCTGAACCTCTGCGATATCGCAGTAGGCGGCCGCGCGCACGGCGTGGATCAGGTTGAGCGCCGCATCGCTGCTCGGCCGGTCCGAGCTGCGCTGGCTGCCGACCAGCACGATCGGCACCGGGCTGTTCTGCACCATGAAGCTCAGCACCGCGGCGGTGTGCCCCATCGTGTCGGTGCCGTGGCCGATCACGATCCCGCTCACTCCGCCGGCGATCTCCTTTCCGATCGCCTCGGCGAGCGCGATGTACTGCTCGCGGCCCATGTTCTCGGAGAAGACTCCGAACAGCTTGTTGGTGGTCAAATTGCAGATGTCGGCCAGCTCGGGAACGGCGCCGTACAGCTCGCCCGGGGTGAAGGCCGGGATCACCGCGCCGGTGCGGTAATCGAGGCGCGAAGCGATCGTGCCGCCCGTGCCCAGCAGCGTCACGTCGGGCAGCTTCTCGTCGAAGGGGAACTCTTTTTCGGGGATCTTGTAGACCGCCTTCTTGTAGCCCAGCTCCTCGATTCTGCGGACGCGGTCCACGTTGACGCCGATGTTGTAGCCGTTGCGCATCTTGATCACGATGTGCAGGTCGTCGAACGTCCCGCTGCGCGGCAGGATCGCTCCTTCGAACACGCTGCCGGCGTCGTTCTCCACGCGCACGTCGCTCCAGACGCGCACGCTCCACTGCTCGAGCTTGGCGCGCGCCCGTCCCTTGTATCCCTCGAAATCGTCCCTGGATTCGCTCATCTCGCGTCCTTTTTCGCCGGTCGAGCGGGCGGCTTCAGATACCCGCGGCCACGGCGCGGCTCACCTCGCGGCCGGGAACTCGGCCCCGCAGCGAGCTCATCGCCCGCCCCATGTAGAACCGCAGGCGCTTGGCCGCGCTGCCGTCGTCGTGATCCGGACCGCCTGCGGACAGCGCTCGTCCGACCGTCTTCTTCCAGTCTCCGGGTGCCTCGCCCAGCTCGAGGCTCAGCACCGTCTCGGCGACCGGGGTCTGCGGCGCGGCGGCGATCGCCGTCGTTATCTCGCGCCACGCCTCCCAGAGGACCGGACGCTCGCCGCACAGCTCGAACAGCTCGCGCCAGCGCTCGCGTCCCACCTCGTCGACCGGGACCCCGGCGCGGCGCAGTCCCTTGAGCTGCTCGCCGAAGAAAAGGCAGGCGCGCCTGGGATCAGCGTCGCTGTTCTCGACCACGTCGTCGACCAGCTCGGCACCGATCCGCGTGCGGCGGATCAGGAAGCGCACGGTCTGGCGCTGCACCCCGGCGGCCTCCCACTTCTTCTCGCGGACCCAGGGCGGAGGCGGCAGCGGGGCGCGCAGCCGCTCGACGCGGTCGCGGGTCATGCGGGTCGGCGGGCTGTCGGTGTCGGGGTACATCCGGTCCGGCCCGGGCAGGATCCGCTCGAAATCGGTGCTGCCGTCCGGGAACGGCTGGCGCGTCTCGTTGGGGATTCCGTCCAACGCGTCGCAGTAGCGCAGCCGGATCTCGTCGGCGGCCGTGATCGTATCCTCCCGCGGTCCCCAGACGACGACCAGCGTGTCGTTCGACCCGCAACCGAGCTCGCGGCGCAGCTTGCGCAGCTCGCGGCGCGAGCCCCGGTAGTCGGGCCACTTCTCGCTGTGCAGCAGGATCGGCTGCTGGTCGAGGCCGGCCACGACCCGCACTCGTCCGGCCAGCTCGTGGGAGAAGGTGTGCTCGGGTTGGGTCGGCCAGGAGAGCGTGCCCTCCAGCCCGACCAGCCGCAGGGCGCGCACCTCGAACCCCCCCTCGCCGATCTCGAACCCCGGGCGGCGTCCTCCCTCGCGGACGAAACGCTCCCAGCTATCGGCGCGCAGAAAATCGAGCGCGCTGTCGGCGACCAGCCCGGTCACCGCGCGGTGCTCGATCCGCAAATCGTTCTCGCCCTCGAAGCCGCGGCGCCGCAGCTCGTCGCGCAGCTTCAGCAGGTTGGTCTGGCGGACCGCCTCGCCGTGGACCAGCCCGCGCGCCCAGCTAGCCTGCGGCACGCCCTTGATCTCGACGCGGCGGCCGCCCCGCACCGAGACGTTGACGTCCTGGCGGCTGGCGCCCATCCCGACCCGCACGTGCCCGGTCGAGCGGCAGACGCGGCCGACGAGCAGAATCGCCTCGACCACCTCGCCGGGCGTGCGCAGGTCCGGTCCGGTCACGGTCTCGATCAGCGGCATTCCGAGGCGATCGGTACGCCACACGATCAGGTGCCCCTCGTCCGAAACCTCGCGGCAGGAGTCCTCCTCGACGCTGACCTGGGTGATGCTCAGCTCGCGGTCGAGGAACGGCAGCTTGCCGTTGACGCCCACGATCGCGGTGCGCTGGAACCCGGTCGGGATCGAGCCGTCCAGGTACTGCTTGCGCGCCACATGCACCTCGTCGACGATGTCGCAGCCGAGCATCAGGCACTGCTCGACCGCGGTGTCGAGCGCCGCGGGATTCATCAAAAACGGCGGAGTGTCGTCCATCTCGTAGGTGCAGACGTTCTTCTGGTTGAGCAGGTAGATGATGTTCTTCCTGGTCTTGAACTCCATCAGCGCCGTGCCGTCGTACTCGCCCAGCTCCGAGAGCGTGGGCCGCATGTGGCGCAGCACCTCTCCGTCGTGATCCTCGGTGTACAGTCCGGCGGGACAGCGGCAGAACAGCTTGTGATCGGTCAGCAGCTGCTGGTGGACCTCCAGCCCGGCGATCAATCCCACTTCCTCGTAATCGATCCGATCTTCCACTTGCATCTCCACGGTCGTAGTCGAGCCTCGCGAGCGGCAACGCGCCATGTTGCGCTGGATGCGTCCGTTTCGCAAGATCCTTCGACAACGCTATCCGTTACTTGGACTGGAGCCTGAGCAGCTTGAGCTGCTCCAGCGCGCGGGCGTGCTCCGACTCGAGCTGCTCCTTGTCGCGCAGCAGCTTCTCGTGCGCTTGGCGCAGGCGGACGTACTCCGAGCCCTCGACCTGATGGCCGCGCAGGGATATCGAGGCGGTCTTGAATCCCGAGCCGCCGCGCGCACCCTTGGGCGGACCGGGCATCCCGCTGGGACGCTCGCCTTCCTCCTGGGCCGCGCTCGCGCGGAGCCGGAGCGACTCGATCTCCTCCTGCAGCTTCTCCACCGCTTTCCGCTCCTGCTTGAGCTTCTTTTGCGTGCGCCGGTGGGCCACGCGCTCTATGTCGAGCTCGGCCAGCGCTTCGTCGACATCCTCGGAGGCGGCGCCTCCTCTTCCGGTGGTTCCCGACTTGGCGGCCAGCTGGCGCTGCCGGTCCAGACGCTCGTTCTCCGCTTGCAGGCGCTCGACCTCGTTGCGAGCCTGGTCCAGCTCGGCTTCGATCCGACCCAGCCTGGTGGCGGCCGACGCCATCTCGTCCTCGGCCTGCTCGATCCCCTTGCGCGCCGCGTCCCTCTCTTCCCGGGCGAGCCTGATTTCGCCGAGCAGCCCCTTGCCCTTCTGCTCGGCGACCGCCAGGGAGGCCTTCAGCTCCTCGCGGCTTCGCATCAGCGCCTTTTGCGCTTCGTCGCCGGAAGAGGCCGCGCGACGTTGTCCCAGCAGCAGCCCCGACAGCCACAGCGCCAGCGCGCCAACGGCCGCGGTCACGATCGACAGCAAGGCGAGCAGGCTCATGCGTCACCTCCCGCCAGCCGCACCCTGACCTCCAGCCCGTCGAAGCCCCGCTGCTGATCGGTGGCGATCCTCAACCTGCGGGGCGCCACATCGTGCTCCTCGATCAACGCGGCGCGGATGCCGCGCGCCGCGCGCCGGGCGGGCTTGGCGCTGTTGAGCACGTTGTTGACGCCCGTGATCTCGATTCTCGTTTCCGGATCGTTCTCGAGAGCCGCGGCGATGCACTCGAGAGCTCGCCGGTTCGTCTCGACCTTCGACAGCCGTCCCGCGTCGAACGCCAGCGTCCACGGTCCTTTCGTACAGGCTTCTTCGGTTGGTGCGGAGGGCTGGGCCGCATCCTTCTCGCCCGGGGTTCCGGCGTCGGCCTCGACCGGCGCCGCCGCGTCGGGCTCGACCGCGGCGCCGGCGTCAGGCTCGAGTTCTCCCTGCTGCGGGACGGCCGGTTGCGCCGCGGGCTCGCTTTTCGCCGCGGGCTCGGTGCCGCTCGCCGCCGCCTCGCGCACGGAGACCAGGCGCGAGGCCAGCATTCCCGAGGTGGCCAGCGCAGAGAGCCCCACCAGCAGCAGCAGCAGCACGATCGCCAAGGGAGGTCGTTCCGTGCTCGGGGATCCGCGGGTCATAGCATCACCAGATCGTCGGCGGAGATCGCCTGTTGGCCCAGAATCGAGCTGTTGCGCATCTCGCGCGTGACCGCGATGTCGTAGGCGCCCTTGAGCAGCTCGGGAAAGTCACGGGTCGCTTCGTTGAAGTCCTCTCGCGAGAGAACCAGCAGGGCCGTGTTCTCCGCGGCGACCACTGTCGCGGTGGAAGGCTTGCGCATCACCAGCGATATCTCGCCGAACAGATCGCCGGGACCCAGCGCGGCCACGTGCACCTCGTCTCCGTCCTCCTCGCGCGAGACGCGCACCTCGCCGGAGACGATCAGAAACAGGCCCGGCCCCTCTTTCCCCTCGGAGATGATTGTCTCGCCCGCCTCGCGGTAAGCGGTGTCGAAGCGAGCGATCAGCTCGGGGCGGCGCCGCGGAGGAACGGGTGCAAGCACCGGAGAGATCCTGACCAGGTTCTCGAGCATTCGCGCGTGACAGAACGCGACCAGCACGTCGCCGACCACCGCGGAGCGCTCGACCAGCTCCTCCAGCTCCTCTCGGCCGGCGCGCAGCAGCACCGTGCGGCTGGTGGCGCGAACCCCGGCGGCGCGGGCCGCGCAGGAGACGAGCGACATCTCGCCGAAGAACGCCCCCGGTCCCAGGCGCGCCAGCGTCGTCTCCTCGCCGTCGGGAGAGCTCTTGGTCACCTCCACCGTTCCGTCGGCGATCACGTACATCGCCTCGCCGCTCTCGCCCTGGCGCACGATCTGCTCGTTCGGGATCGCGATCCGCCGCTCGAGCCTGGTGCCGAGCCGGACGAAGTTCTCCTTGTCGAGAGCGGAGAAGAGCGGCAGATACGGCAGCGGCCCGTCGCCCTCGTCCTCGGTCAGCATCGAGCCCCACGCCATCGCCATCGCGTCGGCTCCGCGCGCGAGCAGCTGCTCTCGATCCAGATCATCGGGCCAGGGCTCTGCCGCCGCTCCGCTCGGCAGCGGCGGGGGAGTCAGGTCCATCTCCTCGATGCGTTTCGACCCGGCGCTGTACAGCCCGGCGATCTGCTCGAGCAGACCCTCGTTGTTCACGCCCATCTCGCCGAGCTCGATCGCCTGGGCCAGGGCCAGGATCGGGTTGCTGCTCCTGGCCAGCGCCAGCGATACGCTCTTGAGGTTCTTGGTAGCGGTCCTGTCGTCGCCGAGACGCGCGGTCGCCAGCGCGGCCAGGCGCCAGGCGTTCACGTCGGACGGATCCCGCTCGATCATCGGGCCGGCGATGCGCAGCGCCGACTCGGGGTGGTCTCTTTCCAGTTGCTCCCGCGCGGCCGCGTGAGTGCAGAGCGTTGAATCCATGTTCATCCTCCGTCGACGAGATGCGCCCGGCCATGACGCAGCGCACATGGTAGCGGCTCGCCCGCCGGCCGGCAACAGAAACCGCGGGCTGACGGAAACCGCGGGGTCAGGAACCGGTCTTGCTGTCGGCCGAGAGATTGCGCCGCTCGGCGATCTCCTCGAGGCGCTCCAGCAGACTGCGCTCCTCTTCGCCGACGCTGCTCGGCAGCAGCACGTCGACCTCCACTATCAGATCGCCCCGGCCGCGGCGGCCGACGCGGGGAACGCCCTTGCCCTCCACGCCGATCACGTCGCCCGGCTGCGTTCCGGCCGGAAGCTCCACGGCGACCGACTCGTCGACCAGCTCGATCTCCTCCCGGTGGCCAAGAATCGCCCGCGTGTACGGTACCGTGAGTCGGTAGCGCAGATCGTTGCCCTCGCGTTCCAGGGTGGGGTGCGGATCCACCTCGATGAAGATGTACAGATCGCCCGGCTCGCCGTCGCCCTCCGGGTGCTCTCCCTCGCCGGCGAGCCGCAGGCGCATCCCGCTGTCGATTCCCGGCGGCACGGTCGCGGTCACGGTTCGGGTGTACGGAGCGCGTCCGGTGCCGTCGCAGGCCGTGCAGGGATCGGTGATCCGCGATCCGCGTCCCTGGCAGTCCGGGCAGGTGGTCGTCAGGGTCATGAACCCGGTCTGCTGAACCACCTGGCCGTGCCCGTTGCAGGTGGGGCAGATCACGGGAGAGGTGCCGGGCGCGGAACCAGACCCCTCGCACGCCTCGCACTTCCGCAGTTGAGTCACCTCGATCTTCTTGCGCGCGCCCCGAAACGCCTCCTCGAAGGAGAGCTCCAGGTCGTAGCGCAGATCCGAGCCCCGGGGAGGCCTGGGAGGACGCGAGCGGCGCCGGCCGAAGATGTCCCCGCCGAAGAAGTCGGTGAACAGGTCGCCGAAGTGGGAGAAGATATCCTCCACCTGGCCGAAGCCGGTCTGCCCGTTGAGCCCCTCGCGGCCGAAGCGATCGTAGATTCTGCGTTTCTCCGGATTGCTCAGTACGTCGTAGGCCTCGGCGGCCTCCTTGAAGCGCTCCTCGGCGTCGGGATCGTCGGGGTTTCGATCCGGGTGGAGCTTCAGCGCCAGACGCCGGTAGGCCTGCTTTATCTCCTTGAAATCGGCTTGTCGCGAGACGCCGATCATTTCGTAGTAGTCTTTTTTCGACATGATCGCGTACTCATTGCAGATAATGATTATTTTTCGAATGTCAACGGCACCGGTGGCTGCGGATTGACCTGCGCGGATCGGAAGAGTAGACTTTCACCTACAATGAAATCGTTGTCGATAACCGTTGGCGGGCACTCGTTCCAGATCCGATCCGACGCCAGCGCCGAGCACGTCGAATCGCTCGCCGCGGAGGTGGACCGTCGCTTCAAATCGATCGAGAAGCGCGGACCCCGTACCGAGCAGAGCTTCCGCGCGATGGCGATGGTGGCGATCGTGCTGCTCGACGAGCTGCTCGAGGCGCGGGAGAGCCGCGGCGAGGTGCTTCGCCTCTCGCGCGAGTTCGCGACTCGAATGATCGAGCGCATCGACCGTATTCTGTCGGAAGAGCAGAGCTGATTTTCGAGAATCTTGGGGCCCGCGACTTGCTTTTCCCCCTTATCGCGGATATGAAGCTCGTGTATTCATTCCAGGTGACGAGGAATGTTGCAGATAAATAGGATTACGAGGTTCAGGACCGGGCTCGAGGCGAGGAGACGAGGCGCTCTCGTTGAGCCAACCAGCTCGAGCCCGCTGAGATAGGACTCCGTCCGGACGACGGCCGCCACGGCGATCGGGCGGAGCACAGCGCACAAGGTCGCGCCGCGCGGAATGCGGCGTCTCACCTCGCAGTCCGGCACTTCCTCGCACCTGTTTCGGATTCTTGCGCGGACGCTCGACGTCCCGACCGCGACGCCGGAGCCGACCGGTGCCGCGTTAGAAGATAGAAAGGAAGAGCCCATGAGCACCACAGTCGTGATTGTCGCTGCGGTCGGCCTGCTGATCGGGGTGGCAGCGAGCTGGCTGATCGTCGGGAGCCTCAAGTCCCGCGGTGCGGCCGCCAGGGCCGGGGAGGCAAAAAAAGAGGCGGAGGCGATCCTGGAGCGCGCCCGCCAGGAAGCCAAGACTCTCGTCAAGGACGCCGAGATCGCGGCCAGGGAAGAGAAGATACGCACGCTGTCCGAGGTCGAGGACGAGAGCAAGCAGATCAAGGAAGAGGCCAGGAAGAACGAGGAGAGATATCGCAAGCGAGAGGAGCTGCTGGAGAAGAAGAAGGACCTGCTGACCAGCAAGGAGCTGGAGCTGTCCAAGCGCGAGGCCGGCATCGAGCGCTCGGAGCGATCGCTCGTCGAGAAGAACGCGGGGCTCGACAAGCGCATCGAGGAAGCCGAGCGCGTCGTGGAGCGCAAGGCCGGCATGAGCAAGGAGGAGGCCAAGAAGGAGCTCGTCGAGAGGATCTCCGACGATGCACGGCGCAGCGCGGCGCTGCGGGTGCGCAGCATCGAGGAGGAGGCCAACGAGGAGGCCGAGGCGCGAGCGAAGAGGATCATCGGTATCGCGATTCAACGCTACGCCGGTGAGTACGTCCAGGAGAGATCGGTGTCGGTCATTCACCTGCCGAGCGACGAGATGAAGGGTCGCATCATCGGGCGGGAGGGACGCAACATCCGCGCCCTGGAGGCGGCCACCGGGATAGACCTGGTCGTGGACGACACGCCCGAGACCGTGGTCGTCTCGGGCTTCGACCCGGTGCGACGCGAGGTGGCCAGGCTCTCTTTGGAACGCCTGATCCAGGACGGGAGGATTCACCCGACCCGGATCGAGGACGTGGTCAACAAGGCCACCAAGGAGGTCAACAAGGCGATCAAGGAGGCCGGCGAGCAGGCGATCCTGGAGCTCGGGCTGGCGCGGGTGCACCCCGAGCTGGTCAAGATGCTGGGCAGGTTGAAGTTCCGCTACAGCTACGCGCAGAACGTGCTGAGGCACTCGGTGGAGTGCGGTTTCATCGCCGGGATGATGGCCGCGGAGCTGGGGCTCAACCAGCGCAAGGCCCGCCGCGCGGGTCTGCTGCACGACATCGGAAAGGCGATGACCCACGAGGTGGAGGGCTCGCACGCCCTGGTGGGAGCGCAGTTCGCCAAGAAGCACGGCGAGGAGCCGCTGGTGGTCAACGCGATCGCCTCTCACCACGAGGAGGAGTCGCCGACCAGTGTGATCGCGCATTTGGTGGGCGCGGCGGACGCGCTCTCCGGAGCCCGCCCGGGCTCGCGCCGCGAGATGCTGGAGTCCTACGTCAAGCGGCTGGAGAACCTGGAGAAGATCTGCACCGGCTTCGACGGGGTGGAAAAATCCTACGCGATCCAGGCCGGCCGGGAGGTGAGGGTGCTGGTCGAGAACCAGAGCGTCTCCGACGAGAACGCAATTATGCTGGCCAAGGACATCGCCGGGCGGATCGAGTCGGAGCTGACCTATCCCGGCCAGATCAAGGTCACGGTCATCCGCGAGACGCGAGCCGTGGCCACGGCCCACTGAGCGCGGGCGATGTCTTCCATCCGCATTCTGCTGGTCGGAGACGTGATGGCCAAGACCGGTGTGCTGGAGCTGCGGCGCCGGCTGCCGGGCCTGATCGCCGAGCACCGCGTCGACTTCGCGGTGGTCAACGGCGAGAACGCGGCGGGCGGCCGCGGAATCACGCCCGAGCTGACGCGCGAGATCCTGGAGCTGGGGGCGCACGTGGTGACCACCGGCAACCACGTCTGGCGGCAGCGCGAGATCAGGCCCTACATCTCGTCCGAGCCGCGCCTGCTGCGGCCCCACAACTACACCGAGGGCCAGCCCGGCGCGGGCCTGGGCAGCTACGAGACCGCGGCCGGCGTGCGGGTCGGAGTGATCAACCTGGCCGGGCAGGTCTTCATGGATCAGGCGGACAACCCGTTCAAGGCCGCCGACCGCGCGCTGGAGGCGCTCGCAGGCATCAAGCTGATTGTCGTGGACATGCACGCCGAGGTGACCAGCGAGAAGCGCGCGATGGGCTTTCACCTGGACGGGCGCGTCACCGCGGTGCTGGGCACGCACACCCACGTGCAGACCGCCGACGAGCAGCTGCTCGAAGGCGGGACCGCCTACATCACGGACGTGGGGATGACCGGCCCCCACGACTCGGTGATCGGGATGCGCAAGGAGCTGGTCGTCGGACGTTTCGAGACCGGCCTGCCCGCCAGCTTCAAGCCGGCCAAGGGAGGAGCGCGCCTGCAAGGAGCCCTGGTAGAGGCAGACCCCGCCAGCGGCCGCGCGCTGGCCGTGGAGCGAGTAGACCTGGCCGACTGAAAGAAGCGCTCCGGATCTTCTCGCCCCCTTAAACTGAAGTTCTGTCTACACCGAGATCTCGGCGAGCAGTTTGAGGGCGCGTCTTTGCTTCTCGTTGGGCGTAGTGTCGATGGTGAAGGTATGCGACGGGTTGTCGTCGCCGTGCCCTCGGCAGATGTCGCGCGTTATCGTGCTCAGGTGGCGGCCGCCACGCTTCGAGCATGTGCCACTGGACGTAGTAGGTCAGCATCGACAGGAAATTGCCCTCGAAGACCGAGACGGCGACCGGACAGCCCCGCCGGTCGGCCACCAGGCCGTAGTTGACCTGGAGCGTGTTGCGCTTCCTGTCCCGGCTCTTGCCCAGCCTGGCGAGCGGACAGGTCACCCCCTCGAAGTAGCTCGAGGTCAGATCGTATAGCACCAGGTCGTCGTCCGCGAGATGACGCTTGGACAGCTTCTTCTCGATGCGCCTTTGTCGCGCAAGCAGCCAGTCCATCGCCTCGTAGATGTCGTCCTCATCTACTCCCTCCAGGTCGAGCAGATCGGGCAAGGAGAGGTTTGCCACAGTGCGTTTCTTGACCTTCCCGTTCTCCCGAAAGGACTCAAGCAGAATAATGGCCGGCGTTGATTTGCGGTTGGGGATGATGTGAATGTGCATGCCCACTTATTACATGCCTACATTTTTCGGTCTGCAGCAACAGCTCCTGCAAGAAAATCCCCATAATTGGCGAGGGGTTGGCTGCTGACTACTGCCTCGAAAGCGGGGGGAACTTCAGCCTAGCCGCGCGAGCAGCCGTCTTCCGGCCGTCGAGATCGCGGCTTCAGGAGCCGGCGATGGCCACAGCCCGGCTCGGGGAGAGGATGCGCGGAGAGGCGGGCTCGTCGCTCAAAAAATCGAAATCCCTGGGATTGAGGGTGACTATCCCTTCTTGCCCGTGGGCGATCGCCGTCGCGGCGATGTTGGCGTCGTGAATCCGCTTGCCTCCCAGCGAGTGTCGTCGCACCAGCTCGACCAGCTCGTCCCAGGTGCGCTCCGTCTCTTCGAGAAGCGCGACCCGTCCGCGCACCTGCTCGACGTTGGACATGGCGCCTGCGGAATCAAGACCGAGCCCGTTGACCTCCGGGGGCCGGGTCGCAACCACAAGGTACTCGCGAAGAACCTGACCGCTGAGCGAAAGCGCAATCCCGGCGGCCCGCAGCAGGGCGATCGACTCTTCGTGGTGCTCCCGCGTCGTGTCGGTGGCGCAAAGCAGGACGTTGGTGTCCAGGAAAAGAGGGCTATCTGCCGTCATCGCCATAGACCTCGTCCCGATCGAAGGTTCCGCGTCTGCCAGTGGAGACAGTGATCAAGCTCAACGACGAAGCCGCGTCTTTGCGCAAAGCGAGACGCGAGGCCCGCTCGAGGATTCGGTGCAGCTCGCCTTGCAGCGAGCGATGATTGGACGCCGCCAGCCGCTTGAGCCGTGCGAGCACCTGTTCATCCAGGTTTCTGATTAGTATCGATTTCATACCAGTATCATAATGGAACAGACCAAACCAGTCAACACCCTGCCGACACCCTGCCTCCGACCCGCTGAAAAACCCAATAATTACAAAAAGTCGTCGGCTCTGACCCGAAGATCGTGGGTCGGGGGAATCGGCGCCGATGCAAACTTTTTCATCTGCCAACGCTCCGTCGACCACCGAGGAGCTGGAGGTCGTTGGGAGCGAGATGCCACGTTGGGTGATCACGGTTTCGACGGTCGTCGCGATATCCTCGAGCTGCTGGGACGGCGCGCCGGCGACCGATCCCCGACCCGACGCCTCCTCGTCGGATCCGGAGGACACCGGTTCGGAGACGGACACGGACAGCGGCGACGCGCTGCCGGCGTGCTCTTCGTTGCGGGCCGTATGGGGTATCGCGCCGGGCGAGGTGTGGGCCGCCGGAGACTGCGGGATGGCCGCCCGCTTCGACGGATCGCAGTGGCAGGTTGTCTTCGATCCCGAGTGCGAGTACCCGTTCAGCGACGTGTGGGCGTTCAGCGCGGGTCGCGTGCTCGCCGTGGACCGCTACGGGGCGATGACGCTTTTCGACGTCGAGCAAGGCGAGATCTCGCACGAGCACGATTTCGATTGGGAGCCTCGCACGGCCTGGGCGCGCGCCGAGGAGGATCTGTTCGTCGCCGGCGTGGACGGCTTCGCAGCCCGGCACGACGGCGCCGCCTGGACCGTCTACGAGTTGGGCGAGGCCGTCCGGATCCGCGACCTGCTCGGCTTCGGCTCGACCACCGGCCAGGACGGCTGGGCGAACAACGTCTGGGCCGTGGGAGGCGACCACTCGGGCCCCGATCCACGCGCGGTGGCGTTCCACTTCGACGGCCACCAGTGGTCTCTCGCGCTCACGATCGACAGACCTGGGCCGTGAGCCTGCGAGGTCGAGCAGCCTCGAAAGCGGCGCGCGGCGTGTTGACTTTTGGCGCGCTCGATTCATGCTCCGTTTTGTCGAACACAAGAGGAGAATCGCCGTGACCGACCTGTCCACCGAGTACCTGGGGCTGAAGCTCGCCAACCCGATCATCGCCGGCAGCAGCGGGTTCACCAAGTCGGCCGACGCGGTGCGCGAGTGCGCCGACGCCGGCGCCGGCGCGGTGGTCCTCAAGTCGATCTTCGAAGAGCAGATCGCGGCCGAGGTCGACGAGCTGGCCGACGCGAGCGGCGAGTCGATGTGGCATCCCGAGGCGGCCGAGTACATCGGCGCCTACGGGCGCGAGAACGCGGTCGACAGCTACCTGAGGACGATCCGCGAAGCCAAGCGCGCGGTCTCGATCCCGATCGTCGCCAGCGTGCACTGCGTCAGCGCGGGCGGCTGGACCGACTTCTCGCGCCGACTGGAGCAGGCCGGCGCGGACGCCCTGGAGCTGAACGCCTTCGTGATGCCGTCCGATCCGCGACGAACCGGTCAGCAGAACGAGCAGGTCTACCTCGATCTGCTAAAGGCGGTGAAGGAGCGCGTCTCGATCCCGGTCTCGCTCAAGCTGGGTACGCACTTCTCCAGCCTGGCGACCAGCCTGGCCCGCCTCGACGCGGCCGGCGCCGACGGGCTGGTGCTGTTCAACCGCTTCTACTGTCCCGACTTCGACATCGAGCGCATGCAGCTCGTGCCGGCCGCGATCCACAGCCGGCCCGGCGATCACGTCGAGAGCCTGCGCTGGATCTCTATCCTGTCCGGCAGGCTGGAGTGCGAACTGGCCGCCTCGACCGGTGTCCACGACGGCGCCGTCGCGATCAAGCAGATCCTGGCCGGCGCCAAGGCGGTCCAGGTCTGCTCGGCTCTCTACAAGAAGGGCCTGGAGACGATCGGGAGAATCCGAGAACAGATGCGCGCCTGGATGAAAGAGCACGGAATGCGGAGCCTCGCAGACTTCCGCGGCCGGTTGGCCCAGTCGGCCAGCGACAACCCCGCCGCCTACGACCGCGTGCAGTTCATGAAGACCTCGGTCGGGATAGAATAGCTTTCCAGCCGAACCCGAATCCTTGAGATCGCGCTGGATCCCCTGCAGTATCTCTTTTTCGTCGGATGAGACCGGCATCAGAGGTTGCCTTCTCCCAGCAGCATCGTGGTTCCCGGATCTGCCAGCTCGAAGAGGTAACTGCTCTGGGTGGCCGCGATCAGCTGCCCCCCTCGCTCCTTCCTCAGATCGGTCAGCAGTCCCCACAGCCTCGCGATCGAGCCGGCCTCGAGGTGCAGCTCCGGCTCGTCGATCAGCACTATCGACCCGGGCTTCCAGCGGTGGTCCAGCTCCACGCCCAGCAGCAGCAGTTGGCGCTCGCCGGAGGAGAGCGAATCGATCGGATGCCGCTCGCCGCCCTCGACCTCTATCAGCAGGTCCTCCTTGTCCCAGACCAGCCGCTTGCGGCCGCCGGTCAGCTTGCGTATCTCAGCTCTCGTCGACGGCGGACTTGGAACGAGCGTCGCCCTCCGCGCGGGCGTGGGCCGGCCAGAAGCGGAAGACGGCCGCTCCCTCCAGCACTCCGGCGGCGAAATCGCGCGAGGCGTCGTGGACGCGGGGCATCTCGTCCACCTCGCGGTCCAGCTCCTCCTTGGCGTTGCCCACAGCCACCCCCATGAAGCGCGGATGGCCCAGCATGTCGAGATCGTTGCCCGAGTCGCCGGCCGCCAGCACGTCGCCCGACGAGGCCTCCCAGCGGCGGCAGAGGTGCTCGGCCGCGGGTCGCTTGCCCGCCCGGGCCGGGATCACGTCCAGCAGGTTTCCGCTGGAGTGGATCAGCTGCGCCTCGACGCCCCGCTTTGCGATCTCGCGCTCGAGGCGCGGGACGAGGCTCTCCCGCTCCAGGAAATAGCTCGCCTTCCACGGGCTCTGGTAGACCTCGGGCTGCGGCTCGATCTCGCCGGAGTGCCCGGCGACGATCTCCTCCACCGCCTCGCGGTCCCAGCCCTGCGAGATCTCGCGAGAGTACTCCTCGTCCGCCGCCTCCCAGGGCGGCAGCCACAGCTCGGTCCCGACCAGCGCCGCGACCGCCTGCGGCCCGGGAAGCGCGCCCTGCTCGACCAGCTCGCGCACCGAGTCGAAGGTGCGGCCCGTGGCGTAGGCCAGCCAGACGTCGTCGCCGCCCGCGGCCAGCATGCGCCGCAGGGTGCCCAAGCCGCTGGTCGGTTCGCCGTCGCGCAGCAGCGTGCCGTCGATGTCCGAGACCAGGATCCTGATCCGCCGCTCGCTCGATCCGTTCACCATCGCTTTTCCTCCGGAGGCTGCACAGAGAAGCATAGCGCGCCCGAACCGGCTCGCCACTCTTGCGGGTATTGCGGCTGGCATCCTCGAGGTCGCGCAGCGGCGGCCTATTCGAGGTGGTCGCGCAGTCTCGATCCCACGCGCAGTACCAACCGATCGAAGCTCGGCACGCTTTTTCTCACTTCGTCGCGCAATTGACGCTTCCCCCAAGCGATTCGCCCCAGAACTCCGTCGCGCTCTTCTGGGTTGGGCTTCTTTGGGAACACGTCCTCGCCCAGTGAACGGCACGCCTCCGAAACCAGCGTCTCGGCGTTTTCCACCAAGAGGACGAAATCGTAGTCACCCGAAACCGACTCCTCCAGCTTCGTACGCACGGCAAGCAGGCAGTTCAGCTTCGGTCGCTGCTCACGTTTCAGCGCCGAAGTCGCTTTGTCCCTGTCCACTACCGCAAAGACGGGACCGTGCCTGGACATCCTCCGGCCATCTTCTCTCAAGGCCTTGAGAAGCTTGGCCGCCCCCTTCTTGGGCACCGGATTCAAGACACGCTCGATGCTCTTGCGCCGACCACGACCGAGCTCGTCCGAAAGGCAGGCAACGAGGAGAACGTGGGGACCGAAACCTCTCGCTCTCACGGAGCGCTGGTCCTCCCACAACACGGTGATTCTCATTCGGGCCGCTCCTCCGATTCCGCGTCGAAAACATAGGCCTCGTAACCCTCCGCCCGCAACGAGCCCAGTCCCCGGTAGTCCTCCAGCCACTCCGCCAGGCGTCCGGAGTCCGGCCTCTGGAGCACGGTCGCCCTGTCCGCGTCGAGTGAGCACAACACTACGCTCTCGCTCGGGTCATCCAGCGCATCGAGCAGACGATCCGAGTGCGTGGCCAGCACCACCGGGCACTGCTCGGCGACCTCTTCGAGCATCCAGACGACTCTCGCCAGCAGCTCCGGGTGGAGGTGCGACTCCGGCTCGTCGAAGGCGAGCAACGACCTTTCTCGATGAAGCTCGACGAGCACGAGAAAACACAGGTAGCTGAGCTGTCCTTCCGAGAGAAAATCAAGCGGCAGTGGTCGATCGGGGTGTCGACCGTGAACCATTCCTATTTCCAATCTCGAACGCAAATTCGATTCGATTACGAAATCGCTGATATCTTCGTCTATTCCGCGACGCGCCCGATCGATCACTCGCTCCCAGGTTTTCGTCCCCAGGTTCCGCAGCTTCTGCATGGTGTTCGGCAGATCGACGGCGTAGCGCGCGAGCCCCTTCGTCGGCTGGACGACAGCGGGACCCCGCGGTCCCCTGCGAACATCCTGCTCGTTCAACTGCCAGAATGGTCGCACCTCGAACGGCACCTGCAGCTCGATGTTCTCCAGGGCGTGCAAGGTGCGCTCGACCTCGGCAGGCGCGCGGGCTCCCATGCTCACGAGTGCCGACCTGTCACTCGTGATTTTGAAGTTGGTTCCCGACACCTCACCCGAAGGCGAAGTCGATCCGGCGCCGTCTTCCTCGACCCAGGCGCCTTCAGCGGTTCGCTCCACTACTCGCCTGGCGCTTTGTCCTCCGGATTCTCCGCTCGGAGAAACCAACAGCGTCTCTTCTACGATCTCCGGCGTTTTCCCCACTGCAGCGACAGCCATATCAAAGTCGAGAACCGGTCCGCCTCCCTCTATTGTCACTCCCAGACGCAGCCGATCGGCACCCCAGCGAAGCAGCTCCTCGAGCTGACCGTGATTCAACAGCGCATCGTTGACAAACGAAACCGGACTCCCCAGCAATCGCAGAAGCTCCAGCGCCTCCAGGATGGTGCTCTTCCCGGAACCGTTGTCTCCGATCAGAACGGCGAGCCCGCTCAAATCGAGCTCGATCTCTTCTATCGACCGCAGGCCTGCAATCCGAAGCTCCGTAATCCGGTCGTGACTCATCTTGATCAGCCTTTCACTTTGATCATCCTTGTGCCTCGAACCGAGCCTCGGAGCAAGAGCATCGCCCGGAGGCGAAGAGGGCAGGCCGAGCCGGCTCGCCACCTGCGACGGCGCGCCGGGCGGATTGCCAGCGGCGGCGGAGTTGGTGTAGCCTGCCGTTTCGCATGGACGAAAAGCCCCCAGCTCTCGGCGTTCGACTGGAGCAAGGCGCGCTCTTACCCGACGCGATCGAGGTGGCCGCCGCCGAGCTGGGCCTCGAGTTCTGCGACGTGCGCGGCTTCGGCCGGCTGCGCAGGCTCGAGATTCGCGCGGCCGGGTCCGAGGCGCCCTCGCGCTTCGAGGGTCCGCTCGACCTGCTGCAGCTGAGCGGGCGGATGCGCCGCGCCGGCCGGGTCGAGCTGTCCGACTGGCTGTGCGTGGTCTCGCGCTCCACGGACAACGGCGTGCAGGTGCTGGGCGGAGAGCTGCTCGCAGCCGAGTGCGACTTCGCCGAGCTGTCGTTCGAGCCGCTGCTCTCGGCCGAGCCCGATCTGCCGCGCGGGGTCGGCGGCGAGCCTGGCTCCGGACGGGCGGCCGCGGCCTCGCCGGAGCCGGCCCGCTCTCGCGAGGGATCGCTGGGCGAGCGCTGGGGAGATGTGCTCGCCGAGTCCGAGCGCCAGCAGCGAAGCGCGCCCGACTGGGACGACGAGCCTCCCGAGGTTTTTCCGCGGCGCAACGACGTGGTCAACCACCGCCAGTTCGGCCGCTGCAAGGTGATGAAAATGGACGACGAGCACATCACGCTGCGCAAGCCGGACGGCAAGTCGGTGCAGCTCGGCCTCGCGGTTCTGCGCTTCAGCGAGGTCGGCCGGGAGGGCAAGGCCACGGTCTTCGACGTCGAGGTGCGACGCCGCTGAACGTCCCGCTCCCCTGCGCCGGCGCCGCTGGATTTTTCTTTTTCATTCAATATGATGCAGGCGTTGCGATGCAAGAAAGGAGTCGCGTCATGTGGAGAGCGTACGGATGCGTAATCGCCGCGGTGCTGGTCGCCGCGCTGGCCGGCTGCGGAGGCGAGAAGGCCGGCGCGGAAAAGGAGGCCGACGCCGAGAAGAAGGCCGCCGCGGCCGAGGAGAAGAGCAAGGAGGCCGACGCCGAGAAGAAGGCCGAGGGCCAGGAAAAAGAGAGCGAGAAGACCGAGGAGGACGAGATGGCCGCCAAGGTCGCCGAGTTCGCGCCGGTAGAGATCGCGGTCGATCCCGAGAAGATCCCGGAAAAGCACCGGCCGACGATCGCGGCGCTGATCGAGGCGGCCCAGCTGATGGACGAGCTGTTCTTCCGGCAGGTCTCCGAAAAGAACCCCGAGTGGCGCGAGCAGATCGCCGCCGACCCGGAGCTGAAGGACACCCTGACCTACTTCGACATCATGTACGGGCCCTGGGACCGGCTCGAGGACCACGAGCCGTTCTGGGGCGACGAGGAGAAGCCGCTGGGCGTCACCTTCTACCCCGAGGACATGACGAAGAAGGAGTTCCAGGAGTGGATCGAGGAGCATCCCGACCAGGAGGGCGCGTTCACCGGCTACTTCACCGTGATCCGCCGCAAGGGTGACGGCCTGGTGGCGGTGCCCTACTCCGAGCACTACGCCGAGCGCCTCGGGAAGGCCGCCGAGATGCTGGAGAAGGCGGCGGCCTCGGCCGAGGACGAGCGGCTGAAGAGCTACCTGACCAAGCGCGCCGCGGCCTTCGGCAGCAACGAGTACCGCGAGAGCGACATGGCCTGGATGGATTTGGGCGACGGCGACATCGAGGTCGTGATCGGACCCTACGAAGTCTACGAGGATCGCCTCTTCGGGTACAAGGCGGCGTTCGAAGCGTTCGTCACGCTGCGCGATCCCGAGGACTCGAAGCGGCTGGCGCGGATCAAGTCGTTGATCCCCGAGATGGAGCAGTTCCTGCCGATCCCTGACGAGCACAAGAACACCGACCGCGGCACCGAGTCGCCGATCTCGGTCGTGGAGGTGCTCTTCACCGGAGGCGACACGCGCGCCGGAGTCCAGACGCTGGCGTTCAACCTGCCCAACGACGAGGTGGTGCGCGAAAAGAAGGGCTCGAAGAAGGTGATGCTCAAGAACGTGGCCGAGGCCAAGTACGAGAAGATCCTGGTCCCGATCGCCGAGGCGATGCTTGTCCCCGAGCAGGTGGACAACGTCTCGTTCGACGCCTTCTTCAACCACACGCTGGTCCACGAGACCGCGCACGGGCTGGGGCCGGGCAAGATCGAGGTCGAGCGCGACGGCAAGAAGGTCAAGACCACGGTCAACGCGGCGCTCGAGGAGCTCTACCCGGTGATCGAGGAGGCCAAGGCGGACACGCTGGGGATGTACCTCAACTACCTTCTGATCGAGAAGGGGCTGCACCCCGAGGGCTTCATGGAGAACGTCTACGCCTCGTTCCTGGCCGGCTTCTTCCGCTCGGTGCGCTTCGGCGCCAGCGAGGCCCACGGACAGGCCAACGTGATCCAGTTCAACTACCTGGCCGAGCACGACGCCGTGGTGCGCGACGAGAGCGGCAAGTACCGCTACGACGCGGCCAAGATGCGCGAGGCGGTCAAGTCGCTGGCAACCGAGATTCTGATGATCGAGGCGCTCGGCGACTACGAGCGGGCCGAGAAGTTCATCTCCGAGTACGGAGCCCTGCCCGCCGAGCTACAGCGAGCCCTCGACGAGCTCGACGAGATCCCGACCGACATCCGCCCCAGCTACCCCGTGCTCGAGCAGGTCGAGAGCTGGTAGCTTTCCGCCGCCGGCAATCCCCTCCGCAGGGCTTTCCGAGAGACCCCCGGTCGCACGGGTCGATCCGGCTGGCGACAAAACCGTTTACGATCCTTTCGGCAACAAGGCTTTCCTGACGGCCTGGAGTGCTCGCTTGCGTACCGGGTGATTTCATGGTATTTAGTATACAAATGTTTTGTGCACCAATCATCGTCGACCAACTCCGTCCGGCGAGCGCTTCTCCACTTCGAGCGCTGCAGCGGCTTCGTGAGCGCGCGGTCCGCGCCTCGTCGCCGAAGATTCGGGCATCAAAGTAGCTGGCTTCCCATCACGGCGGGCCGGGAGCTGCCCGCTTTTGGCGAGGAGAGACCATTGAGCACAGCGCAGAGCAGAACCACCGGAGATATCCGCGAGCTGGCGAGAGCGCCGTGGCGCGAACAGCTGCACAGCCTGATCACCGATCCGGTCGAGCTGACCGATCTACTGTCGCTTTCGGACCCCGAGCTGAGATCGATCAAGAGGGCCGCCGAGCAGTTCCCGATGGCGATCACCCCCTACTACGCCTCGCTGATGGATCCCGAGGACAGGCGTTGTCCGATCCGCATGCAGGCCGTGCCTTCCGCCCACGAGCTGAGCGTGGACGCGGCCGACATCGAGGACCCGCTGGCCGAGGACGAGGACTCGCCCGTCCCGGGACTGACCCATCGCTATCCCGACCGCGTCCTGGTCCTGGTCACCCATCAGTGCTCGATGTTTTGTCGGCACTGCACGCGCAAGCGACGGGTCGGCGATCCGGATCAGAAGACGAGCCGCTCGATGCTGGACGACGCGATCCGCTACATCGAGAGCGACCATAACGTGCGCGACGTGCTGCTCTCCGGCGGGGATCCGTTCCTGCTGTCCGACGAGAGGCTCGACGACCTGCTCGGACGGCTGTTGGCGATCGACCACGTGGAGGTGGTGCGGATCGGCACTCGCACGCCGGTGGTCCTTCCCCAGCGGATCACCCCGGAGCTGGCGAAGGTGCTCGGGCGCCACGGGCCGGTCTGGGTCAACACGCACTTCAACCACCCGCGCGAGCTGACCGACGAGAGCCGCCGCGCGCTGGCGATGATGGCCGACGCCGGGGTACCGCTGGGCAACCAGAGCGTGCTGCTGCGCGATGTCAACGACTGCCCGCTGATCCTGCGCGAGCTGTGCCACGGCCTGGTCCGCAACCGCGTGCGGCCCTACTACCTCTACCAGTGCGACCTGTCGCGCGGGATCGAGCACTTCCGCACGCCGGTGGCCAAGGGGATCGAGGTCATGGAGATGCTGATCGGGCACACCAGCGGCTTCGCCGTGCCGCGTTACGTGGTGGACGCTCCCGGCGGCGGGGGCAAGATTCCCCTGCAGCCCAACTACCTGGTTTCGATGGGCACGCGCAAGGTGGTGCTGCGCAACTACGAGGGAGTGATCACCCTCTACACCGAGCCCCGCGAGCGCGAGACGACCTGCCCGCCGGACTGCACCTACTGCGACGAGCGGATGATGCGCGGCCAGCGCTGGGCGCCGGAGATCGGGGTGGGCAAGCTGTTCAACCAGGAGAACGACACGATCTCCCTGGTCCCCGGCGACCTGGAGCGCGAGGAGCGCCGGGAGGCGGGGGGCGAGGAGTGATCGCCGCCGGCGATCCGTCGCGCCCGGGCGGCGATCGCGGCGTCGAGCTGGAGCTGGAGGGCGCCGGCTTCTGGGCGCGCGTCTTCGTCAGCCCGCTCAATCGGCGGGTGCGCGTGATCGAGTATCGCGGCGAGGACACGGTCGCCCTGGCTCGTGAGCTGGAGGAGCTGGCCCGCGCCCGCGGCCTGGACAAGATCTTTGCCAAGCTGCGAAAGGGCGACGAGCGGGGTCTGGAGCCTATCGGCTTCGAGACCGAAGCGCTGATCCGCGGCTTCTTCGCCGGTGTCGACGCGGTGATCGTCTCGCGCTTCCTCTCGGACGAGCGCCGCCGGCCCTCCAGCGGAGAGGCCGAGAGGCGGCTGCTGGAATCGTTGCTGGACGAACAGCGGCGCGAGACGCCGGGCGAGCCCGAGCTGCCCGCCGGCTACGGCTCGTTTCGGGGCGAGCCGCGGGACGCGGAGGAGCTGGCCGCGCTCTACGCCGAGACCTTCGAGAGCTACCCCTTTCCGGTCGACTCCCCGCGCTACGTGGCCGAGACGATGGCCGCGGACGTGCTGTACCGCCTGGTGCGCGATCCCGGCGGAGAGCTGGTCGCGGCGGCGTCGGCCGAGAGCGTGCCGTCGCTGGCCAACGCGGAGATGACCGATTTCGCGACCCGCCCCTCGCAGCGCAAAATGGGGCTGGCCGGCCACCTGCTGCGCGCCCTGGAGCTGGACGCGGCCGGGCGCGGCGTGCGCTGCGCCTACACGCTGGCGCGGGCCGGCTCGGGCGGGATGAACGCCGTCTTCGCCCGCGCCGGATACGAGCACACCGGCACGCTGGTGCGCAACTGCGAGATCGGCGGTCGCCTCGAGGACATGCACTGCTGGTGCAAAACGCTGCGGTAGGAAGTAATCCGCGCTGCCGTACGGTGCGATTCGCCAGGTGGAGCCGACCTTCGCCACGCACGACCGCCAACAGGCGAGAGCCGCCCGCAGCCTGGGTCTGACCGTCGCCGGTCTGTGAGGCTGACGTGCTTTTTTGGGTTCGGAAATCAGGACGCCGGGCGGACGCAGCGTACGCAGTAGTGGTCGTAGATGAAGTCGGCTCCCACGTAGGCGGAGGAGAAATTCACGGTCCAGACATAGCTCGTCTCGTACGGGGACGACGACCAGTATCTCTGCGAGCAATTGCTGCTCAAAGCGGGATCCCAGTATGATCCCGAAGCCCCCGGACCGTCGCACTGGGTACAATGGTCGCAGTCCTCTCCCAGCGAGCAGCCGAGCTCCAGGCAGCCGGGGTCTTCGACGCCGCAGTTGCTGGTCGCGAGGCCCCCGGTGACTTCCCCGTTCACGCAGCCGCGGATCAGCGATATCAGCTCGTGGATGTTCGGCATGCGCCAGTCGTGGTGCCCACCCCACGTGCCGTTTTCACAGAATTCGACGGCGCCCGGCCAGGTGAAGAAGCCGTCGAAATCGGGGGGGAGCTCCGGTGGATCCTGCCAGCTGAGATTGGTGGAGGGATCGAAATACCCGCCCGGGGATTGCTCCATGGGGGGAGCTTCCCCGTCAGCATCGGCGTCGGCGTCCGAATCCGAGTCGGCGTCGGCGTCCGAATCCGAGTCGGCGTCGGCGTCCGTACTGGTCTGCCCGCCGTCCGGTGTCGAAGAGCCACCCGCGTGCCAGCAAGCGGACAGCCCGAGAAACGACGCGGCCAGCACCGGGCCGATTACCCCGATCCTCATCCCGTTCCTCCATCGAGACCACTTTGCTAATCATAGCAGCGTTTCGGAAGGAAACAGATACAAAAAGCGCTATTTCGGGAAACGGCCGGAAAGAACGAGTGGAGCCTACTTGGCCACCTTCTTGATCTGCTCGATCAGGTCGGGGACGACCTTGAACAGGTCGGCGACCAGGCCGTAGTCCGAAACCTGGAAGATCGGGGCCTCCTCGTCTTTGTTGATCGCGACCACGACCTTGGAGGACTTCATTCCCGCCACGTGCTGCAAGGCGCCGGACAGGCCGAGCCCGAAGTAGAGATCCGGCGCCACGATCTTGCCGGTCTGCCCCACCTGGAACTCGTTGTGGATGAAACCGGCGTCCACCGCGGCGCGCGTCGCGCCCACCGCGCCGCCGAACAGGTCGGCGAGATCCTCGACCAGCTTGAAGTTCTCCTTGGACTTGAGCCCGCGCCCCCCCGAAACGATCACCGCGGCCTCGGAGAGATCCGGGCGCGCCGACTCGGCCTTCTCGAACTTGACGAACTTCACGCGCTGCGCCGCCTCCAAAGGCGGCGGCACCTCGAGCTTCTCGCTCGGGCTCTGCCCGTCGCCGGGCTCCACCGGCGCGAACTCGGAGGGCCGGATCGTCAGCACCTGGATATCGGTGGTCACCTCGACCGTCCCGTTCACGTTGCCGGCGAACATCGGGCGCACGTAGCGCAACGAGCCGCCCTCGGACGAGAGCGCCACCACCTCGCTGGCCATCCCGGCCTCCAGCCGGTAGGCCACGCGGGGGAAGATATCCTTGCAGGTGCTGGAGGCCGGACCCACCAGCACCTGGAAGCCGCCGTCGCGCATCGCCTTTTCGATAATCGGCGTCCACTGCTCGGCCACGGCGTTGTCCAGGCCGGCCGCCTCGGCCAGCAGCACCTTTTCCGCGCCCAGCGACTGCAAGTCCTCAGCCGCTTTGCTCAGGTCGTCGCCCAGCGCCAACACGCTGTAGGAGCCGCCCAGCGAGGAGGCGATCTCCGCTGCGCAGGCCACGGTCGAGTGAGTAGCTTTCTTGACCTCGCCTTCGAGGATCTGCGCCACTGCGAGAACGTTACCCATGATCATCCTCCTTGCTTACAGGACCTTGGCCTCGTCCTTGAGCTTCTGGACGAGCTCCTCGACCGTCTCCAGGATCACTCCCGCCTGCCGCGCCGGCGGCTGGGCGAAGCTCAGGCTGCGCACGCGCAGCGTCTGGTCGACGCCGAGCTCGTCGAGCGACAGCTTGTCGATCGGCTTCTTCTTGGCTTTCATGATTCCGCGCAGCGAGGCGTAGCGCGGACCCTCCTGGTACGGCTTGTCCGCCGGGCTGACGTTGTTCTTCACCCCTTCGGGCAGCACGATCCGCAGATCGACCGTGATCACCGCCGGGAGGCCGACCTCGAGCGTGGCGGCGCCGCCGTCAACCTCGCGGGTTACGGTCGCCGACGAGAAGTCCTCGGTCGTCTCGATCTGCCCGGCGAAGGTCGCCTGGGGCCAGCCGAGGATCTCGGCGAGCATCTGTCCCGCCTGGTTGGAGTCGCCGTCGACGGCCTGCTTGCCCATCAGCACCAGGTCGGGCTCCTCCTTCTCGACCAGCTTCGCGAGCGTGCGCGCCACGATCGTGGCGTCGAGTTGCTCGTCCTCTCCCGAAACGAGGATTCCGCGCCCAGCGCCCATCGCCAGGCACTGGCGCAGCTGCTGGGTGGTGTCGTCGGGGCCGATCGTGGCGACCACCACCTCGCCGCGCATCTTGCCGCTGCCGGCGTCCTCGGCGAGCCGGAGCGCCGCTTCGACCGCGTACTCATCGAACGGGTTGGGCTTCCACTCCAGGCCCTCGGATGTCACGCGCTGGCCGTCCGAGCTGATCTTGACCTTGTTTGCGTTGTCCGGGTCCGCGACCCTTTTGACCGGAACGAGGATTTTCACGGACTACCTCCTGGTTTTGAATCGACCCGGGAACCGGGCCCGCCGCGCGCCGCGCATCGCCGGCGGCGAGCATCCACCATAGTCCCCGCCGCGACCACGCCTATGATTCACGTCATGTGCCTGGCCAGAGGAAGTCCTCTGGGGGTGCATGGATCAAGGTCGAGAATCCGGCTCGCGCAGGCCCTTGGGCGACTCTCCCGGCGCATCGGTCGTCGGTGCTCCGGGCGGATCTGGCGGCAGCTCGATCGGCATCGTGCCGCTCCTGCCCTCCAGCCGCCCCTCCATGTCGGCCCGCGCCTGCGCCAACGCGATGCGCTCCCGTTGCTCGATCTCGTCCACGATCCTCGCGTAGGCCCGCACGTTCTTGACCGCCTTGTCGAAGTGCAGCGCGTTGTCGTGGCACAGCCCCAAGTAGTAATGGATCTCCGGGTGCCTGGCGCTGTAGTGGGCGTGGTCCACCACCAGCTGCTCCAGGATCTCGACCGAGCGCTCGCAGTGCTCGCTGTCCTCCGGGTCGGCGTTCAAGAACTGCAAGTAGCCCTCGAGCAACATCATCTGGGGCCCGCCGCGGTCCCGTAGATGCCGCGGAATCCGTTTCGAGCGCTCCAGCGCGTCGCGGTGCGCGCCCAGCCTCAACGAGCGATTGACGTCCGCCACCTTGCGCTCGAGCTCGGCGGCCTGCGCCTCGGACAGACCCGGCTCCGGGGCGGGCCGTTCGATCTCGGGAAACGGCGCTCCGCCGTCTCCGCCCAGCAGGCTGGCGACGCGCGCGACATGCCTGACGGCGGGGTCGCCCTCGGCGCGCTCGGCCGCCAGCTCGAGGCAGGCGTCCGCCTCGCGCTTGCGGCCGTTGGAGAGCAGCGAGAGCGCCATCTCGGCCAGCTCGCGGGCGCCCTCCCGCCCCGGGCTCAACCCGCTCAGCTCCCGCGAGATGCGACCGAAGCGCCATTTATCGGTGTAGATCGTCGCCAGGTAGCCGGCGAAGCTGCGAAAAGAGATCAGGTCGTGCGGTGCGGAAAACTCGATCAGCGCGTTGTCGTCGGTGTTGACCGGCAGCCGCTCGCCGGGCGGACGGCCCCGCCCGTCCGTGTATCCGATCAGCTCCTCGCGGTCGACCAGCAGCACGCGGGCCAGCGCGTCGGTCGGCGAAAGCACGTAGGCCCGCTCCAGTTCGGCCGCGACGCGCGGGTCGTTCATCGCCGCGCGCACCCTGGACAGATCGAGATCGATTGGACTGAAAGAGCCGAGCAGGACCGTGTCGGACGAGAGGTCCTCGCAGGAGAAGGCCGCCACGTGGGGAAACACGCTGGCGAAGGTACGGAAGATCGTCTTGATGTTCTCGGGGCTCAGCTCGTAGAGCTGGACCCACTGGGCGAAGATGCCGTCTGGCTCGAGCGCCTCGGCCGAGGAGCGGAAGGCCTCTACGGTGAACATGTTGGACACGCCGGTGATCCAGGGATTGGAGGGCTCGGAGACGATCACGTCGTACTTCTCGGGAGAGGCGGCCAGAAAGTTGCGGCCGTCGTTGTTGTGAATCGTGAGCCGCTCCTCGATCACGAAGGTGTCGGGGTCACCGGGATCGTATTCCGGGCTCGGCTCGCCGCTGCTCGGATCACGCGGGCGGCGGTAGACCAGGTGGTTGACCGCGAACTCCGGATCGGCCGGCTCGCCTTCCATGCTGCCGAACACCGTCGAGGCGGAGATCACCGCGCTCTCCAGCTCCACCACGTCGACGTGCTCGATCGGGAACTGCAACGCCGAGCCGACGGTTACGCCGGAGCCGAAGCCGACGATCGCCACGTCCAGATCCTCCGGCCCGCGCGGGTGGAGCAGCAGCGGGTAGGCCGCAATCATGATCTGGGTCGGCATGTCGTCGCCGTTGGAGGCGTCGACCTTGCCGTTGTTCTTCAGCGCGAAGTGGCGTCCCCACAGCTCGATCGAAACCGTGGTGGTCACTCCGTCGTAGTAGTACTTGATGTCCGGCGCGCCCCAGGATTCCTCGTCCAGCGCGTCCTCCATCAGCGAGAGGCGAAAGACCCCGATCGTCATCTCGGCCGGATCCCAGCCCGGAGCTCCACCCAGGAAAAGCACCGCCAGCCCCACCGTCGCCGCCGCGGCCGCCGCGCGCGCGATGCGCCTCAGGCGCGAGAGGACCAGCAGCGCCAGGCCCAGCGCCGCGTAGATGCCCACCGAGAGGAAGAAGCTGACCTGCATCCCGGCACCATCGAAGGTGCGGGAGAAAAGCGGAATGAAGACGAACGCCGAGAGGAAGGAGCCGCAGATCGAGCCGAGCGTGTTGAGCGCGTAGACCCCGCCCACGTCGCGTCCCACGCTGCCCAGACCCCTGGCCGCGATCCGCACGGTCAGCGGGAAGGTGGCGCCCATCCCCAGCGTGGAGGGCAGCACGGCCAGCGCGGCGACGCCGAACATCAGGAACTGCACCAGCCCCACGTGCTGCTCGTAGGCCTCGATGTGGCCGGTGACCAGCGTGGCGAAGGTGCGCGGCAAGTCGTCCATGTAGAGGTAGTTGGCCGCGGCGCAGGCCGCGATCGCCAGCTCCACCAGCGCCAGCGCCACGACCGGATCGCGAATCCGTTTCGACCAGCGCGACATCAGCGCCGCTCCGCCCGCCAGCCCGATCAAAAAGGCCAGCAACACCAGCGCGAAGGAGTAGACCGACGAGCCGATGATCATCGCCATCGCGCGGTTCCAGACGACCTGCAGATTCATCGCGGCCAGCCCGGAGAGGAAGAAGCCCCACAGCGCCACGCCGCGTTCCACGGGACGGGGCTCGAACTCGCGAAAGCCCTCGACCGCGGTGGCGATCTCCACGTCGCGCTCCTCGTCGTCCGAAGCCGGCGCGGCGGCGCGTGTCATGCGGCGGCGCAGCGCCAGCACGGCGATGCAAAGCGCGATGTTGGTCCCGCCGGCGACCGCGTTGGTCGTGGCCAGGCCGACGCCGGGCAGCAGGGCGAAGGTGGCGAGGAACACGCCGCCCACCGCGCCGAAGGTGTTGAGCGTGAACAGCGTGCCGATCCGCGAGCCGACCCGCAGCATGTGACCGCGGTGTCGCACCACGTGGCGCGAGAGCAGCGGCAGGGTGGCGCCCATGCAGGTGGTCGGCACGATCAGCACCGCGGCGACCGCGGCGAAGCGCACCAGCGAGTACAGCCAGAAGCTGTTGCCCATGTTGGCGACCATCCAGCTGTTGAGATCCGGGTAGAAATCGCGGATGAGAAGCGGAATCACCAGCGCGCAGAGACCGACGATCCCCTCGGCCGCCGCGTAGAGGCTCAGCGTGTCGCGCAGCCTGTCGGCGAAGCGGCCCAGCAGCCACGAGCCGAGCGCCATCCCTCCCATGAAGCAGGTCAGCACCGTCGAGATAGCCAGCGTGGTCGCGCCGAAGACGTGCTCCAGCATGCGGGTCCAGACGATCTCCAGGGTCAGCCCGGAGACGCCGGACAGCACGAACGCGACCAGGATCAGCGGATGCAAGCCATACCTCTCCACGCGAAGCTACGCGCCGATTCCGCGGGAGTATACGGACCGTCGCCGACCCTGTCACGCCGCGCGCGGCGGCGCTGGCGTTCCGGCGGCGCCGCCCGCAATGAAACATCAATCTCACGCAAGAAGAGCGGGATTACTGCGCGCTCAGTCTACCGATACCAGGTCTCTCAGCTCGTCGTAGCGGCGGTCGACGTGGTCGCGCTCCAGCGTCGCCACCCGCTCGGTGCCGAAGCCCTCGGCTCCGGTGGAGGCCACCGCGGCTCCGTGGATCATCCCCCGCCGAATCCGCGCGCCGTCGATCTCCCGGCCCGCGGCGAGGTAGCCCATCAGCGCTCCGGCGAAGCAATCGCCGGCGCCTGTCGGGTCGACCACCTCGCGCAGCGGAAAGGCCGGGGCGAAGAAGAGCGTGTCGTCGCCGAACAGCAGCGCGCCGTGCTCTCCGCGCTTGATCACCAGGTAGCGCGGCCCCATCGAGAGGATCTTCTCGGCGGCGACCGCCACCTGCGGCTCGGCGGTCAGCTGGAACGACTCCTCGTCGTTGATCACGAACAGGTCGGTGCGCGCGATCACCTTCTCCAGCTCGTCCCGCGCCGTATCGATCCAGAGGTTCATCGTGTCGGTCGCCACGAAGCAGTCGCCCGAGACCTGGTCGAGCACCCGCAGCTGCAACCCGGGGTCGATGTTGCCCAGCATCAGAAGCCCGCTGTCGGTGTAGGCGGGCGGAATCGTCGGATCGAACCGCTCGAAGACGCCCAGCCGCGTCTCCAGCGTGGTGCGGGTCGAGAAGTCCTCGGCGTAGACCCCGGACCAGCGCATCGTCTCGCCCGTCCGTCGCTCCAGCCCCTCCACGTCGACCCCGCGCGAGGTCAGCAGCCGCACGTTCTCTTCGGGAAAATCCCCCTCGCCGACCACCCCGACCAGCCGCACCGGAGCGAAGCGCGAGGCGGAAAGCGAGATATAGACCGCGGCCCCGCCCAGGATCTCCTCGCGACGACCGGCGCGCGTCTCGACCGTGTCGAACGCCACCGAGCCCACGACCAGCAGCGGCCGGCTCACAGCACTCTCCCGATGATCGGGGCCAGCCGCCTGCGCGCCTCGTCCGGAATCACTCCGGGATCGGTGATGATCGCGTCGGTCAACGCCGTGGCGCACGCGCAGCCGCGAGCGGCCGGCATTCCGCTCTCGGCCAGGCGGCACACCACGCTGCGCGCGTTGTGCACGTTGCGCCTCAGGTTCTCGACCACGGCTTCGACGGAGACGTCGTCCTCGCTCTCGTGCCAGCAGTCGTAGTCGGTGGTCAGCGCCAGCGTCACGTAGCAGAGCTCGGCCTCGCGGGCCAGCTTGGCCTCGGGCATCGCGGTCATCCCGATCAGGTCGACCCCCAGCTGGCGGTGCATCTGCGACTCGGCGCGCGTGGAGAAGGCCGGGCCCTCCATCGTCATCAGCGCTCCGCCGCGGTGGACGCGGGCGTCGATTCCCCGGGTCGCCTCGTGCACGGCGTCGGTCAGCTCCGGACAGGTCGGATCGGCGAACATCACGTGGGCCACGATTCCGCCGCCGAAGAAGGTGGAGGCGCGAGTGCGGGTCCGATCGACGTACTGGTCGACGATTACCAGATCGCCGGGACGGATCTCCTCGCGCAGGCTCCCCACCGCGGAGACGGAGACCACGCGTTCGGCGCCCAGCACCTTGAGCGCGTAGATGTTGGCGCGGTAGTTGACCTCGGAAGGGGTCAGGCGGTGCCCGATCCCGTGCCGCGCCAGGAACAGAAGGCGCGTGCCGCCCAGCGCTCCCGAGACGATCGGACCGGACGGCTCGCCGAACGGCGTGTCGACCGTGTGCTGCTCCACGTCGGTCAGGCCCTCCAGCTCGTACAGCCCCGAGCCTCCGATCACGGCGATGGTGGTCTGCTCGCTCATCTGGTGCTCCGTTGTGCTGGGGGTTTGCGACCGCCGCAACCGCTCAATCGCCGCCCTTGTCCGCGGCGCTCTTCTCGGGGCGGGCGCGCTGCGCCTTGCGTGCCTTTTCCACTTTTTTCCTCTCCTGCTCGGTCAGCCCGCCCCTGGCGTGGGGCTTGGGCGGTCCGCCGGAGAGATCGATCACCACATCCTTGAGGTTCTCCTCGTGCAGCTCGACCGGAAAACGCTCTTCGAGCTTCTCGATCTCGGCCTCGACCGCCTCCTTGCGCTGCTCGCGCTTGACCAGCAGCGCGAGGCGGTCGCGCGCGTCCTCGAAGGAGAGGTTCAGCGCGTCGCGGCGCCCGGTGCGCATCACCAGGTGATAACCCTGCGAGGACTCGACCAGCTCGGGATATATCTCGCCGTTCTCCTTCAGCTCGAAGGTCGCCTTCGCCACCTCGGGCGGCACCTCGGGATCTTCCTCGCGGGCCTCCCCGGGCCTGGGGAAGAAGGTGAGATCCCCGCCTCTGAGGCGCGTGTCCTCGTCTTCGCTGTTCTCCTGCGCCAGGCGGCGGAACTCGTACTGGCTCGGCTTCTTCTTCAGCACGTCCGCGAGCAGCTTCTGGGCCTTTTCCTTCTCGGTGATCAGGATGTGGCGCGCCCGCATTTTCTCGGGCTTGTTGTAGCTGCTCTCGTGCTCCTGGTAATACTCGCGCATCGCCTCCTCGGTCGGCTCCCGCTCCTCGATCCTCTCCGCGATGCGGCGGTGCATCAGCGAGGCGAGCTGGTTCTTCAACACCGACTCGACCTCCTCGTGCTCGTCGTAGCCGCGACGCTCGGCCTCGGCGGCGAGCAGCTCCATGTTGATCATCTTCTGGAGAAACTCCTCGAGCTTGTCGGGCTGGTCCAGACCCTTGCGCATCAACGGGCTCTGGCGGGCCGCCGTGGCTTCCAGGTAGCCGACCGTCACCGGCTCGCCGTCGATCCTGGCCACCGGCAGATCGAGGCGCGCCTCGTCGGCCTCCGCCGCTCCCTCTTCGTCGTCCGCGGCCAGCACCTCGGCGGCGATCGCCAGCGCCGCGAAAGCGAGCCCCCCCAGCGCCAACCATCGAAAGCGTCCCAGGCT
Source organism: uncultured Myxococcales bacterium (assembly GCA_964530995.1). Classification (GTDB taxonomy): domain Bacteria; phylum Myxococcota_A; class Polyangia; order JAAYKL01; family JAAYKL01; genus CAZHCG01. The sequence goes on from CAZHCG010000009.1 coordinate 49,662, forward strand.
GGTTTTGAAAGTCGTCATCTTGCAGCTCCTTGGATCTTGGATACAGCCAGCAAAGCAGCGACATACTGGCACATCGCGAAGCGGCCGGTCAAGTCGGACGGAATCGGGATTTCCGCTTGTGTCAAGCTATCTTCGGGACGTCGAAGGGGGAGTGCAGACCGTCTTTGGAGTACCTCTCGTCGGCGCGGCGGGAGTCGGCCTCGACCAGCGATCGCTGTCCCAGCTTGGTACGGATGAAACCCACCAGCTCGTCGAAGCGGAACGGCTTGGGCACGAAGCCCACGGCCCCGGTGTCGGCCCGGGCGAGTTGGACCGGCGAGAGGTGATAGGCCGACATCAGCACCGCGGTGGTGTCGGGGTGCGCGGATCGAATCGAGCGCGCCAGCTTCAGACCGTTCATCTCGGGCATCATCAAATCGAGCAGCGCCAGGTCGTAGTGCCGCTCGGAGAGGGTTTCGAGCGCTTCCTCGCCGGAGCTCACGCCGCGAACCTCGAAGCCCTCGAGCTGCAGGCCGATCAGAAGGGCCCTCAGCTCGTTGATGT